>CAZQYQ010000001.1:0-56096 GCA_964597625.1 uncultured bacterium
TTCCGACGGTGCTGACGATCGAGTCGGAGTATGACGACAACCCGACGTATCACCAGGTCACCGACACGTTCGACCTCGTCAATCTCGATCTGGCCTGGCAGATTTTACGTCTCAACGCGGCGATGCTCGCAGAATCGGCTTCGGTCGACCGTCTGCCGCGCCGCTGATCGCCGCATTCATCTCATTCTCATGCCGAAGAAAAATTCAACCCCTGGCCCTCTGAAAAATATATCCCCATCTATTCCTTCCAGCGCCCCCCGCCGGTCTTCCACCGGGAAGAAAAAACCGGCAGTGAGGCCTGTTCCGCCAATCCCCCCCAAAAACAGCCCGGTTTTTTCCGATCAGGATACGACGGTTGAGTCGCTGAAGGATCTTGTTCGCGGCTTCATCAGCGAACGGGAGTGGGCTCCCTATCACACGCCGAAGAATGTCGCCGCCTCCGTCGCGATCGAGGCTGCCGAGCTGCTGGAGCATTTCCAGTGGGAACACCCGACGCCGGCTGAGCTTTCCAAAACCAAGCGTGGCGAAATCGCCGACGAAATGGCCGACGTGCTGGCCTATCTGCTCAGCCTGGCAAATGTGCTGAATATCGATCTGGCGGCGTCTCTGCAGCAGAAGATGGGTAAGAACCGCCGCAAGTATCCCGCTGACCGCTTCCGCGGCAGGTGGGAAAAAGTCAGGTCCTGAGGCGCAGCGGATGAAAGAGTTTCTCTGGGCATGGCTTTTCTGGGCAGCGACGATCTTCTGTTCGCTGCTCGCCGTGAGCCTGGGAGCAGCATGGCTGCTCTTTTCGACGGCACCGAGCCATCCGCACACCTGGGTTTTCGCGGCAGGTTTCGGCTTTGCCTTCGGCTTCATCGGGATCGGCGCGTTCACGGTTTTCGTTTTCGACCGTTTCTCACGCAAGTTCAGGGCAAAAGAGGAAGTGGAAGGCGAGTTTTTCAGAAAAATAGTTCGTGAAATGCCGTTTCTCTTTTTTGCCCTGCTGTTTTTCTTCGCCATGGCCCTGTTCATCGGAGTTTTCCTGCTGATGCTGCCCTACATTAAAACCGCCGTCGGCGGCTGAGTCGGATACCATGTTCATCCCTATTGCTGAAACCGCGGAGGAATAAGCGATGCAACGTTCATTCGGATTGCCGCAGGTCATCGCACTTCTGGTCATTTCCGCGCTCATCTGGGCAGGCCTGGGAACCGGCGGGAATTCCGTCAAAATCGGCGTCATCGCCCCGCTTACAGGCTCCACGGCGGTTTACGGCCTTTCGATGCGCAATGGGCTCAGGATGGCCACCGAGAGCATCAATGCGGCCGGCGGTATCGGTGGCCGGCGCATCGAGCTCCTGTTCATCGATGAGGAAAATGACAAAATCGCCGCCGCCGTCGCCGCGCGCGATCTGATCTACCGCCAGGGTGCGGTGATGATCATCGGAGCGGTGAGCTCCGATGCAACGATGAATGTGCAGCGGATCTGTGAACGGGCGCAGGTGCCGATGCTGACATCGGTCAGCACGAACCCGTTCATCACCCGGGTCGGGTTCCGCTACTCCTTCCGCTGCCTGACGGACGACATCGTACAGGCCTCGGACCTGGCCGGAAATTCCGTCCGATCGATGAAACTGCGCCGCGTCGCGATTCTTCACGACAGTAACAAATACGGATCGATGGGCGCGCGGGTATATGCAGCCAAAGCAACCGAGCTGGGCCAGTCGATTCCCGCAAGTGTTGCCTTTGACGGCGGCATGACCAATTTCGCCAGACAACTCGAGAGTCTGAAAGCCTTGAACCCTGACGGGCTGCTGATCTGGGGTCTCGCGCGCGAGTCAGCCCTCATCGTGCGGCAGGCACGGGAACTGGGGATGCAGATGCCGATCCTGGGCGGTGACGGCATGTCGACCGCCGGGTTCCTCGATATCGCCGGACCGGCTGCCGAAGGCGCGGTGGTGACGATGCCTTTCAATCCCACCCGCGGCGGCGAGGCGACGAAACGATTCACGGAGCAATACCAGCGCGAATTCGGCAGCGAAGCCGACTCGTTCGCGGCACACGGCTACGATGCGCTTCAACTGGCGGCGATGGCGCTGAAAACAGCCGCGGATCGTGGAACGCCGCTTCGCGACGCGCTTGCAGCAATCAACACCTATGACGGCATAACCGGCCGCGGCGGATTCGATGCCACCGGAAACGAGACCCGGCCGGTCGAACTGGCGCTGGTAAAGGCCGGCCGGTTCGTGCCGATGGCGCAGTGACGACTGGAGAGGCGCAATGAGTCCAAGACACCCGCTGGCCCGTGACCCGAACGGCTCAAACATGGCGTTCTGGGCAGGAATGATCCTTGTCGTCACCCTTGCTCTCAGCATGCGATTCAGCCGCCCGTCATCAGGGCCGGTACAGACGGCTCCGGGAGGCACTCCGATTCCTTCGACCGGCATGACGCCGCCTCCGCTGCCCGCCAATGCGCCGATTCCACGCACCGAAGAGCGCATACCGGCTGTTACGCAGGGCGACAGGCCCCCCGTAGTGACCCCCGCTCAGTTCGCCGCGGCCGGCACGCCGGTTCCCCGGACGATTCCGGCCTGGTGGCAGATGGTCGCGCCGCTTCCCGCGGTACATGCGATCGTCATCGGGCCCGACGGCCTTGTCTGGGCCGCAACCGAGGGCGGACTTGCGCGCGTCGCGGCCGGCCAGGTACGTCTGATGACACCTGATGACGGCAGTTTTCCGGCGCGGCCGGCGACCGCCCTGGCCCACGACGGCACATCGCTGTGGATCGGCAGTTTCGATGGGCTTCTGAAGAGTCAGGATGGACGCCGGTTTCAGAGATTCACCGCGGCCGACGGCCTGGCCCACGACATGATCTGGTCCCTGAACTGGGACGGCACGGTTCTGTGGGTCGGCACTCAGAACGGGATTTCCTTTCTGGTGCCGAACGGGCGGTTCGAGACAGTCACGAAAAAGATTTCGAACGGCGGGCTTGCCGATCTCTGGATCGGGGCCATCGCAAAACTCGGATACTGGGCGCTCTGCGGGAATGATGACGGTCTCAGCGTCTGGGATACGCGCCGCATGGCCGCGAATCCTGCGGCCTGGACGACGATCGACATGTTTTCGACCAATCTTGCGCACAACTGGATTCTCTCGCTCGCGGTTTCGGCGGCCGGCAACATCTGGGTCGGCACGCCAGGCGGTCTCTGCCGGCTTCGCACGCCGCTCGAGCAGGTTTTCGGCGGCACCGTCGCGGACTGGGAAGTCTTCAACCGCTCGCGCGGGCTTCCCGTCGACCGGGTCGATGCGGTCCAGCCGGTCGGCGATGACGTCTGGGCCGGCTGCACGGGCGGGCTGGTGCGGATCCGCAACGGTTCGGCGAAGGTCGTCACGATGGCGGACGGGCTTCTCGCTTCCGACGTGAGAAGCCTCGCGCTGGGCTCGGGAACGCTCTGGGTCGGGACATCCGGCGGGCTCCAGGCTCTCTCGCTCGATGCGTTCGACCGCTGATCCGGCGCCAGGGAATCCATGACAGCGACACTCGATCTGGTCGGCCGGCTTGAAGAGCTTCGCACGCGCATCAGACGCCACGAATGGCTGTATTACGTCAAGGGCGAACCGGATATCAGCGATTCGGAGTTCGACCGGTTGATGGCGGAGCTGCGCGAGATCGAAGCCGCGCACCCGGAGCTGGTCACGCCGGAATCCCCGACACAGCGCGTGGGCGGCATGGCCGCATCGTTCGAGACCGAGCGGCACCGGGTGCCGATGATGAGCCTCGACAATGCGTACAGCCCGGGTGATCTCGCAGACTGGATCGGCCGCATGCAGAAGATTGCCGGCGAGCGGATTTTCCCGATTGTCGCCGAGCTGAAAATAGACGGGGTCTCGATCTCGCTGACATACCGGGATGGGCGGCTGATGACGGGCGTGACGCGCGGAGACGGCCAAACGGGCGACCTGGTGACCGGGAACATCCGCACCGTCCGGTCGGTGCCGTTGACGATCGAAAGCCGGTTTGACATGGATGTGCGGGGCGAAGTCTGGATGCCCCGCTCGAAGCTTGCGGCGCTGAATCACAAACGTCTCGAAGCCGGGGAGGAGCTGTTCAAGAACTGCCGGAACCTGGCCTCGGGTTCGTTGAAAAATCTCGACCCGGCCGTCACCGCCGCGCGCGAGCTGCGCGTCACGGTGTATGACATCGCTCAGGCGCGGGAACTGGGCTTTGCGAGCCATTGGGAATCGCTGGAATTCCTTGGCGGCCAGGGGTTCACGGCCAACGCGCCGGCCCGGCTGTGCCACAATCTTGGCGATATCAAAACATATATTTCGGACGCCGACGGATGGCGAAGAGAGCTCGATTTCGATATCGACGGCGTCGTATTGAAAGTCGATTCCCTCGCCCTGCGGCGCGAACTGGGCGAAACGAACAAGGCGCCGCGATGGGCGGTCGCCTTCAAGTTCGCACAGGAGCAGGCCCTCACGCGGCTTCAGTCGGTCATCTGGCAGGTCGGCCGGATGCAGATCACGCCGGTTGCCGTTCTCGAACCGGTCGAACTGGGCGGCACCACCGTGTCGCGGGCTTCATTGCACAATCTCGATCAGATCCGGGAGAAGGATATCCGCATCGGCGACCGCGTGGTTGTCGAGAAAGCCGGCTTCATCATCCCGTATGTCGTCGAGGCCAGACGCGGGGAGCGCACCGGCGGGGAAATCCCGATCGAGGCTCCGCTCGTCTGCCCGGCCTGCGGCGGGGCGACGCGGGTGAGCCGCGAACTCGAGGAAGGCGCACCGGAAGCGGGTGAATCCACCGTCGTGCGGTGCGTGAACGCCTCATGCCAGGGCATGCTGGCGCGGCGTGTGATGTATTTCGTTTCGATGATGGAAATCGAAAATATCGGCCCGCAACTGATCGAACGGCTTGTCGCGGCCGGGCTGGTCGCCGAAGCGACGGATCTTTTCCGTCTGAGACGCGAGGATCTGCTGGGCGTCGAGCGGATGGGCGAGAAACTCGCCGATAAAATATTAACAAACATAGAAAAGGCCCGGATGCGACCGCTTTCCAACGTGATCGCGGCACTGGGGATTCCGAATGTCGGGGCGGTCTCCGCCGGGGATCTGGCTCACCGCTTCCCGACCCTGGAAGCGTTCAGAACGGCTGCGGCGGAAGAGCTCGTTTCGGTGCCGGGCATCGGCGAAAAGGTCGCGCAGTGCATTACCGGGTTTCTGGCGGAGCCCGCGCATCAGGCCTGGATGGACCGTCTCGCAGCCTGGTGGATCGGAGTACCGCCTGATGAAGCGCCTCCGGCCGCGACGCCCACCCTCGCGGGCATGACCTTCGTGATTACCGGCGAAGCGAGCGTTCCCAGGAGCGAACTGGAATCGCTTGTGAAGCGTCACGGCGGACGGATCAGCGGCTCGGTGTCGGCAAAAACCAGTTTTCTCGTCATCGGCTCGCTTGAAGGGCCGGGATACAGCTCAGGCAAAAAGACGAAAGCCGAATCTCTCGGCATCGTCATCATCGACGAGCATGAGCTGAAGCGCATGGCGCAATCGAAGCAGGAACCAGGAGGACAGGATGTCTGAAACCGCTGCTGAACTTATTGAAGTATTCCCATCCATCCAGGGGGAGGGCATGCAGGTCGGCCTCATGCAGCTGTTCGTGCGGTTTGCCGGCTGTAATCTGTTGTGCCGCAACTGTGATACGCAGAAATCCTGGGAAGCCGGCCCCGGCTTCGTCCTGTCACCCTGGCCGGGCAGGCGATCGCAGCAGATCGCCAATCCCATTTCCGCGAACGACCTGTATGACATCCTGGTGAGCGAGTATCCCCTCGGCGATTTTCACAGCATCTCCCTGACCGGCGGTGAGCCGCTCAAACAGGCTCGTTTTCTCAAATCCTTCGCGCGCATCTGCCGCAACGAGGGGTTGAAAATCTTTCTGGAAACGAACGGTACCCTTGCTGCCGAAGGGGCTGAACTGGCAGATCTCATCGATTTCTGGAGCGTGGACCTCAAGCTTTCGAAAACCTGGGGCCTCACCGCCCGGCAGACGGAAAAGCATCGCCGGTTCCTCGCGTTCGTGCCTCCCGAACACTCGTATCTGAAGCTGGTCATCGATGCCACGGATGACCCCGAAGAGATCATCCGGCTGCTGGAAAAAATAGATACTCACCGATACATTGCCGTTGTTCAGCCTTTTTCCTCGAGCGCTTCATCCCTCGCAGACTGGGACAGCAGGCTGATTCTTGAATGGCTCCAGATGCTGCGCCCGCATTTCCGGGAAGTGCGCTGGATTCCGCAGGTACATAAATTGTTGCGGATCCCCTGATGGTGTTGTATCCTCTTTTGAGATCCTGACTCCATCGGCGTGACATGCCAGGGGGACCGTAGTGGCATTAAACGATAAGCTCTTTTTCCCGAAATCCATCGTTTGTCCGGTCTGTGAAAAGCCGTTCATGCGGTATGCATTGCGCAAGTCTCAGTTCAGCATATCCAAGCGAGATTTTGATTACAGGCCGATCTACCTGGGCCAGATCAACCCTCGGCTTTTTTCGATGTGTGTCTGCCCGAACTGCTTCTACGCCGGTGAAGACAAGTATTTCTGCCCGCGCATGACCGATGACGATCTGCGCCGCAAAGAGTATTTTCAGAGCCACAAAGCCCAGTGGGAGGCGCAGACCCGGGTCCGGGCGGCCAGTTCGGGGCAGCAGATCTGGAAGGATCTTGCCTCTGAAAAGCTGAAGCAGATGTCGCCCGAGGAACTGGCGATTCTGCGGCGCATTTCGCCGCTGCTTCAGAAGTCGGCAGCCAACATCATCGCCAAAGGAAAGCCCTTCAACGAGCTTCAGAAAGAGTGTGATCTCGACGCCGCCATACGCGCATACGAGCTCGCCGCGATCTGTTACAAGGCACGCCGGGCCAACCACCGCATTCTGGGCTACACCTATCTCAATGGTGCGTGGGCAAGCCGCGATGCGGCTGAGCTGACGACCGACGAAGAGAAGAAAAACGATTACACGGCGTTTGAAAATGCCTATCTGCGCGAAGCGGTGAATTTTCTCACCATCACCAACAAGGCCACCAGCGTGGAAGACCAGTTCATGCCCGATGGCACCCGGATTGCCAAGGAAAACATCCCCGAATCCCGCATTTTCGAGGTCCTGTATATTCTCGCCGGGGCGCATCGTAAACTTGGCGATATAGAATTGAGCAACAAGTATCTCGAACAGATCATTTACGGGGCATCGGGGGCTCAGGGCATCATGCTCTGGTTCGTGAACCAGGCCCGCGAAATGCGCCAGTCGAAAGACGTTTCGCAGACGGAATCGGATGTTCCCCAGGAAGACGGCGACCCCGGAGAAGACGAGGAAAGCTGAGCGACAGCGCTAGATCGTGCAAGGCACAAACGTCTGCGGGTGGTTCCCAGGGGGAACCACCCGCAGTTTATTCAGCCCGCCTTGATCAGCCCGGCAAGAGCCTGCGGGGTGAGGCCATGCGCCGAAAGCATTTCAGCGAAACTCCTCGTTGAGCCGGTGAGCCGCGTCGGGCCAAACCGTGCGACGGTGGTTCCGGCGCGGGCCGCCAGCCATTCGGAAGGGCCGCCGGCCGGAAGATGGCTTTCCATCACGATGGCGCGGCGCGCGGAACGGGCGAGCCGCGCAAGCTCACCATCCGGATCCGAGTGGTCGATGAAGCCGATGACTTCGATTCCGGGGCAAGCCGGATCAGTCTGAAGCGTAGATGCCGAAAGCGCCATCGCAAGCAGATGCGGATCGGAGCTGAAAAGACGGACAACCGTGAGATCATCACCGTCGCCGGAGCCGTTGATACACCATCTGCGCCATCGAAGCGGTGCTTCCTCAACAGGGTTGGGAAGCGGTTCTTTGAGAGGGGTGCGGTGCAGGCGCACGTATGCCGGAGTCGAACGGCGATGGGCGGCGCGGTCGGCTTCGTATCTTGCAAGCAGGATGTGAAGCAGATTTCCGGCATCTTCCGGCGTGATCGGCTCGTACACGTCGAAGCCGCCGATGGCGCGGATCAGTCCGATGTCGTTCAGCGACTGGTGCGATTTCCCGTCGGTATGATAATCGAGGCCCGCGTAATGGCCGGCGACAATGGCCGGCAGGCCTTCGGCGGCAATCGCGAACAGCTGATCGAGAGCCCGTTTATGGAAGGATGCGTAGGTGTTCACGACGCCGACGCCACCGCCGAGCGCCAGCCCGGCGGCAATGGAGGTCATATCCTGCTCGCTTATGCCGACTTCGATGAACCGCTCGGGAAACCGCACGGCGACTTCGGTCAGGCGGCAGGATTTTTCAAGATCGGCATCGAGCGCGAACAACATCTTGTGCCGCTCCATCGAGTCGAGAAGTCCGGCAACGAAGCCGTCGGCGGTCGAGCGTGCGGCTGGCAACGGGGAAGCAGCCGGAAGAGAGGTGAACACCGCCGAGGCCGGCGTCGCCGTGAACCTCCGGCGCCACGATAAAAAAGCAGTAGATATATCAGAATCACCCGTTCGCTCGACCAGTTCGGATGTCATTGCCAGATACTCCCGCCAGTCGGGAATCCGGCCGTGCCAGACTCCCTGTCGCCGCGCCGTCTGCGGAGTCATACCGGTCAGCGAGGTTCCATAGCCTTTCACGGTTTCGGCGATCACCACAGCCGGCTGACCGCACACCGTCGCGGCCCGCAGGGTCTGATCGAGCGCCTGAACCGAATGGCCGTCACACCGGAACACGCGCAGGCCGATTCCCGTCAGAACACCGTTCCAGTCACGTGCATCCTTGATGTCCTCGCAACGGCTGTCGGACTGAAGGGAATTTCGATCGATGATCGGAATACAGTGCGTCAGGCCCTGCCGCGCATGCGTCAGGAGGGATTCGAACACCTGGCCCTCCTGCAGTTCGCCGTCGCCGAACAGGACGAAACAGTGATGGGGAATGCCGGCGCGACGCCGGGCCGCGGAGAGACCGATTCCCTTCGACAACCCCTGTCCGAGCGATCCGCTGTCCGTGTCAACACCGGGCACCGTGCGGTCACAATGCGCGGGCAGGCCGCCGGCGGCCTTGTAGGTGAGCAGTTTTTCGACCGGGAACAGGCCGCAGGCAGCCAGGATCGCATACTGCGCGATCGCCGCGTGGCCTTTCGAAAGGATCACGAGATCCCGCCGCTCTGCCGGAAGCGTCGCATCGGCGATATGCAGGTGGTACAGCACGGCGAGGATTTCCATCGCCGAAAAGCTTGCGCCGAGCCAGCCGTGCCGGGCTGAAAAAAGCCCTGCCAGAGTGTTTATGCGATGAACCGCACAGAGTTTTTCGAGGAATCCGTAGCGGCAGTCTCCCGTGCTGTAGCCGAGCGCGTCGAGAAGCCTGCTCAAAAGAAGCCTGTCGACGAGAAAAGGGGTCGGAGTGTCAATGCCGGTCATCTCGTGCATGTCGTTCATTCTTCAAGCATTACCGCACTCCGGCTCCGGAAGCAACCCTCCCACCTGCCGCCGGCGAATGCTCTCCGGAAGCGGAGACACCGAAGCAGGGCACAGTTGCAGGGAATGTCCGATGGGGCTATAATGCTCCCGATGAATTCCAAAGAAACAATCAGAAGCTCTTCTGCTCATACGACCGCGATGAACCGCCCCGCCCGGCGGGGCAGCGATTTTTTCCGTCGCGGCCTTGCGCTCGGCATCGTTCTTCCTCTCGTGCTGATCCTGTTCGTGGTCGTCGTCGTCGGCGGGTCATTCATGCTCGGTTCGAAAGCCCAGACACGGTTCGACAGCCTTCTCGAAGAGGGCCGGCTGGCTATCGAAAAGGATCGCGGAGATCTCGCGATGACGGCGTTTACGAAGGCGGAAGCGGAGATCAATGTCCATGCCAGAGTGTATCGATACATCCTGGGACTCAGGGGCGCCACCTTCCCGACCGGGGAAGACGTCGGCGAGCTGATCGTCGGAGCGGCCCTGATTCAGGCATACGATCGGTTTTTCGACCTTCAGAAAGCCCCTGAAATCGTCAAGATCGCCGAAGAGCGCGCCGGCAGGCTCAACAGCATTGAAGGCGTCGAAATGAAACGGGCGGCCGCCACGGCACGCGAAGTGAACGGGCTCATCGAGCTGATCGAAGCCAAAAAGTATACGGAAGTGATGAAGGGCATTCTTGCCGTTGAAAAAAATGCCCAGCCGACCGACCAGGACTTTTTCGTCACCGAGGTCCGGCTGCTCATCGCCTGCGGCAAATCGATGAACGAGCCGGCAATCGTCGATCATGCGCGCGAGATGCTGTTCTTTCTCGCCTACGAGGCCGGCATCAAGAACAAACGTATCGATCAGCTCTGGGGTTTGCTGGGCCGATGAGCATCCGGTACAATCCGCACCGGATAGCCCGTGAAGCCTGCAGCTGGCCTCAAACACAACCACTCCGGCAGGAATCTCTCGACCAGGCTGTTCGGCATCGTGCGGCCCGCTGGTGGAGCGGTTCTGATGACTGGACTCCGCTGACGGGGGGGACCCTCTCCGTCGCCCCTGAAACAGCCGCGGAATACGGATATGATGCCGTGTGCATCGCCTCATTGACCGCGGGGAACGGGGTTCCGGACACGGCGCTTCTGGAATCGGCCTTTCGATGGCTGTCGCTGGTTCATGACCATTCGACAGACGCGCGGCGTTCCCTCTCCGGCTCCGATGAGAATCCGCTCTGGGATGCCTCGCCCTGGCTCGCTGCGGCGTTCACGGCGCGGGACCACCTGGTTCTGCGAGGGCATGCCTATCCGGCGCTGGCTGCGATGCGAAAAGCATGGAAACAGTCGCCACCGGATTCAGCAGCCCCGGCTTCCGGAATGCGCCTGATCTGGTCACTCCTTTTACCTTTCGCTCCCCTGCTTGCACGGTTTCTTCTCGGGCAGACAGGGGACTGGCCGCCGGCTTCGCTGGAAACCCTGGCGGAGCCGTTCATGCCGCGCCAGGCCGTGCGCATCGCACTGGAGCAGGGAGGCTGGAACTGGGTCGTCGTGGATGCAGGCCGATTCCAGACGGAGCCGGTTCGTGAGCTTGCCGACATCAGATGGATAGCAAACGCTCTCGGGAACCGTTCCTGGACGGTTCGAAACGAGGGGGAAGGATGGAGGGTGTGTCTGAGCCAACCGCCGGTGACCGCCGTCAATTCCTGATCCTGATTCTGAGTTCGCTTCTGATCAATGTCTTCATGGTCTGGTGGACTCCGCGCGCGCTCAGGCCTTCCGATGCCGTGCCGCTCGGGGAAGTCGTCATCGATACAACCTCCGACTCTCAGGGCAGAATCTGGGGAGAGCCGATTGCGGAACCCGGCAGGCAGGCCCCTTCGAAAGTGAGCATCAATACCGCTGATCGTGCGGCACTGCTGGCATGCCCCGGTATCGGGCCTGTGACGGCGGATCGCATTCTTGCCGCACGGCGCGAGGGCGCATTCACGAGCTGGGAGGATTTTCAGCGACGCGTTCCGGGCTTCGGTGCAGCGAAAATGGAGCGGCTCCGCCTCGAAGGCGTGCGGCTCGACCCGTGACCGGCATGGGACGCCAGCATCCGAACGATCCCGCCGCGCCGGTTCCGCCGTCTCAGGCTGTTGCCAGAAGCGGTTTCGAGCTGGAAGTCCTGCCCGCGTTCGTCGCCGGATTCATCATCGGGCTGCAGCTGGCAGGCTTTGTGCCGGCCTGGAGTGCCTGGCTGTTTCTGACCGTCGCGCTTGGCGGCGCGGCGCTGACGCTCCTGGTGCCGGTCAGAGGTCCTGAAGCCTGGCTGCCGCTCCTCGGCTGCGCGATCGCGTGCGGCGCGTTCGCGGGAACGGCCCGCATGGAAGTTCCGCCGGATGCTGCCGCCCTTGCGGCATTCAGCGGGGCCTCCGGACGGCTGACCGGCGTCTGTTCGGGTGATTTCAGACCTCTGGCGCGAGGCGGGCTGGCATTTTCCATCGACGACACGGTTTTCGAAACCGCCTCGCAGGAGATCGCCCTTTCCTGCCGCGTCAGGGTCGAGACGCGCCGCACGGGCATTCTGCCCGAGCCGGGGCAGCGCTATACGGCAACAGGCACGTTCACGGCGGGCGACGGGAACCGCAGGCCGGCGGGGTTCAGGGCACCGGAGATTGCGGAAGCTTCAGGCTCGGGCCACATCGGGCCTTCGATCGGGTATCTTCAGCAACAGACCCGTGACGCCATTGCCCGGCTGCTTCCCGACAGGCATCAGGGCTTCATGCAGGGGCTCCTGCTGGGCGACACGAGCCGGCTGAGCCGCGATGACCGTCGGATGTTCAGAGACACCGGGGTTTCCCACCTGCTCGCGATCTCCGGACAGCATCTGCTCGTTCTGGCGCTTGTCCTGACGGCCATGCTCCGCTGGAGCGGTATTCCGCCGGTCTCACGTGCGCTGCTCACGATCGCGGTCCTGGTCGGGTATGCGATGATGACTTCCGGCCAGCCTTCCGTCTGGCGGGCGGTGGTCATGTATATCGCCGTTACCGTAGCCGCATTCCTGGAAGCCGATCCGGGGCCGGTCAGGCCGCTGGCGGCCGCGGCTCTCGCGGTCCTCTTCTGGAACCCGGCATGGGTGCACAACGTGGGCTTTCAGTTGAGTTTCCTGGCTGTTCTCGGAATCGTTCTGGGCAGGCCGCCGCTCGAGTCGCTGTTTCTGCGTTTTCGCCTGCCGAAGCTGCTTGCGAGGTATCTCGCCGTTTCGACGGCAGCAAGTTTTGCGACCATGCCGCTTGCGGCCTGGCATTTCGGCATGATTCCCCTGGCGGCCTTCATTGTTAATCCGCTTGTGGTCTGGTCGTTCGATTTCATTCTTCCGATCGGCATGCTCACGGTCATCCTGAGCGGCGTCTGGTTCAAAGCCGCCGTGTTTCTTGCCGCCGGTCTCGCGCTGGCACTGGACGGTTTCATGGCGACGATCGAGCTCGGCGCGGCATTCCCGATCTTTCTGGTTGATGTCGGAAGCGTTCCGGCAACCATTGTAGCCGGCTTTTACGCATCAATGCTCGGTCTTCTTGCCTGGTGGCATCAGGCCAGCGCCGCATCGGCTCCGCTGACGGCGCACCCGCTTCCCAAAGCGGCGCAGCCCGGCCCCGCATCCGGGAAACTCGTTCAGCGGCCATCCTCACGGATTGAGATGTACGGGCTGAACCCCCTGACGACCGACAGCCTTCTGGAAGCGATCGATGCCCAGCTGGCGGTTTTCCCGAAGCGGCCCCTGAGGCAGCAGCGTGGAAAAATCGAGACCGTAACGTTTCCGGTGCAGGGGTTGAGCCCGGAAAGCCAGAATATCTTCTACCGGATCGATGATCTGACGCTCGAAACCCTGCGCGGACATCCCGACCGGCTGCTCGAAGCCCAGGTCTACTGCATGGCGCTTCTTGGCAACGAGTTGCTTTTCCGGCTGGCGGTACGACTGGAGCCACCCCCGACCCCTGCCGACATCAAGGTGAAGAAAACGGTAAAAAACCGGTATTTTGCGCTGGCCCTGGCAGCAGAAGCGTTTTTCGACTCGCCTCTCCCCGGGCGGGCAACGCGCGCAACGCTTGCGATGCTGATTCCAACGTCTTACGAACTCCACAAAACCGGCTGCGAAATGCTTTCCCGATTCACCAGGGTGAGAGATGAAGACAGCAGGATTGCCCACATGGAATACCGTCAGAAGATTCTCGACTGGTGCCGGGCCCTCATAGAAGCCCTGGCCACCGAGGAAAAGCGAAGAAAGCCCGGTACCGGCAAGGGAGATCCGTTTGAACCCGTCTGAGCATCCCTCGGCCATGAGGCGGCTGGCGGCGCACGGCATCATTCCGCTCGCGGTGCTGATCGTCGTCGTCGCGGTTCCCCAGATGTCAGAATCCAGGCGCCAGGCAGTTGCTGTCGTCATAAGTATCATCGGTTTTGCTCTTCTCTTCCTCAGCGGACGACGGCCGGAGTCTGGCGATCCTCTGTGGAAAGCCGTCCGGAGTTTTGCCGCCATCGGAACGACGCTGGTGCTGCTGATGCATCTCCCCATCGGAAGTCTGCTCTGCAAGCCCCTTCTGCTGCCCCACTCCACGGAAAATGCCGATGCGATATTCGTGCTGGCATCGGGAGTCTCGGAAACGGGCGAATACACGTATTCCGGCCTTCAGCGCATCATGCATGGCGAGGCCCTGTTGCGTGCAGGGCGGGCACCCCGGCTTTTTATCAGCACTGGGGATCCGACCGTTGACAGGCCGATTCCCGAAGCCGGCTGGGTTGCTTCGTTCACATCGCTTTTACACCTGCCGGGGAACGCGTTCGAAATTCTGACCGGGGACATCACCACGACGCGCACCGAGTCGTTGAAGGCAGCGCAGATTCTGCTTCCACGCGGAATACGGCGCATTCTTCTCGTGACGAACGGACCGCATATCACCCGCGCCAAAGCGGTGTTTGAAGCCGCGGGCTTTGAGGTGCTGCCGGCTCCGGTTCAATCGGAGGCAACGATTCGAAACGCGTGCGATTCCGACCTCGGGCTTTTCCGCTATGCGATGCACGAGTGGCTTGGAATGGCTCTCTACAGGATGCGCGGCGATTTCCAGAAAAAATAGCCACCCCGGTTTGACCTTTTTTTCCCCAACCGGCTTTCTCGTTTGATGTATGGGTGGATGCAGGTATTGACGCATCGATTCCACACACACCGAGGAGGCAATCATGGTGGCGTTGAACAAGGTGATTCTGGCAGGCAATCTGACTCGTGATCCGCAGTCCCGAAACACACGCACCGGGAAAAGCCGGGCCGGTCTCATTGTCGCGGTCGATCGTTTCCGGAGCGGCCAGGACGGGCAGAACAGCCGCGAAACCAGCTTCATCACCGTCACGACCTGGAATACGACCGCAGAAAACTGCCTCACGTATCTCCGGAAAGGGATGCCGGTGCTGATCGAGGGGC
Organism: uncultured bacterium; assembly: GCA_964597625.1. Taxonomy (GTDB): domain Bacteria; phylum Muiribacteriota; class Ozemobacteria; order Ozemobacterales; family Ozemobacteraceae; genus MWAR01. Next base: position 14,885 of record CAZQYQ010000001.1, read on the forward strand.
AGCTCAGAGTCTCGCGGTTCACCGGAAGCGACGGCCAGCAGAAGTTTTATACCGAGGTCGTCGCGGATCACGTGACCTTCCTCTCTCACGGGGGTGAAGCCGCTCATGATGCAGGGCAGCCCGTGACGCCGGAGGGCCGGAGGGAGGTCCCCGACACTCCGTCTCCGCCGCCGGAATGCTCCTTCTGACCATGGTGACCACCGCGGCGCGGGGGTGTATGATGCTCTCCGGTATATCTGATGAGTATCTCGATGTCGTTCCACCCACTTCCTCGCCGCGGGGCCCTTCCGACGTATCTCCTCGCGGTGATCCTGACGACGCTGACACTGCTCTCTATTTATATAGGTTGGTATAATTCAGCCGTTCAGGAATACGAGTCACGGAAGCGCAGACAGTCGGAACGCGCCGGCCAGATTCTCGATGCCATGTCGCTCAACTGGCGTCTTCGCGACCAGATATCGATTCTCGGTTCAAGACTCTCAGCAAGACTGGAAGATCTGGGCGCAGGCCACGGCGTCACGCGTCCCTGGGCTTCCATCTCAACCGGTATCTGGCGCGACTTCCCCGGTGCGCGCGTCTGGCTGTTCGAGTATACGGCGTCATCGGCCGGCTCGCTGCCGCGGGTGATTCATGCGCCGTTCGGGGGCAATATCGGCCGCCAGGCGATGGCACAGGTTTTCAATCATCTGGTGATCCGCCAGGACAACAGGCAGTCATCTGATTCTGATGCAAGGCGAATCACCAAGCTCATGCTCTCCCTGTTCGGCGCAGGCATGGAGCCGACACCTCTCGCTCAAAGCCTTCGAGGGATTCCTGTGCGTATCACAAACGATGCAAACCAGCAGTATCTCATCTGGGATGTCATCACCGACGGAACCCGGCCGCTGGCAGGGTTCATCGCCCTCATTCCGGAAAACACCGGCACAAAGCGCATTGCCATGAAGATTTCTGCCGCTGCCGTGCGGGACCACGATGTCAGGCTGAACGGCTTTATCCGATGCCATCCGTCACAAATCGGGGATCTGCTTCCGTCGGGTGTCCTGCGTTCTCACGCGTTCATCGCCTGGTGCAGGCGCTTCAGGAGTATCCCGTTCCGGGAACGGGAACGGTCCCTGCCCCCCTGGGGTGAATCGATCGGAACCTATCGCATCTATACAAAATCGATTCTGAACTCCCCACATCTTGCCGCCGTGTTCATGCCCGCGGAAAAGCCGACGAAACTTCCCCTGCCGCTGAAAGCCGCGGGCGCTGTCTTGCTGACCGGCTGGGGAATCGTCCTGATACGGGGTCTGCTGTTGAACCAGTGGCCTGCCATTTCCCTGGCATGGCGGTTTCTGGGTCTGTATGCGCTCGCATGCGCCCTGCCGCTTTCGGTGGCTGTCCAGACCTTTTCAGGATACATCGGGGAAAGGCGTGAAGCTCTTCTGCAGGGTCTCGAACGGAGATTGTCACATACGCTCGCCACGATTGACCAGAGCAAAGACCAGCTCCAGAGCCGATATCTGGCGGCATTTACCCGCATTCCCTCAAATCAGAAATGGCGGGATGCCATCCAGCGGGATGGGGTAAAAGCGCCCGCCCTGGATGAAATGATGATGCGTGAATTCTCGAGCGCATCGCCGTCGCTTCCTCTTTCGGCGCTGTTTCTTTTTGACATGGCCGGCAACGAACTGGCGACGTATAGCGCGACTCTCACTCCGGAGCAGATCGACGGCCTTCATAAATATTTTAGAATATATTTAATCAACACCCTGCGAAAGCGGTATGAAATCACCCATCGAATGCCGCCTCCGGGCAAAAATCCCCTGTCCGATCGGGATATTGCATTCTGGGAGGCGTTCAATCAGGTTTCCTATACGAACATGATGCAGCTGGCGGAACTGCGCCGCAGTGTCCCGGATTTCATCCGGGCCGGCAACAGCTGGATGGTCAAGCTTCACGATTTCATCCAGATCGGAAACAGCCAACAGATCGCATTTCTGATCGCCTGGCATGACCGGCTTCTCGACAAGGAAATCATTCGAAACGCGATGATCGAGTTCACCCGCATGAATCCCGACGGGGAATTCATGGCTTACAGAAAGGAACGGGACAGACTCATCCCCCTCATGCCTGTTTCCAGAGCGCAGAGACTCATCCTGGAACAGCCGGCATTCGCGGCAATGAGACGCGGCGGCGCCTATACGGCAAGAACATCCGGGCCTGACGACTGGTTCATTCTGGCAAGGCCATCCGGAACCATGCGTGACATCTGGCTTGCAGCAGGCACTCCGATCACGTCCGAGCTGGCGGATTTCGAGGCCCGCCGCAACAGGCTTCTGATGCTTCTCTGGCTCAGTCTGTCGATGGTCATTCTTCTTGGCGCCGTCACGGCCTATCGTGTCGTTCCTTCGATCGTGTCCGTCAGAAGTGGGTTGGCAACGATAGCCGCAGGCAACCTCGATGTCACCGTGAAGCTCGACCGGCCCGACGAACTGGGAATACTGACGCAGGCATTCGATGAAATGACCAAGGGCCTGCGCCAGAGACAGCGGCTTTCAACCCTCGTCTCGGGCGTCGCGCTTCAGGCGATTTCAGGCGGAACGACAGCCGCCCCCCGTCGTGGCCCCGGAGTCGTTCTCGTGTCAGACATCAGGTCCTTTACGACTCTCTGCGAAAACCAGCCTGCAGCCATGATTACCGGGATGCTGAACAAGCATTTCGAGGTCATGGCCGACATCATTCACCTGCACGGCGGACGTGTGGACAGGTTCATCGGCGATGCCATCCAGGCTGTTTTCGAACCCACCGGGCAGGCGGATCCGGGCCTGAATGAACGGGCGGTCAAGGCCGGTCTCGATATGCTGATGGGGCTGAAAACCATCAATGCGGAACGACGAAAGACAGGCCTGTTCACCTATCTCATGGGAGTCGGCTTGAGCAGCGGGAATCTGCTTTTTGGTGGAATCGGCGATCCAGAGCTCCGATTCGAAATCACGATGCTGGGCGATGCCGTCGCGGCCGCCACCGGACTGGAGTCTCTCGCCAAATTCGCCCCCGGCATACCGCTTGTCATGGCGCCAAACCTGGTCGAGAGCGGGGGGATATTTTCGGATTCGGTTGTTCCGCTCGCCGGACATGAGAGTTGCGCGGCTGTTTTCAAAGCAAAGCTCGATCTTGAATCGTTCCTGTCGGCAGACCGAGGGGAGCGAACATGAAGAACATGCACAAAAGGCATCGTCAGAGCACCACGTCCTCCCTGAGCACGTCCCCCGGGGGGAGTGCGGAACATGGCGCCCCGTCGGCGGGCCGGCCGCGTCCATGGCTGTTCTTTCTGTTTATCGTCGGCTCTGTCATCTTACTTCTGCCGCCGTGGCTGATCCATACAACCCTGTCTGAAACCGCTGATTCGGAGCTTCACAGACGGCAGCAGGCCAGTTCAGAGCTTCTCGAAACGTCCATGAATCTGGCTCGGTATCAGGATCTGGGCCGGCTGCTCATCGTGGAGCAACTCGAAGAGGAAGCGTTGCGCTTCGCGGCGCGGGTTTCGAATCAAAGCGATATCTCTCTTGCATCTGAAACGGCCCTGATTGCAACGCGCCTGAAGAAAGGCGGACTCACTCCCACCCTGATCATAACCCTCCGGAAATCCGCGGGAAACGCCCGCCCATCGCCAGGCGCAACGGGTGTATGCGGAGCCCATTCCCAGGCCGAGTTTGAATTCCTCCATCAGTTTCTTGATCTGAACACGCAGGCTCTCACAGGCTCCGTTCCAGCAACCGAGGCCAGGAACATCTCCGAATCCGTCACCCGGTATCTCGGTTCGATTCAGACGCTCTCCTACTTCAGTCACGAAATGCGCGGAATTGCAGCCCAAATCCAGTTTCGACATGAAGATGCAATCCTTTTCTGGATGCCGCTTCTCAATCCACGAAAAGCAGCCGGCATTCTCCGGTCACCGGTCACCGCCGATCTGTTCAACCCCGACTCTTCGACTCTTTGCGCGGAAACATGGAAAGAACTGGTTTCAGGCGGCATCCTCTTCATCGTGCCCCCGCCGGCTTCCGGGCAAAAAGGCATCAGAACGACAATCCGCCGATACGCCGCACAAGGGATCCGTCTTGCGTTCATTCCGGAAGATGGACGCGGAATGATAGCACATAACGCATGGTATACATCGCCCTTGAAATCATGTCTCCAGGGCTCACCCCCTCCCTGGAACTGGGTCATCAGGCGGGGGACCGCTTTTGTCGGAAGACGGTATGAGATCATCGGCGCCCTCCAATTACCCGCAGAGCCTTCAGGCGGAGGAACACGGGCTTTCCTGCTCCGGGCGCTCTGCTGGGCGGCAGCACTCGCCGGCCTGATCACATGGTTCATTTCCGTTTTTCGTGGAAGAGCCCTCGCAACCGGCCTCGGCAACCAGCTCACCGCAGGCTTTCTGCTGGCTGCACTGTTTCCGTTGACAACGACATTTCTTATTATCGAGCCGTATGCAACCGAGCGTTACGAGGTGCGGGCACAGGAAATCCGTGCCGGCCTGCGCAGCACGATCAAGCTGCTCGAGCTGCAAAGCCTCTCCCACAGACCACGCCTGTGGCATGTGATGTCGCAGATGTTCTATGATCCGGCCTTTCTCGAAGCGGCCCGGCGGGATGCAGCCGGCACCCGGAGTGGAGCGGAACAGGCTCTGCAAAAGCAGCTGCATGACAAGTTCATGTATCTGTATGAAAAGCCCCTCGACGTCTCGCTGCGCAAGTTGATCATCGCCGGCATGGGAAACTATGTGCGCGACCAGGCGAGACCGGGAGATTCCGGCGGCAGCACAAGCATGCTTCCGCAGCTTTTGAGCCTGATCGCCAACGAAGCCATTTCAGCCCGGGGCGGAGTCAATTCCTCATTCGCAAAAGAAGCGTTGGCAATGGATAATGAGCGGGGATCCGCTGCAAAAACCAAGCGGGAAATGCTCTGGGATGTCGGGAGAGAGATGTTTCTTGCCATCCTCGGCCCCGAATCCTTTTTCGATTGGCTGAACGGCAAGAACGAACCTCTGCTCATCGAAGTCGGCCTCGGCATGGTCATGATCTACGAGATTCTTCTGCCGCAAGGCCCACAGCCTGAATTTCTGCTCACCATCCTCCTCAAGGCCGAGTTTCACGAGAACAAAGCGATGGCGCGCACGCTTTCCGGAAGATGGCGTGACGGGCCGGTCTTTGTCTTCCAACGGGATTTTCTGGGTGAGCCGAGTCAGCCGGAATCAGGCGAACGGCATCCGTTCCTGCGTCGTATCGCAAGGCAGATAGATGCCGCGGCAAAGCCATTGAGCCTGCGTCTGAGCGACGGAAATACCAGCTGGCTGATCGAGGGGGCTCCGGGCGAACATTCGCGCCAGTTCATCTTCACGGCCGTTGCCGACGAGGCCCCGCTGCGCGCTGAAACAGAATCCATCAAAAGAAGACTTACGGCAATGCTGCTGATTGCCGCGCTGATTACCCTGCTGATCGCCGCAAGCGCGACGCAGGACGTCGTTTCCCCGATCAACCGTCTGATTGAAGGCATTCGCGCCATCAGCGCCGGAACGTATTCCTATCGGGTGGACGTGGACCGCTCGGATGAGCTCGGAGAACTTGCCGGCGCTTTCAACACGATGGCCGGTGGTCTCGAGGAACGAAATATTCTTAGTCATATGGTTTCTGGTTCAGCGCTGAATGCGACGACATCCCAGGACTACGAAGCGAAAGCACGCGAAGGACGGCGCCACACGGTGATCGTCTGTTTCGTTTCATTCGTGGGTGCGGAAGCCGAAATGGCCGCCATGACGCCGGAAGAAGCGCTATCCTTTCTGAACCGGCAGGTTGTGGCCGCCTGCCGGATTCTGCACTCCGCCGGCGCCGATATCGACAAGCTGCTGGGGCCAAAAATCCTGGCGCTTTTTCCGCCGGAACTCGGCATGGTCGCGGTGGAAACCGCCCGTGCGCTGCAGACTGCGCACGGTGACGGGCAGCTTGATTTGAGGCCAGCCATCGGCCTGACAAGAGGGCCTGTCATTTCCGGAATCCTGGGCTCCGGAGATCGCCGCGATCATACGGTGATCGGCGATACGGTGAATCTTGCCGCGCGCGCCGCATCGATTGCCGAAAAACTTGAGCCGATCGCGGTGGTTCTCGATGATGCCCTTCGCACGCACATCGGGGATATCGGGGAATTCGAATCGCTCGGAGAAACGTTTGTGAAGGGCAAAACGAAACCTGTTCGGCTCGTAAGACTTCTCGACCGGCAGGAGAAAAAAGACCCGGGAGGCAGTGCATGACAACACCGCAACGGAGTATTCCGCCGTGTCTTCCACCGGCACGCCCCATCCCGCCAAAACAGCTTTTTCAACGCCTCGAAGACCTGGGATACAAAGGGCAGGATGATGCCCGGCGGGCTCTCTGCCTGGCCGCATACAGACATCTGCGGAGGTTCGAGCTGCTTTCCCACCGGTCATGCCGCCCGGAGGAGCTGCCGCCCAAGGCGAATCTTCTGCTGATGGGCCCCACCGGGTGTGGAAAGACATTTCTCGTGGAACAGCTGTTCGGAAAACTGCTGATGCTGCCAACGGTTCTGATCGACATCACCGGCTTTTCTGAAACGGGCTATGTCGGTGATTCGGTCAGGACAGTTCTGACGCGCATGCTCCTGGCGGCAAAAGACCGGCCTGAACTCGCCAGGCACGGAGTTGTCTGCCTCGACGAGTTCGACAAGCTGGCCGGTTCACATTCCAACATCCGTTTCGACGGCGCCGGCACCACGAAGGACGTCACCGGGTATGGAGTCCAGAAAGAGCTGCTGAAAATGATCGAGGGCTGCACGATGGATGTTCCGCTCGGCTTCACTGAATCGATTTATACCGAGCGCACGGAACTGGACACGCGGGAAATCCTCTTCGTCGCCAGCGGGGCATTTTCAGGTTTCAAGGGCGCCGCCCGCTTCACGTCCGAAGGCTCCGAATCCATCGGATTCAATCGGACCCCTTTCCGGAAAGAGGCGATAGCCTACCGGCTGGCCGAAGAGGAGTCGGAAAACATCGCCGCATTCCAGCAATACGGGTTTCTGCCCGAACTGATCGGAAGATTCGGCCGGATCGTCGCCATGCCGTCGCTCGACCGTGACACCCTGCGCAGAATCCTGACCGAGTCGCTGCTCCCACGATATAAGCACGAGTTCGCGCTTGAAGGGATCAAGCTGGAAATCGACGATGCCGTTCTCGAAAAAATTATATCTGACGCAATAAAACGGCAGATCGGTGCGCGCGGCCTCGGCAGTCGGCTGACTTCCATTCTCGAACAGGCGGCCTTTTCCGGTTTCGGAGGGGAGAGCGGAACGATATCCGTGACGATGCAGAAAGGCCGGCCAACGGCGATTCATCAGCCGTGACATGTCGGGGCCGGCTGATCGAATCATGGACAAATGGGTAATCCCGTGTATATTGTACAGAAGATAGTAGATGAGAGATCACATTTCGTGATTCAAGTGAGGATCAATGCGGCCACTTCCGCTGATTAGCGGCAATCCGGCCCTGGTGGCTGAAGTCGAGCGGCTGATGCCCGCATCGGGCAGCCAGGGATTTCGTCTGGCTGTCGTCTCCGACTCCCAGACCGCCCGTGAGTTCCTGACGCTCGAGATGCCCGAACTTGTTCTGCTCGATTTTTCCCGCCCGGAACTCAAGCCGTTCGACCTCCTGGATTTCATTCTCAGCGATCCCTGGCTTGCGCCAGGCGGAATCATCGCGTTCCATGATAACGACCAGGAAATCCGGCAGCTGGAATCGATCCGCGAGGCGAACTTCATCGTCATCGTCCACGAGCGCAACCTCGAGGATTACCTGCCACGCATCATGAGCATCATTCATCGCAACCGGCGGATTCTCTTCCAGCACAGCCTCGGCGGAGGACTCATCACGAACATTTCGGGCTCGTTCAAACTTGAGAATCACATTATCGAGGCCCGCTGCTACGCGAACCTGCTGTGTAATTTTCTTTTCTCGGGCGGGCGCATCGATCTCGAAGGGAAAAGCAATCTCTGCTTTGCCCTGTTTGAACTGCTTGTAAATGCGATCGAACACGGCAACTGCGGGATCTCGTTCGAAGAGAAGAACAACTGGCTGGAACAGGGTGGCTCGATGATCGATCTGATCGATCGGCGCAGTAAAGAACCCGGCATCTCCTCGAGGCGGGTCACGTTTGAATACAATATCTGCCAGGCCGGCTCGCGATTCCTGATCTCCGATGAAGGCTCAGGCTTCAACTGGAAACAGTTTCTTGACCGCGGCACAGATGAAGCCCAGTTCAGACTGCACGGCCGGGGCATTCTCCTGGCAAGCCGTTTTACGCAGAACATGAACTATACCGAGTCCGGCACCTCGGTCACCTTCGGAATAAGCCACACGACAAATGCCGCGCCGCTGCCGCCCGCTCTGTTCACCAACATCGAACCGCTGCACGTCTCTCAGGGGGAATTACTGTTTCGAGAGGGTGATCCCAGCACCTACTTGTATTACATCGTGAAGGGCCGCTACGACGTGATGATGAATGGGTATCTCGTATCGACGCTTTCGCCCGATGACATGTTTCTCGGCGAGATGTCGTTTCTGCTCGGGAAAAACCGTTCGGCATCGATCAAAGCTCAGACCGACGGGGCGCTGATCCGCATTTCAAAAAAAGAGTTCATCGAAGCCGTGAGACGCCGCCCGCATTATGCCCTGCTGCTCTCCCGGCTTCTTGCTCAGCGGCTGCAGAGATCCAATATCCGGAATACGGTATCACGAACCTGAGTGGTTCTTCTTCAATTCGAATTTCAGCATGACAGGGTCTGAAGCGGTATCCGGAATGAAGTCCGTCACTTCCCTCCCGGCGCGGTCGAGTGAGGCTTTTTCGCGGATGAGAAGCTGCTTTTTCAACAGGTTCATCACATCCTTGGCCTCGTGCTCGGTGCATGCGGCGCCGAATGCCGCCAGCCGCGAAGCCCAGGGGGCATCGCGCACAAAGCGTTCGCCGGAAGCCAGCAGCATCAGAATTGCCGCCGCAGGCCTTGCGAGAGGCGATGATCTGACGGCTTTCTCAGGATGCAGACCATACCAGATCAGTCTGACGGCCGCTTCAGGAAACAGATGCAGCATCCGCCGGACTCGGGCGCCGAACGTCAGCCGGACCTCCTTGAGATGAGTCTCGGGATCTTCTTCCGCACTGCTCGCCCGCAAACGGGCGAGAAACACCCAGCCTGCAATCAGCGCATCGCCCAGCAGCAGCATCCAGATGATGAACGGCATGGCTGGTCTGAGACCGAGCAGCGCCGGAATGACCCAGGCACCGGCGTCGGTACGGTCAAGAAATCCGAACAGAAGTCCGATTTCGATCACGCAATCGATCACCAGGTAACCGAGCATCGAGACGAGAGCAAGCACCAGAAGATGGCCCAGGACGATCCCGATGCCGAGGAGGAGCATGACCCGGCACTCTTTCAGATCCGGCGGGCGCCCTGTTTCGAAGACGTCCCGATCGAGATAGCGCGCAAGCGCATCGAGACGATCACGCTTCAGAATCGGATCATCCTGCCATCCGGCCACAAACAATACCTCCCGTTATTTCATGAACGGCAGAAGGCTGTAAACGGCGAGAGCATCACCGAGATCAACCTCTGAAACCCATTCATCGACGATGTGGCATGCATCTTCGCGACCGGGGCCGTAGCCAAGAGTGGGTATCTCCTCTTCCCCTGCGCTGAGAACCCCGTCGGTCGAGAATGGCCAGATCTTGTCGATCGGAACCGTGCCCCGGATGGCTTCGGCCGCGGTTCTCAGAAGAGCGACGAACGGATGGCTCTGCGCTGTTTCCCAGGCGGGATGCATCGATGGCCAGTCGGCAATTTTCCCGGTATAGGACGGCCCGCGATACACGATCCGCTCGATCTCGATATCCGGCCAGCCGGGCCGCTGCTTCAACCGGGAGACGATCGACTCGAAATTCTCGCCGGCCGCGAGTCTGACCGTGACATCCGCCACGGCCCCCTCGGGAACGCTGCTCGTCGTGAAAGGCTCCGTGCGAAACGTCGTGACGACAAGGGTAGACCGACCCAGAACCCTCTCCGGGTCAGGACCGACGCGGGTGAACTCTTCACGATCCAGAGCTCCGACTTCGATCGCCGCCTGAGCCAGTTTGTAAGCCGCATTGTCACCGACTTCCGGAACCGAGGTATGAGCGCGACGGCCACGGGCGCGCATGACGAACTGCAATTTTCCGCGCTGGCCACGGGCGATTTCAAGCCGTGAAGGCTCGCCGAGCAGGACACGGTCCGGACGGATGTGGAGATCCCGGATGATCTCAGCAAGCGCAAGGCCTTCCGCGCCTTCTTCCTCCGTCACGAAGCAGCCAATGACGGCTTGTTCGAGAGGGAACTCAGAGGAAAGCCGTTTCCCCAGGGCAAGCGAAACGGCCATGGCGGTCAGCGCGCCTTTCATATCGCACGTTCCACGGCCATACAGCCGCCCGTCGCGGCGCGTCAGCCCGAACGGCGGAACGGACCAGGCCGCCGCATCTCCGGCCTCGACGACATCCATATGCGCATCATACGCCAGGATCGGCAGCCCCGCGCTCTTCACGGCTGAAACGGCACGTTTGATCGCGTCGAGCCTCGCCCCGTCGCCGATCCCGCGCATATCGGGGCTGTGTCCGGCCGGCGCCAGCAGCGCCAGGATGCCGCCACGCGGCAACCGGCACGCAGGAATGCCGCGCTCATCGAAATACGAAAGCAGCAGATCGGCCTGCGCCCTCTCATGACCGGTATACGACTCGATCGCGATCGAATCGCCCAGCAGCTTCAGGCACTCCGGAAACAGCCTCGCCGCTTCCTCCCGAACCGCCGCCGCAACCTCAGACCGCACGGATGACGAAGATGTTCCGTTCATTATATATATTCTCCGTTATTAATACTTGTTCCCGTTCGTGAAGTTGTCAGGCCACTTCACGTATTCATACGCATACGCCTACATAAAAAATATCAGACGAAATTTGAAATCTGCCTGGATCCTGTCTCACGGGGGGCATCCGCATTCGTTCACGGTTCACCTTCTTACCGGTCTGTATGGCAGCGTCGGCAGACGTTTTTATCGCTGTGGCAGGCGGCGCACCTGTCGGGGTTCGTCTGGGCCGACAGGCCGTGGCGGCGTGAGACCCAGGCCAGGGTGTGATCCCGCGGGCGGCGGCTGTGGCAGGCCACACAGCTCGACTGCTCGTGGCACATGCGGCATCGCCAGGGGTCGTCGCGGTAGGCGATGCCGTGCTTCTTTTCGTAGTTGCGCACGTGATCGGCCGGCCAGGGAGTCGGATTGTGGCACATCGTGCAGTTCTTCTTCGCATGGAGTCCTTCGTGACATTCAAGGCAGGATGTCATGGTGGTCTGGCACTGCGAACCGTCCAGGGTATCCCAGTTTTCGGCAAGCGGGTGACACGCCAGGCAGTCATGTTCGGCATGGGCCGCATGAGAGAAGTTCACGCCGTTTCCGGAGCGCTTGCGTTCCCGCTCGGTTCGTGCGGGTTTTCCCAGATGACACAGGCCGCAATCGCTTTTCTCGCGGGCCGCAAAGTGGCATTTGAGGCAGACCTTCTCGGGCGGGCGGCCGAAGCTCCGCGGATCATCGGCAGCCGGGATGACGGCGGGAGCCGATGCGGGCATCGGAGGCGGCGATCCTGGAACGATCCGCGACGGCCGCAGCGGCGCGAAGCCGGACGGCACATCATCCGGAAGCGCAGCCCCTTCGGCGATCCGGTGGCATCTCTCGCACCTGATCCGCTGTTCGCTGTGCGTCTTGTGAGAGAACCTGAGGCTTGCCTTCACAAGAGGCGTTTCAGAAGCGGCTGAAACGACGGATGCGCCCGGCCACGCGGCAATCAGCGGCACGAGCAGCAGCATCGCCAGCCACAGGCCGGCAACGGCCGTTCCGAGAGATTCGCGATACCGGTTCATATACCCCGACAAGATACGCTATTTATCATTCCGGTACAAGCCAGGTCCATGCAGGCGTCAGAACACAAAGCGCCAGCGCAGGCTGGGAGGCATGAATGTGCCCAGATGGCGCAGGCCTGGTGAAGCCGGCAGGTCAGAAAATGATCTGGGTCTCGAGGAACGGAGTGTTGTTTTCGTCGAACTGGCCGATGGGGCCGAGCGCATCCGTCGATCTGCCGTTCACGTGGACGCCGCCAACGAATTTGAGGAAGTCGCCGCGCTGGAGTGACATCTGCGGCGTGAGCACGTATTCGCCGGTCGTCAGGTTGCCAACACCGTTGAATTCGATGAAAAACGTTTCGCTCTTGAAGCCTTTTTTCAACTGCAGGGTCGTCATGACCTCCGTCGGGTTCAGCTGATACGGCGTTTTCGTTCGCATGTTCGATATGTGCGAGACGATGCCCTGCACGTTGAGATACAGGTTGTTCCGGTAGGTTTTGTCGGTGCCGAGTAGCAGGCCGAACAGGTTGCTCTGGAACCGCGGCCCGACCCGGCCGTCCTGGTAGGAGGCGAAGGTTTTCGTCGGCGACCAGGCCATCTCATACCGCATCAGAAAGTCCTTGCCGAGGGTTACGTTGCCGTCGACCGCGAACGTCTCGTCGATCGGGTATTCCCAGCGCAGCGAGCCACGCGGAGTCAGGTCGATCACCGGCAGCCGCTCTTTCAGCCATAGATAATGGTATCTTATCTCATATTTTTTAAATGCGCTGTTGAAGCCAAGGTGATACTGTTCGCGCACGCGGGTGTCGTCTTCACGCACCATCGGCGTTCCCAAAAGCGTCATGCGGGCAACCTCTTTCTGGAACGCCGTCGCCCAGCGGCCGTAGATGTTCGGCAGTTCGCTCGCCTGAAAGACCGGCATGTAGTGAAGATCCCAGCTCATGCGCTTGTTTATATAGTATGTTGTTTTTATTGCCGGGACTTCTTTTTTATCGCGGTTGTAGTCATTGGCCAGTCCATTATGGAAACGGCGCGAATTGATCTTGTCAATGAACGAGACCTTGTCGCCGCTGCCGAGCGTATCGACCAGCAGGCCGGTTTTGAAATCGAAGTTGCCGGCCTTGAACTTGTAGTAGCTTTCGCCGAGATACGAACTCCACGACTTGTTGTCCTCTTCCTGGTAGTAGAGACCGTTGATGCTGATCAGCGACTTCTGGCCCTTCGCGCCTTCCTGTTCGAGATTGATTCTGAGCTGGTCATAGGAAGAGAACTGGTTGTATTTCCAGCTGTGCCAGCCGCTGACGGCAGGACGCTTCACGGGCTTTTCCTCGGGCTTCTCTTCGGGCTGGGCCGCGCCGACCGGGGCCGTGGCCGTCGCCTCGTCGCCCTTCTCGATCATGATGCGCGGCATCTGAAACACTTCGCGGCCGCCGGGCACCGTCGATGCCCATTCCGCGCCCGAAGCTGCCCCGGCGGATGCTCTCTCAAAACAGATCAGGGACGGCAGAACCGAGAGAATAAACGCGCAGGCCACCACCACAAGCCGATCTTTCCACCCGCGACGACTCGTTTTCTCGATGAGATGACGGCTGCAACGCAGTGCGCCGGCTCCAGGAATGGTTGACACCAAGAGCGTGGTCTGCCTCCGAAGGATTTGTCTCTCCTCTCATCGGCATTTTCGTTCTCCCGCCGAAATTTGTAAGATCGCCGGCCCTGAGGAACGATATGAACCTGCACGGCACACCCCGGGGAACAGGCGGATTTCTTCACATGTTTTCCCCTGTTTTGCCAAGATCGCCCAATGAGCTGTCACTGCCAGATCCGGAGGTTTCCGATCCGCTGTCCAGAGACACGGCAAAGGAGTATCAGAGTATGAAAAAGGCGTTTCTTTTCCTGACGGTTTTGATGTGTCTTTCCGCATCCTCCCTTGTTGCGGTGAATCCCGCCATTGAAAAGCACAAGATCGTGGTCTTTTGTGAAAATCTCCATCCTGAAATGACTCAGCCAGAATGCCTGCAGACCCGCAGGCTTTCTTCTGGCAAACATAAAAGAAAAACCGCCCGATCATGCCAGTCTTTCTTCGGCAGGATCGGGCGGGAGGTTGTCTGAGAAGCCGGATCAGCTCTTTTTCATGTTGCGTTCGCTGAAGGTCTCGGCGTCGAGCTGCACGTCATACTGGATGGCATTCACCTTGAGCAGGGTCGATGCGTTTTTGCGCAGATCCTTCATCTCGACCAGCCTGGGAGTCCAGATGTCCTGGATCTTTTCAAGGGCGGTCGCGTTCATTTCCTTGATCGCTTTCGCCGGGTCTTTCTTGTCATACATCACCGACTTCAGAATCACCATTTTGTCCTTCGAAACATACATGGATACGTTGGCATAGCTGGTCTTGCCGTCTTTTTTGACGGTATCGATCACCCAGACCGCTTCTTCGCCAAGCTTTTCCTCACGCAGATTCGAGCAGGTGTAGTCGGAGGCATGAATGTCATCCATGTCTTCGTAGGTAAAGTCGCTCGACACGAAAGCCATGCCGTAATCGTCGGAAACAATGCGCCTGATATTTTTCATCGCCGAAAGATAGATACGCTTCTCGCGCTGGCGGTTCTTCTCGTTGACCAGATACGTCGTATCCTTGATGTCGGCCGGGGAGAGGAAGTGAATGAAGTTGTCCTTGTTGTCGTTGTCCGTCTTCTGCCGATAGATGTCCATTTTCCTGGTGCGTTTGCCTCCGTCAGCTGCGATGAGCACCATGTCGGTATCGGCCTTCGAGGTTTTTCCGACATACCGGTCCTCGACCCCCTGCAGAACCTCGTCGGCCGAGATTGCCCACAGGGTCTGCCCGAAGCAGAAAACCGCCGCAACAAGTATTCCAATACCAATACCAATAGAACGTTTCATACCCGCTCCTTTCACGCTTCGCCCAACCGGCATGTCTCGAGCCGACACCGGGCCGATACCAAGAACGTAACATCTTCACCTGCGGATTGCCCCGCTGATATCCACATTCTATCAAAATCGGGGGTGCGGATGAAGTCCGCAGTTGAGGTGCAGAGAAAAACCGGCTAAAATGGGGCAAAATGGAGGATCAGATCAGATGCAGATGCCGATGAATGACGAGAAACTCAGCAACCTTCTTCCGCGAACGGTGAAGATCGATCTCGACACGCCTCTTGAAACGGCCTGGAATGTGCTGGCAGGGTTTTCGGGAATCGGATGTTTCTTTATCCTCCAGATCGGATTTCTCGGCGGCAAGCATTCGCCGCCTGACCCTTCGTTTTTGAAGTTTCTTCCCTACGCAATCGGCGCGGTCGTTGTGTTCCTGCTTCTGAGGCGGCTGACCGACAATTACTATCTCGTCGACAGGCAGCGGAAGGCGATTTTCTATCATTTCGAGTGCGCCGTGATTCGTTCGGTCACCCAGTTCATGAAATTTTCCGATATCGATGCCGTCGTCGTGAACGGCTCTGTACACCACTCGAAACACTCCCGATGGTTCGAGTATCAAATTCAGCTTGTCGACAGAAACGGCAAAACCCATGATTTCAGCGACTCGCTGAAGGCAGACAACCTGGGACTGCTGAACAGCCGGGCCGAAACGATCTCAAAAATCATCGAGTGCAGACTGTTTCCCGGAAAATCCGAGCACATTCACACCATTGCTGCCGCCGGAGGCTCACAGATTTTCATTTTCACCTCGCATTCACCGTTGAACGCAGGTGCGGCGGACATCTCGAACATACAGATCTCCTGGAAACTGGCCGTCCTCGTGCTCACCGCCGTGCTGGCCTTTTTCGGCTTCATAGCCTGGGAGACCTTGAAATAGCAGTCTCCACGGGTGAGTTATCGGAAGGATCACCTGCCAGGGATCAACGGGAAAAAGCACGGTTCGGCGGAGTCACGGTTGTTCGCGACGGCATGTGCGGCTTCACGCGCGCCGGACTGACCGGTTTCTTCGATCTTTCCGGGAATAAGGTCTGGCAGCGGTCATGAAAGGCCGCTGATCAAGAAGATCAGAGCAGATGCAGATTTCATCGGATGATATCTCGGCGGTGATGATTCGCCGACGGGGCAGCCGTGGCGGTATTATTTGGCACCATATAGATCAAGACTGGCGAGGACATATTTTGCCTCGCTCCAGGTGAGCGGCAATGCGCTCAGCCAGAGGTGGCGCTCTTCATCGAACTGTTCGCCCAGAAGGAGCGAGCCGGTTTCGAAGGCGTAATCCGTCACGGTGCGATGCAGCTTCCGGGCCCGTTCGAGGTCGCCTGAACGGGCGTAATGGATCGCCAGCCAGTCGGTGGTGACCGGCCAGGGCTTTCCGCCGTAATAGGGGTCGTTCTGGTAGCGGCGGATTCCGCCCAGCGGCGTCGCGAGGGCCGCGCTGACTCGTTCCGCCGTCATAGCAAGCCGCTTGTCGCCGTATGAAAGAACGTCGAAGGGAAAACCCAGGCACAGATTGGCGGCTTCCAGCGTCGTGTCGGCCTCACCGGATTCAACATTCCGGCCCCGCACGAATGCCCCCGATTTCTGCGACCAGAGTTGCTCCCGGATGGCCTGGCGCACGGTTTCGGCCGCGTTCATGAAGCGGACTTTCGAGTCATTCTCGCCGACCAGCCCGGCAATCTCGGCCGCGGCCTTCAACCCGGCGAAAACGGCACCGTTGGTGAAGGTCCAGGTCTTGTCGGTATCGAGTTCCCACAGGTCGCGGCAAGGCCCGACCAGACCGCCCGGGGTCATGTTCCGCAGCAGGAAGCCAGCAGCCTTCTCGACGGCCGGCCATTTTGCCTTGAGCCAGTCGAGATCACGTACACGGACGTAATACTCGTAGACGATCCAGATCGCCATGCCGACCTGGTCATGCTCGTTCTTGCGGTCGCCGAAATCCCAGAGGTGGCGGCTGCCGTCCATGAAAAAGTTGACCGCCCAGCCGCCATTTCCCTTCTGCTGCGCCAGAATGAAATCGATGAACCGCCCAGCCTCTTCCGGGAAGCCGGCTTCGAGATACGCAAGCGAAATGAACGATCCGTCGCGCGGCCAGGTCAGGCAATAGACCGGCGAAAGCAGGGTCGGCGCGGCGATAATGGCACCGTTGTCCGCCGTATTCTGTTTCAGAGTGATCAGCGCGCGACGATACACGCGCCGGGTGCGCTCGTCGGCACCGACCAGCTCTTTTGCCTTTCCAAGCCAGCCGTTCCAGAAGCCGGCCTCGGAAGTGAGAATCTCATTCCATAGACGGGATTTGGCGAGGTGGAACGATTTCCAGCTCTCATCGAGACTTCTGCCCGCGCTGATGAAGTAGTTGATCGCAAGCCTTTCGCCGGGTTTGAGTCCGCGGAATGTGTGGCCGAGAGCCCCGTTTACGCCCATATCCAGCATGCCGCGCTCATGCATGTGGCCGCGAAGTCTGCCGTCTTCCGCATCGAGACGGGCATCGTGATTGGTGATCCAGGTGCTGCCGACCTTGCCGATCTGCCACTGGTCGGCCGGAATATCAGAACCGATCGTGAAATGCACATCCTTTCCGCCATGCAGAATGGTCCGGCTCTTCTGATCGAACCGCACGACATCGCCGGTTCCGAGGTAATTGACGGTGAAATGTTCGTAGAAGAAGACGCGCAGATCATCGACCCGTTCCTTCGAGTTGTTCGTGATCTCAAGATGCCGAACGAGCGTGTCGCTGTCACGCAGGGCGACATCGGAGGTGACAATCGAAAGCTTCCCGTCAGCCGTACAGAACTCGCTCGTGACAATTCCCGTATCGTCGGGCATCGACTGGCCAACCAGCCTGAGATCATGAAGCCAGCTCAGCCGGCCGTTCATATAGATGCCATTATAGGCATCCCAGAGATGGTCGCGCGCGTAGAGCGGATAGAAAAACTCGACCAGCGCTCCGGCCTTCGCACCCCGGCCATAATCACGCGAAACGACGGCGAGGAAGTTGCCGTTGGATGTCTGAGAAAAATTCGGACAATCGCCCAGCACCCGCGAAATGAGTTCCGCATTGAGGTTCTGGACCGAAAAGACGATGAACGCGAGCACCAGCAGCATCTTCTTCATTTCCCTGCTCCAAGCCATCTCATTTTTATCGGGATAATCTTTTCATTATATTCATAAAATCGCAAAGCGGCAAAAATGGCCATCGACAATGTCGTGGCATTTCCGTTACTATCTGCTGCTTCGGCAGACAGCATGGCGAGGGAACCGATATCGGCATGCGCAGAATGGAACATGACGGCATCATTTATAGAATGCAATATTGTTAAATCACCCGTTTCAGACGGCTGGCGGCAGGGAAGGAATTTCCCCGCATGATCCGTTCCGGCTGGATTCGCGGCAACACCACGAGGGAGCTGTGGCAGCTCGCCTGGCCCCTGGCCTTGCAGGCAGTCTCGTTTGCGCTTCTGTCGATGATCGACCGGCTCATGGTCGGTCAACTGGCCGAGGCGGCCATTGCCGCGGTCGGGGTCGGGGGGCAGATCCTGTTCTTTACGCAGACGCTGGCCGGTGCCGTCGCATCGGCGGCGGCGATTCTCGCCGCGCAGGTGCGGGGCGCCAAAGACGCCTCCGGCATGGCAGCGCTTTCCGGATCATCCCTTATCCTCATGGGCCTGATCGGCATCGCCGGAAGCGCGGTTCTGATGATCTTCGCCGAGTCGGCCTGTCTCTGGCTGACGAATGGAAACCAGGCGATCGCGGTGCCGGCTGCCGGCTTCCTGCGGATCATTGCACCGACCTTTCCGTTCATCCTCATCATGTTCGCCGTCACCGGCATCATGCGGGCTCTCGGTGATACACGAACGCCGGTCGTCACGTCGGTAGCGGCCGTTCTCGTGAATACCTCCCTGAATGCGCTGCTGATCAACGGATATGCGGGGCTGCCAAGGCTCGGCATCACCGGGGCCGCTCTCGCGACCGCCGTCGCTCACATGATTGGAACATGGCTTGCGCTGCGGGCCTACGGGAAGATGACCTTCCTGGAACATCGTTTCGGGCTTCGGGACCTGCGCGCTGCCCGGTTCTCCACGACGCGGCTCCTGGTCAGCCTGGCTGCGCCGATCGCCCTCGACGGCCTCTTCTGGCAGGCAGCCGCCCTTGCCTACACGCGCATTGTCGGCATGGTGGGCGGCGATGCGCTGGCCGCTTATTTCATGTATCAGAGCGTGCGCGGACTCGGCTACATTCCGCTCGGGGCTCTGGGAGCCGCCGCTTCCATCGTCGTCGGCAGGCACCTGGGCGCCGGCCACACCAGGCGGGCTAAAATGGCCGTCGGCCGCGCGAACGTCCTTGCCATAGCCTCATCCATGGGAATGGGCGGACTGGCAATCATTGCCGCCGGTCCGTATCTGGGGATGTTTTCGGTAAAGCCCGCGGTGGCTTCGGATGCGATGCAGCTCATCAGGTGGTTCTCCCTCGTGCTTCCCTTCGAAGCGGCGATCGTCGTTTTGTCCGGCACTCTGCGGGCAGGCGGAGATGCGCTGCGCGTGAGCCTCATGACGCTTTCGACCTTCTGGCTCGTGGGAATTCCCCTCGGGTGGCTGCTGGGGGTGAAACTCGGCATGGGGCTCATCGGCTGCTTCATCGGCATGTCCGCGGAGTCGGTGGTGAAGGCGCTGCTGTTTCAGCTCAGATACCGCTCGGGCGCCTGGGCAAGAAAACTAACCGACTGAACGGACACCAAACGGCTTCGGCAGCTCCGATCACGTGCATGGCGGCTTTTCATCCCGCCCATGCATCCTCGTTTCTCTTTTATCCCTTTCCCCATCTGGAGAAAGGGTTCCTGGTCAGGCTGGAATTGAAATATTTCGGATCGCCGGTCACTTCCTGACCGATCCATTCGGGAAGATCGACCACCTGCTTTTCATCGCTCAGTTCGACTTCCGCCACGATGAGCCCCTGATTGTCGCCACCAAATTCATCGATCTCCCAGGTCACCGGCCCTGCGGCGATCCTGTAGCGGTTCTTTTCGATGAGAGGTTTCTCGCAGAGGCTGCTCAGCATCTCGTTTGCCTCGGCAGCGGGAATCCCGTATTCATACTCGGCCCGGGCCGCTCCGACCGTGACGCCTTTGATGGTCAGAAAGCCTTCATCCCCGATGATGCGTATCCGGATGGTACATTCCCTGGCAATCGACAGATACCCCTGTCGATACGGAACACCCCTGGCCAGTTTGCGCCAGGCTTCGCCCTTGATCAAAAATTTGCGTTCGATTTCTTTTGCCATGATCCTGTCTCCTTCGGCCCAGGAGAGTGTCTCTTCGAACTCGCTCTCACGCATGTCATCACATGGAACGAAGCGGCTGAGCCGGGTTAAAACCCTGTCGCTTCGGCCAATCCGATTTTCTGCATGACGGCTTTCATCTGATACAGCTTTTTGGACGCATACCAGTCGCCCTTCTGTACGAGTTTGAAGGCCAGCATTTCGCGCACATGGGCCATCAGCGGTATGAGTGCGGGAAGCTCCGTCCCGTCGAATTCTGCGATGCGCGCAATCAGCTTGTCGAACGTCTCATATCGGTTTTCGTCGAATTCCCGCTGGAGGCGGTTCATGACGAACTTCTCCCGGCTGGCGATCCGCCCGGCGGCAACCGGATCATCGGGCCGGTCCTTCAGCCGGCGCCATTCCCGGCAGATCCGCCTCAGGCAGATTTCCATCGGGGCTTCCACCGTGAGCCTGTATGATATATTATGAGCTATTGATTTTGATATGCGGCTGCCGACAAAAGCACCAACCACGCTGCCGGCACCGGGAGCGATGACCGAACCGACCGCAGCGCCGAGTGTCGCGCCGATCAGTCCACCGGTCTGGTCGATGCCTGCCCGGAGAATGGCGACGCAGCAGAAATCGGCGAAGCTCCCGTTCTGGACCGCTTCGCGCGCGAGATCCCGGATCCGGTCCGAATCGTGCTGCACGGCATTGGCGACCAGTTCCGCGCCTGTCGTCGAAAGGGACTCCTTGGAAAAGGAGGTGAGTGTTTTGGTCACGGCTTTTGCAGCAAGACGGGTATCGAACTTCGTCACGAAGGTGAGAATCGTTTCACCCGCCTTCTGGAACGCGAGTCCGCCGGCAATGTCGATGAACTCCTTCGACAGATCATAGACAAGCCGGTCGAGAAACACGACGACATCGCCCTGAAACCGGAAACCAAGGTTTCCCTCACGACGCTGCATCGCAAACAGGGTCAGATCCCAGGCAATATCCGAGTCGCTGGTAAAGGAGCGGTCGGCCAGATCGTCAGCGAACGGCAGCTTTCCGCTGAATGTTGCCGCCCCGTCGAACGTGACAAATAACCGTCGAAGACTGCGATCATAGAAGCCCTGTCCGATGTTGAGCCTGACATGCGTTCCGGCATTCAGATGCCCCGCAAAGGCCTCGATACGGTTCTGCAGGATGACGGCCGTTTTTACAAGGAGTTCATCCGCTTTCCCGGGGAGGCGCGCCATGAAGGCCGTGTCACTGGATTTCCCGGCGGAAGCCGCCTGAAGGGGCATGAACCCGGCGAGGCCCAGAAGGATGGGCAGGAGACTCAGCACAAACAACCGCCGCAAGAGATTCATCTCGCAATCCCCTCTTCCTGAATGATCTTCTCATTCTAGCATGTCAGATCACCCAACACGTCTCGTCGATCGCAAACTCCTGACCGAAGAGAACGGCATTCGGAACGTGACGGGTGTCCGGCACGATGCAGGGCTTGTTTCGTGCCCGATCTGTTTTATCTGATGGAATACGGCGCGCTGAAACTGAGCCTCACCGGAGGCGAACACGGCACCATCACCGGCGTCCGCCTCACTTCCCAGGGAATCGACCTCTATGAACAGCTGATTCCCCACAAATACGACTTCTGATCTTCTCCGACCAGGGAACCGTCAGGGTTTCAGCCGGTAGATGTGAAAACTTTCGTAGATAAATGAGCGGTCGATCTCGAACAGCCGCTTCGCAAGCTCGGGTTCGGCGATCAGGCGTTCGGCATTGGCGGCATCAAGCTGCCTGGGCCGTGCGAGCGTGTAGCGCCAGCAGAGACGGGCGCCTGGACGGCTGAGTTCGAGCATTTCACGAATGACGCCGTTGAAGAAGTCGTGTTCCATCCACTCGAAGATGTTCGACATCTGCAGGGCGTCGAAGCTCGCCGGGCCGTATTTTTTCAGCACGTCGCCGCAGGTGCCCTGATAGATCTCGAGCCGGCCGATATTCGCTTTCATCTTCGGCCAGTTCGATTCGAGCAGATAGGGTGACATCGCCTGGCGGGACCAGTGGCCGCCCAGCAGCATCAGCGCCATGAAATAGTTGTCAGGATTATAAAAATCGGTCATGCCCTTGTCGATCTTGCGGGTCAGATTGCCTGCCAGATCAGGGTCTTCGACCATCGCGAACGAGTGTGCGCCCTTGACGAGGCTGAGCACGAACTTGTTCAGCAGAATGCTGTTCAGAAACCGCCAGCGGCGCCGTTTCATGCCGAGATACGCGGACTTCTGCGCGGCAAGATCGGGGCATGTGAACAAGGCTTCCATTTTTGAAAAATCGTAGAGCCAGCCGAGGATCTTCCGGTACAGGTCAAAAAACGCCTCGACCTTGCCGCACCAGAAAGCGCCTTTTTCGATCAGATGGGGATTTTCATCCCAGAATCCGGCCGCAGAGGCGGGAAGCAGGCTGCGGATCTTCCGGTAGAGGTCAAGCCGCTGCGGGCCGCTCAGCCGCGGGGCTTTGCCGTAGAACGGCACGCCGATCACTTCGAGGAAATCCTCGTAGTCGAGCCCGATGATCGCCGCGCGCTTCAATTCGAGCATCGCCAGCTGGGCCGGGTTCAGATCGATCGAGACGACCCGTGACGGATCTTCCAGCAGCAGGCAGAGGGAGTTGCAGCCCCCCGACGTGATCGAAAGAACGGACTGGCCGGGTTTGACCTGCAGCGCCTGCCGGTTCAGCTCCGGATCTTCCCATACGTTACTGTAGACAACCGCAGGTTTGTTTCCCATCGATGCAATATCCTTTCATATCTATCACGACAATCCGCTTCATCAGGCGTTCTGGCGTCCACGGTCGAGGTGGGTGCGGAACATGCAGATCAGCGCCGGCATGATCGTGATTTCGCACAGCATGCCGAAGACGATCGTCAGGGCCAGGAGACCGCCGAAGAGAATGACCGACTTGATGCTGGCGAACACAAGCGCCGAAAAGCCCAGGGAATAAATGATCGACGTCGATATGACCGCCGGCCCCGCTTCGATGAGACAGTCGCTGATCGACTCGACCGGATCGAGGTGCCGCCTCGAAGGCTCATAGAACAGGAACAGCTCGTGAATCGTATCGTCGACGGCGATTCCCAGCGCGATGGATGCGATGGTGACAGTCGCGATATCCAGCTTGATTCCCAGCCAGCCCATCATTCCCATTGTCATGATGACCGGAAACACGTTGGGAATGATCCCGAGCCAGATGGCATCGAACCGTCTCAGCAGCAGGGCCATCGCGAGAAAGATGAAGAACAGGGCTGTTCCAAAGCTCGAAAGCTGACTGCTTGTAATATAGTTGATGATACGTGCATACAGCGGAACATAGCCGCCGAACTTGATCGTCACACCGGTGCCGTCATAAATCCGCCTGAGCAGCTCGTCCGCCTTTCCCTCGAAATCACGCAACTGCGAGGCACTGACCATCGGAAGCCTGACCGTCAGGCGGGCTTCGCTGTAGTTGGGGACGTCCGTCATGTGTACAAGATCATTGTCCGGATCGGATTCATACAGCATGAGCAGCTGACTGACCGCGTTGAACGAATCAGGAACGCGATACGAGGAGGTCGCTCCATCGCTCATGACCTGATTCAGTTTGCGCAGCACATCGAGGATCGAAGCGGCGCGCTGGACCTGGGGAATCGCTTCCAACTCATCATGAGCCCGACGGAGTCTGTTCAGAAATTCCGGATCCTTGATGCCGTCAGTCTTCCCGGTCAGCAGGCGGATTTCCAGCGGCAGATAGTTGCCGTAATCCCGTTCAACCGCATCGCTGTCAATCCGCACCGGATTCGACGCATGGAGAAACCCCATCGAGTAGGTATCGACCTTGAGATGCGCGATACCGACGAATCCGAAGACGGTCGCCAGGACCAGAAGCCCCATGACCAGCTTGTAATGCTTCGGCATCAGGCGCACCCACGAATCGACGACGCCTGCAAACGGCCGCCGCAACTCCATCCCATGACTCGGCTGAAGTTTTCCCAGGATAAACGCCGCGGATATCATCGCGAACAGATACTCGAACATGCAGGCGGTGCCCGCGAAGAAGCCGAACCCTTTCAGTACCGCCATCGGGCTCGTGATGATCGACCAGAAGCCGAGCGCATTCGTGATCGAGGTGAACAGGCACGGGGAAAGGCACTCGATGAAAACCTGTTCGAGCCCTTTTTCCCGATCCTCCGCAATTTTGTCGAGATTATAGCAATAGTTATTGTATACATAGGCGACGTCCGAGATCGCCAGGATGATCATCAGCGTCGGCAGCACGATCGTCACCATATTGAAGTTCTGACGGAAAAGCCCGTAAAACCCAACGAACCAGCCACCACCCAGGAGCATCACAACCACGACGATTCCCAGGAAGGGTTTCGACCGGTACAGGAGGAATATCACCAACGCGATGACAATGCTGGATATCAGCGAGAACAAAAACCCGTCGCGAATGCTGAGCCGGTTGAGTTCATCGTACATGACGCCCATCCCGGCGAGTCTGTAGGAAAAGCCCTGCAGTTTTTCACGGACCGCCGCGATCATCTGCGGCCGCCGGACGTCCATGTCGGGAGTCGCGACCGGCTCTATCAGGAGGACCGCGAATCGCTGCGCCAGGTCGGTGAGCAGTTTTTTCTTGAGCGGGTCACTCAGGAATTTTTCACGTATATGTTCAGCATCTGAAGCCGTTTTGACATCGGCCGTGATCAGATCCTCGACGATCAGGGTGTCGCTGCCCTGCAGCCCGATGTAGGGGGCAACGCCAATGCTGAGAACACGCCTGAAGTTCGCTTCATCAGCCTCGATGGCCTTCGACGTGATCCAGAGGGACTGAAGTTTATCGGGGTCGAAGATCCTGCCGGGTCCACCGCAATCAATCAGCGCCAGAATGATCTCATCGTTGCCGTACTGCTTCTTGAATTCGCGATACCCGGTCAGGGTCGGATCCTCCTCGAGGAACCACGACTCGAGACTGTTATCGATGCGAATCTGCGTTGCGAAAGGCAGCCCGGCGAGAACGAACAGAACCGAAAGGATGAACAGGATGTTTCGGTGCCGCACCAGCAGCCGCGCGCAAGCCGAAAAGAAGGGGGACGGCTTGTGAGAAACGTCTTCACTCATGAGGCTGCTCCGGCGATACCATCACTTCCGTCGGCTCGTTCAAGAATGCGGACGATTCCCGTCGTTCCATCCATCTCGACCAGATCGCCGGTCTTCACGCGCTTCGTTATGCCGGTTATCCCGACGATCGCGGGCAGACCGAGCTCCCGCGCCACGATCACCGAGTGCGAAAGCATGCTTCCGCGCTCGATAAGAAGTCCGGCTGCCGTCGCGAACAGCGGCACCCAGCCGGGATCGGTGCGTGCAGCGACAAGGATCTCTCCATTGAGCTGCATGTCATCGTTCGGGTTGAGAATGACCTTGACCCGCTTTCTGACGACACCGGAACAGCCGCCGATCCCCTGGAGCAGGTTCGGATCATCACTCTGCTGCATCTTCAGAACGCTTTTGTTCAGGTCGTTCGTGTAGACGATGCCCGTCGTCTCGATGCGGTCGGGCAGCTCATCCATCGCCCTGTATGCGTCGAATTCGGCTTTACGCACGGCAGCCAGTTCCCGCAGTCTCTGGCTGATGGCCGTGCCGACGACATACGACAGGAGTTCATCCTTATGCAGATAAAACACATCTTCGTGATGGTCGATGATGCCGCGTTCGGCAAGCCGACGGCCGATGCCGACATAGATCCGGCGGGCCAGGCCGTACATTTTCGTGCGGGCGAACCGCTGGTATTCCCGCACCGCGACAGCCTTCTTCGCATACTCGGTCACGAACTGCATGATCGGCAGCTTGGGAAAGAAGCCCCAGAGTTTCTGATCGCGGAGGGCATCCGCGACGCGTTTCTCGGCCTCCTCGCGTTTCCTCGCCTCCTGCCGGCCCGTGTCGTCTTCGGCCGGGAGCGCGCCTGCGGCGTAGTTTTTCAGCATGCTGAACAAAAACTCGGGTTTTTCGTTGAGTGACGGCTCCTCGAGCTTGAGCTCATTCATCGTGCGAAAGCCGAATTCATCGAGATACGCAGAGATCTGCGCCGCGAGCTCGCGTTCTTCCGCCGGCGCTTCGGCTCCATTCGCTCCCTTCCCCGTCCGCCGGATGAACCGTGTTTTGAGCGCTGCGGCATCGAGCGTCTGGAACAGCCCGGCAAGGTCGGCATGCGATTTGATGAACCGCGCCATTTTCTGCATGGACCGCATTGGAAGGGTACTTTCAACATTTCCCTGGCCCGCGACGAGATCATTCTGCAGCGAATGTTCGGCATTCGGAAGCCAGGCTCCGATCAGCGATTTCAGCACGCCGTAAAAAATCATCGCCATGAAGTCGTTGATGATCGGCGCTTTCCAGTTCCGCAAAACCGTGTTTTCGAGCTCGTTGTAGATATCGACGAGCCTGTGAGCCGGCTGATGGTCGAAATCGAAATCCTTGTATTTATTATACATTTTTGTATATATATCCATGAATTTCTTCACTTCGGCATCGATGGTCCAGAATTTCCAGGCGAGATTGACGCCGACCCAGGCCATGCGGGGCAGTTCGATCAGCCATCGTCGGAAAAACCCCGACTGTTTCCGGTCCTCATGGGACTCGGTCGCGAACTCGAACGTCGCCTTCACTCCCATCATCCCTTCCATGAACCGGGAGTTGAAGGAGTAGCCGGGCAGGACGGAAACGAGGCGATACCAGTTTTTCAGGTTATAATATATTCTACCGTTTAAAAAACCCAGCATATTGCCGAAATTGAAATCGTATTTCCGGATGGTCTCTTCGGGAACGCCGAGCACCTGGCAGAATTGCACATAGACGTTGTGATACGCATGAAGGGCGAACGAGAAGGTCAGCGGCGTCGTCACGCCCGAGTAGCTCTCGACGATGTTCGAGTTGTCCCAGAGCGTGACGTATGACCGTTCTGACGGCCAGGGTTGTTCGACAGTCGTGACCGGCCGGGCCTGGAGAATCTTGATGCGCCCGTCACGGGCGATCGTCCATTCGATGTCCTGCGGCACGCCGCCATATTCGCGCTCGATCCGGTGGCAGGCCGCGGCAATCGCCCAGACCTGCTTTTCATCGAGACACGGCTTCCCAGCTTCTTCAACCGGAATCGGCTCTTCGATGGTCCCGTATCCCTGGGCGCGATCGAATACCACGCGTTCATCCTTGTGAGCGATCTCGCTCGAATCGATCGGGTATCCGTCTTTCTTGAGGACAACGAACCGGTCGGCATCCACCCCGCCCGAAACGAGTCCCTCGCCAAGACCCCAGACGGCATTGATCAGGATTTCGTCTTCATACTTCGTCTGCGGGTTCACCGTGAACGTGACGCCGGACGCGATACCGTCGATCATCTCCTGAACCACGACCGCCATCGCAATGCCATGCTGCGCGATTTTCCGCATGAACCGATAGGAAACGGCGCGATCGGAATACATCGATGCCCAGCAGCTCACCACCGACAGGGCGATTTCGCTCTCGGTGCGACAGAACAGATAGGTGTCGAGCATGCCGGCATACGAAAACTCTTTCGAATCCTCACCAAGCGCGCTCGATCTGACCGCCACGAACGCGCCGTCCCCGATCTTCCCGCGAAGCGCCCCATACATTTCGTCAGCGATATTACTCGGAAGCGGGTGCGAAACGATGCAGTCGCGGACGATTTTCGAGGTCTCCGCGACGCGCATCGGCGATGACCCGTCGAGCATTTTTACGGCTGCATCGAACTCTTCGCGAAATCCGGCGATGAACGCATCGAAGCAGCGGCTCGAGACGATGACGAACGGCGGCACCTCCGCTCCGGATGCGACGAGCCGGAGCAGATTCGCTCCCTTGCCGCCCGCAATTTGAGCGGCTTCAGCCGCCGACATCGAGTTCGGGGTGATGATGCGGTCAGACATCGCAAAGTCTCCTTATTTGTTCAGCACACAGAATCCGGCGTTGAGATAGGTCGCAAAACTCACCCAGACCAGATAGGGAACCAGCAGCAGGGCAGAAACCGGATGGTTCCGCCGGAAATGAGCAATAATGCCGATCAGCGTCACGACAAGGAACAGAATGTCAGCCAGGGCCGCCACGGGCGACTGGCGACCGAAAAACAGCGGTGTCCAGGCCAGGTTTGAAGTAACGTGCGCGGCAATCAGCGCATTGATCCGCGCAGGCACGCGCCCACGCTCCGCGCGATAAAACAGGAACAGCGATGCCGCAATCATGAGATACAGGATGGTCCAGACCGGGCCGAATATCCAGCCTGGCGGGGTCAGTGGTGGCCGCTTCAGTGTCTCATACCAGGCGTTCATCCCGGCTCGGGTTCCTTTCGTTTTCTACATCCCCAGGACATAGCAGGCATTCCAGACCCGATATGCGCCCGCAACGATGGCAACGTGGTATCCGAGCAGGTAAAAGGTCACCACGCCGCGGTACAGCTTCGCCACGGCCGCCGTCGGCCGTATCGCGTACATGGCCCCGGCAAGAACGACAACAGCGACCAGCGAGCCGGCAGCCCCGATCAGCATTTCGGGCCAGATCGGGAAAATTGATGCGCAGGCTATCCAAAGCAGGAAATAGCCGATCAGCATGTTCGCGACCAGCAGGGCGACGGCGCCGGCGGGCCCCAGGCGGAGCGAATAGGAATCAACGCCCGCGCGCTCCTCTTCCCTGCCGAATGTCTTGCGGCCGAACTCGAACACGTTGAACACGAACCAGTTGCCGAGCGCGAATGTCGCAAATCCCGAACCGACGGCCACGAATTGATTCCCGGTTGCCATCGAGCAGGAAAGAAAGCCGAGCATCGTTGCCGAGAACGTGTGCGTGATCGCATACAACTCCATCTTCGGCCGCATCCAGTCGCCGACGAAGAACTCCATGCGCATCAGCAGGGTGAAACACAGCACCATCACCATCGTCGAGAATGACGCCCAACCCATATTGGCCGCTATAGCAAGTTCGGTCAGGATGACGAACAGCGTCGCCGTGCCGAATTCGCCAAGGCTGATCAAACCTCGCGCAAGCGGCCGGTTCGGGTTGTGTTCGCGGTCGTAGGCCTCGTCCTTCACTTCATCGAACATCCGCATGTGAAGAAACACGAGCCACACGACCACAAAGCCTGCCGCAAGACGCACCGGGCTGAAGGCATATCCGCCGCCCGGCGGTCTGCCCATCATCACATTTGCCGCGTAAAAAGCAGCGACGGTCAGCGTAATGCCGATCGGTTCGTGCCGCTCGCGCAGGAACTGCCACCAGCGAAGAATCAATGCCTTCATTTTCTTGCCTGTCCCGGCGCCGCATCCTTCAGGAGAGCGTCACGCAGAACGCCGTATTCGACCTTGCTGTGATGCCGCGGATCCATGGGGATATTGTCGACCGTTCCAGCATGATCGAACGGCACGGCGGCTTTATCCAGCTCTGTTGCCAGTTCCGCAAGAATCCGGTCCTTGTTCGGATCGTTCAGGTCATGAAGCTGCACCAGCGCCCAGGCTTTCTCGCCAAGTTTCTCGTCAGGCATGCCGATGAAGGCAGCCTGTTTGACCGCCGGGTGGCGCTTGAGCAGCATCTCGACCTTGACCGGGAACAGCATCTGCTCGCCCCGCAGGATCGCATTGTGAACGCGGCCGACCAGCCAGACGTTGTTCTGAGCATCGAGCCTGGCCAGATCGCCGGTGCGGTGCCAGACTTTGCCGTTCGACTCGATGACTTTCGTTTTGGCGATGGCATCAGGGTCGTTGTAATAGGATTTGCAGACATGCAGCCCCGCAACGACGAGTTCGCCGACCTCGCCCTTTTTGACTTCGAGAGGCGTCCAGTCGTCGTTCGCAAGGGAGATGTTCGTTTTTTTGATTTTAATGAACCTGTATTCGAGCCCATGCGCGAAATGGCCGACATTCACCCCGTCTGTTCCGGCTTCGCCATGCCGCGGATGCAGAATATCAGTCGCCTCGATGTGGGCGATCGGTTCAACCTCGGTTGAGCCATACAGCACCCAGATCTCCGATTGTGGCACGGCCTTTTTCATGAGTGCCAGCGTTTCGTTACTGATCGGGGCGCCGCCCGTGATGATGCGGCGAAGGCTGGGCATCTGAATATTTCTCGCGGCGCAGAACTCGGAAATGCCCACCATCATCGAGGGTGACAGGGTTGCGCAGGTGATTTTGCAGCTCAGCATCTGGCTGACGAGCATCAACGGATCGCGTTCAGTCGGTCTGCCGATATCCGAAATCGGAATGATGGTGGTTACACCGGCAGCGAGGTTGTTGAGCGAAAAGATCGGGAATGCCGGCAGATCGTAATCCTTTTCGGTATACGGCAGGCACTCATCAAGCGCGTAATGCTGCGATGCGAGAAACTGGTGCGTGCGGTTGGCCCCCTTCGGAACGCCGGAGCTTCCGGTGGTGAAGGTGATCAGCGCCGTTTCTTCCCCTCCCACCGCGACGATCTCTGGAAGCGGACTGCATGTCTGAAACTCTTCGACGCTTCCCGTATAGGCTCCCGTGTGGGGGCCACATACTATTTTAATAGGTATTTTTGCCAGTTCAGGCTCGTCGGCGCAATACTGGAACGCCTGTTCAAAGCTGATGAACGCGCTCGCACCGGCGATCTTCGCGCTGATGCCCAGCTGGGACCTGCGCGCCCAGGAGTCGAGGAAAACCACGCTGGCTCCGAGCATCTGGACCGCAGCCATGGTCTGATACAGACGCAGCGACATCGGCAGAAAGATGATGACGCGGTCGCCATGCCTGATACCGATTTCCCTCAACCCGCTCGCCGTTCGGCGGATCAGGTCATTAAAAACGTCGAACGTGACCTGCTGATGCGCGACATCGGTGACAATCTGATCGTTCCAGACAGGCAGCTTTGACGGATCTGCCCATCGGAAGGCGATTCCCCGGGGTTTGTTGTTCCTATGACGCTCGATGAGGGAAACCACGTTGTTGCGCGCATCGATCCCGTCAAAGAAACCGATCGATCTGTTCTGATGCTTTTCGCATTCCGACATTCTGCCTCTCTCCCTCCATGCTGGCGCCATAAAACGCATACTCACCTCACCACCCTATCACGGAGGATCTGAGGAAACAATGTCATTGCATCGTGATATCATCGCGGAAAGAGGCGTTATGGAACTTCACTTTTCGAGGAATTGCGCATGATACGGAACGTTCATTTTATCCTCTATGTCGCTGACCAGGAACGCTCGACCGCGTTTTACCGCCGGATTCTCGGCATCGAACCACGTTTGAACGTCCCCGGCATGACGGAATATGACCTTCCCGGGGGCGCGGTGCTCGGCCTCATGCCCGAGCGTGGCATCAAACGTCTGCTGGGCGCCGCCCTGCCTGATCCGGCCTGGGCGAATGGCGCTCCGCGCGCGGAGGTGTATCTGATCGTCGACAACCCTGTTGAAGCCCATCAGAAAGCGATCGCCATGGGTGCGGTCGAGGTCAGCCCGCCGCTCGAACGGGACTGGGGCCATCTGGCTGCCTACAGCCTCGATCCGGATGGTCACGTCCTCGTTTTTGCCTGCCCTGCCGGCGGAAAATGACGGCAGTCACAAAAAACCCGATAAGGATTTTCATGAGTGAGAGCAGCAGGAAAGAAGTGCATCCCGTTTTCAAGCCGTTCGAGTCTGTTTCCGGCTCCAGCATGCCGCGCAACAAGATCGTTTCGGCTGCCGAAGCCGTTTCGATCATTCGCGACGGCGACACGGTCGCAACCGGCGGTTTTGTCGGCATCGGGTTTGCGGAGGAGCTTGCCCTGGCTCTTGAAGCCAGGTTCCTCGAAACCTCCCATCCGGGAAATCTGACGCTGGTCTACGCGGCCGGCCAGGGCGATGGGAAAGACCGCGGCCTCAACCGGCTCGGCCACGAAGGGCTGTTGAAAAGAGTCGTGGGCGGCCACTGGGGACTTGTCCCGAAACTTCAGAAACTGGCGCTTGAAAATAAAATTGAAGCGTACAACCTGCCGCAGGGCGTCATTTCCCACATGTACCGGGATATCGCGGCCCACAAGCCCCGCACGATCACTTCCGTCGGTCTCGGCACGTTCGTCGATCCACGCATCGACGGAGGGAAAATCAACTCGGGCACGACCGAACAACTGGTCGAGCTGGTCCAGTTCGACGGCCGGGAGTATCTCGCATACAAGACGTTTCCGATCAATGTCGCGCTGCTGCGGGGCACCTCCGCCGACGCGGAAGGGAACGTTACCATGGAGCGGGAGGCCCTGACGCTGGAAGCGGTATCCCTGGCGACGGCCGCAAAAAATTCAGGCGGCTTCGTCCTCGTGCAGGTGGAGCGGATTGTCGAACGGTCCAGCCTGAACCCGCGCCTGGTCAAGATCCCCGGAATCCTCGTCGACTGCATCGTCGTGGCGCGTCCCGAACATCACTGGCAGACGTTCTCAACGCCCTATAACCCGGCTTTTTCCGGTGAAATCCGTGTTCCGGCCGGGTCCCTGCCTCCCATGCCGCCGGGTGATCGCAGGATTATCGCCCGCCGAGCGGCGTTCGAACTCGAGCCGAACAGCGTGGTCAATCTTGGAATCGGCATGCCCGAGGGGGTCGCCTCGATCGCCAACGAGGAAAAGATCATCGAGTATCTCACTCTCACGGCCGAACCTGGCGTCATCGGCGGCATTCCGGCGTCAGGTCTGGACTTCGGGGCCGGAACGAATACATCATCCATTATAGATCAGCCCTACCAATTCGACTTTTACGACGGAGGCGGACTCGACACGGCCTTTCTCGGACTTGCCCAGACGGATCGGGAAGGCAATCTCAATGTCAGTAAATTCGGCCCCCGGCTCGCCGGCGCCGGCGGGTTCATCAATATCAGTCAGAATACAAAAAAAGTCGTTTTTGTCGGCACCTTCACCGCGGGAAAGCTCGAACTGGAGATCACGGATGGCAGGCTGCGCATTCTCAGCGAAGGGAAGACAAAGAAGTTTCTCCAGCACGTCGAGCACGTCACATTCAGCGGGAAACACGCCGTTGCGCGGCAGCAGCCGGTTCTGTATGTCACCGAGCGCGCCGTGTTCCGCCTGACGGCGGATGGCATGGAGCTCGTCGAGATCGCCCCGGGCATCGATCTTGAGCGCGATATTCTCGCGCAGATGGAATTCCAGCCGGTCATCAGGCACGCTCCCCGCCTCATGGATGCGCGCATCTTCAGCGATGGCCCGATGGGATTGCGGGAACTGCTGCTCGCGGTGCCCCTGTCGGCACGTCTGACCCTGAACCTGCATCTCGGCATCCTGTTCGTGAACTTCGAAGGATACAATATCTCGTCAGAAATACAGATCCGGCAGATCGAGGAAGCCGTTTCCGGTCTGATCAAACCGCTCGGGAAGAACGTCGGCGCCATCGTGAATTACGATCACTTCACGATTTTACCCGATCTCGTCGATTCCTACACGACGATGGTCGAACGGCTTGTCAGGACGTATTACAGCGGCGTCACACGCTTCACGACCAGCGCATTCCTGCGCGTGAAACTTGGCGAGGCGCTGAGCGATCGCGGCGTTTCCCCCTATATCTACGAAAGCCGCGAAGAAGCCGAGCGTGCACTCACGCATATCAAGGGCTCCTGAGCCCGGCCATAAAAAGCCGCAGAAACAGCAATCCGGCCCGCGGAAACGATCCGCGGGCCGGATTTATATCTACTCCAATATTATTTCATCACGGCATGCTGGCAACCGGGAAAAAGCCCTCGGGAGTATCAGCATTGCCCGTTTTCGTGGTCGAGGGGTGAATCGGCAGAGAGCGTTCAATGACGATCGGGGGCGAACCCGGCATGCTGATGCGCATCCTGACCGTCTTGTTTTTCGCCGCTCCGCTGTCGAGCTCCAGGGCATCACATCGGGCCGGTGTTCCGGACCAGAACCGGAACGTCTCCGTGCCGTCCTTTGAGCCCCGCTCGACCTCGCCTCGGCCAGGATAGGTATCGTAGGTTATCGTTCCCTCGGGGCGAAGGATGATCAGCGACATTTCGCCGCCGAGATGATAATCGGTCCGCCACTGCAGACAACCGGCAAGATCTTTCTCGAGCCGGTTGCCGAGCGACAGAAAAAGGGTCTGCACATGGGACTGCTCAGCCCCTGTTTTGCTCTGACGGCCGAGTTTCGAAAAGATGCCCATCACCAGAGCCATCAGAATCGCCGCACCGAAGAGATAGGCCATGATCTCCACCATGCTGAAGCCCCGTCTCCCGGCAACCCCTTCCATACGCGTACCATCCCTGGCTAAAAGAGGGCCGGCCGGGCGCGGAACCCGCACCGAGGCATCCTGTGAAACATCGGGAAGCCCAAGTCCATCGTTCGCTGCCATCTCAGTTCGGCGGAGCATACGTGAATCCCTTGATGGTCATTTTCCGCTTCGGTGCGCCTGCCGGGGCTCCCGGCATTCTGAACTGCGTTTCAACATCGATCAGCCGGTATCGGGGATCAGCCCCTGCATTCACATTCACAACCATGTGATAGGTAACGCTTCCGACTTTTCTATCGCCGTCCCACCGCTGAAATACCTTCGTGAATGTGGCATTCGACGAGTTTGCGATCTCGTCGTATCTCATCGACTGAAAGTCGGCAAGGCAGGAAAGCAGCTGCGCGTTCGCGACAACCGAGTCACGCGCGGCGATCGACACGCGCCGGGCACTGATGAAATGTTTGACAAGCGGCATCAGAAGAACCGCCAGCACAATCATTGCCACGACGAGTTCCACAAGAGTAAAGCCATGCCTCGATGAGATTTTCCCGCATTGACGCTTCATTTCATCTTTTTCCGGATCATTCATAAAATACGCCAGACTATTCAGATACTTTCACCACATCCACGCGTCTGTTTTTTGCCTGCTGTTCTTCGGAGTCCCCTTCATTGCCCCGCTGCCCCATGCCCGCGTAATCGATACGGGTAGACAGGATTCCGTGATCGACAAGCCAGCTTTTCACGGCATAGGCGCGCTGAACCGAAAGTTCGTAATTGTAATCGACCGCCCCCCGGTAATCCGTGAACCCCTCGATACGGATTTTCAGGGTCGGCCGGCTTTTCATCATCGATACTATTGTATTCAGCGCAGGAATCGATGAAGACTTGATGACAGCCATGTCGTAGTCGAACAGGATCCCGTCGACGGAGACCTTCCCGCTCGCATCCAGATCAGCACCGAACGCTTCTCCGGCCACCCCGTCGATGGTGACATCGAAGCCGTCTTCCTTGTATTCAGCGACGGATTGGGATTTCAGCTGAATCGGCGTCCTGCCGGTGGGCGGCGCGACAACCGTCGTATTCCCGGCCCCGGGAGTTCCTGTGATAGCACTTACGCGCGGATCGCCCGCGGCAGGCATCGCCTGGGTCGCAACGGCAGACCGGGCGGGGACCACCTGCATCTCGACCTCGTTCCCCTGCTGACCGAAAATGACGCCGTATCTTGCCGCCTGATCTGCAGCCCCAAGCGGCATCGCACAGATGATGACCGCCAGCAAGAGAAGGATGCCCTTCTCACGGAGCTTTTGAATATCAATCAATATTTTCATATGCAACCTCTCTTTTTCCTTGTTTCCAGGAACAGGAACGAGCCACGCATGCGGCACGTTGACCACCGCCCCCGGGGATCGGGCTCCCTCCACGGGGCACCCCGGCCGATCGGAGCGGTCATGGAGTCAGCTTGACGATATCGACGCGTCTGTTCTTCGCCCGCTGTTCCTCTGAATCCCCATCCGCGCCACGAGTCCCCTTTCCGGCGCTGGTGATGCGCAGAGTCGACACGCCCTGATCCACCAGCCATTTTTTCACGGCATACGCACGGCTTTCCGATGCGGCCTGGCCGCCGTCCGGGGACTGGCCCAGCGCCTGATACTGCTTCACGCCGGTATAGTCGACGAAGCCTTCGATGGAGATCCTGAGCGCCGGCTGACTCTTCATCATCTTCAGAATGGTGTTCAGAGTCTTTATTGTGGCGGAGTCCGCGAGGTCCACCTCCCGGGCATCCTGATCGAACAGAATCGCCAGCGACAATCTGCCGGTTGTGTTCAGATCGTTTTCGAGAGATTCACCGGCAATGTCGTCGATGCTGACCTCGAACCCATCTTCCTTGTAATCGGCTACAGACTGTGACTTCAATTGTACAGGAGTCTCCCCCGTTTTCGGTGGAACGACCGCGGTCGGGTTGGCTGCGGGTGCACCGACGATCGACGACACGGCAGGGTCGCCGGGAACGGGCATGGCATGGGTGGCAACTCTCGAACGGGCCGGAACGACCTGCATTTCGACCTCGTTTCCCTGCTGGCCGAAAGTGACGCCATAATGCGGTGCCGGATCGGCAGCTTCGAGGCTCGCCACGCCTGCGGAACACCCCGCCAACAAAGCAGAAAGCAACATCCATGAAAGCTTCACCCGATATGAATGTTTCATGTTCTTCAACCTCCTGGCGTGCTCCGCCCGGGGAATTCGCGCCCCCCGACCGGGTGGTTCGAGTCCATGGCCCCGCTCAGGGTGCCAGTTCCTTCACGACAAACAACACTTTTGCATTCTCGCGAAGAGGCTTTCCAAAATTGTACACTTTTGTTTTGCCTTCCGCGAGGCGCTCGATGACCTCACCTCTCAGGGTATAGCTGATCTGCGACAATCCTCCGGATGTCATGACCTCCATGATGCATCCGTCCGGTGTCGGTTCGATCCGGCGAGCCATGCGTGTGTCGGCATGAAACACATCCATGAACATAGCAGCCGACATATAATAGGCGGCAATATCCTGTTCGCTTGCAGAAAGTCGTCCCTGCTGCCGCCAGATGTAGAAATAAGCACCGGAAACCACGGTGAGAATAAAGATCACGACGACGAGTTCGATCATCGTGAATCCCCGTGCCGTGCCGGAAGCGCGCTTATTTGCCAGGTTCGACGACATACTCCTCCTCTTCGGAGACCCGGTATCGGTAGAGGGAACCGGCGCTCAGAGCCGATGCGGCCGCATACGGGTCGAATCTCGGATCCCAGCTTATCTGCTTCTGCTGGGCGTTCAGTATGCTTCCCAGATCGATTTCGCCGGCGGCGACCCCGCCTTTGACCGTGAGCGCATTGCGGGACAGGAATTTGCCCCGCAGACAGATCAGCTGGGCTTCGATCGGCTCGCTTGTATCAACCGTTATATTTCCCGTGCAGACCAGCGTCAAAGGCTCCGCCGAGCGGATGCCGGCACGGATATCGATATTTCCGCCGACGATCAGAACACCGCCCGACGTGACATTCCATTTCCGGTCGATGTGCAGGTCTTCACGCCCCAGATACACGATCCCGGATATCGGAAGATTCCCCGCCTGATCGAGGTGACGATCGAGATATCCCTTGGGCGAAGGATACATGGCGGTAATCTTGGGACCGAACTCCTTGACGCCTTCGATCCCCGCAAGTTTTCCTTCATAGACCGGCTTTCCCGGGAGACCGAAAGCGCCTTCCGCTTTCAGCAGACCGGCCGCTCCGCCATTCCAGAGATCGAGGTTGGTCACGACATCTGCCGGAGGATCGGAATAGGCTTTGGAAACAGGATTCTGTACCGACCCGGTTTCGCGGTCGGGAATCGCCAGGTAATTCAACCCCTCGATAAAAGGTTCAGATACACATGCTGTTTGAGAGTTGCGCCATTTATCCCAGCCGGCGGTGAGCCCCGCCGCATCGGCAGTCATATTCCATACTTGTGCATATAATGTGAAGTCATCGACATAACTCCGCGGGGTGGTCGGAGGACTGAGAAACACCTGCTTATACTTCGCCACATCGGGAAACCCGGGAACGCCGACTTCCTTGAAGGTTTTGGAGGTTCCCGAGATATTGATCGTGCAGTCCACGGAACGCACCCTGAGATACTGTCTGAGAACCGGCCCGAATAATAGCGTCGGCGAAAAGTCACCGTTCACCCCGAAAGGCCTGATGATACTGACTTTCGGCAATGCCGAAAGGAGATACCGGACGCTCAGAAAATCTGCGGCCACGACGACGGCACCGCCCTTGCTGATCGTGTAATCACGCTTGATCCCCTGGAATTTTTCGTTGACCTGCGTCACGGAAGTGCCGCCCCCCTGAGGCGGAGTATTGACGGCAGCCAGGAGTGCGTCATTGCTGTAGGCACCGAACCGGAGCATCGAGCGATCGTCGTAATCGGTATCCTGGGCCGAACCCGCCATATTCAGCGTCCAGGGGCTGGAGTCGGAGTTGAGAAACACCCATCCGGACGTTTTCGACAGTTCATTCAGATCCGGGACTGCGCCGATATCGAGCGCGGGCGTCACCACATTGAAGCCGCCACCCGCTCCCCGATTGTTCAGAACCAGCGGAACCCCGTTCGTAAACCCGGTGCCGTTCGTCGTCCGATCAAGCGGATTCACGACGGTATCCGCCGCCGTTTTCTTTCGGATGAAGCAGGTGAATTTTCCGATGACCGGATGCACGGCAAGAAACACTTTCACGCCTCTGCTCATGCGCACCTTGCGATGGGCGTTGCCCACCTCGGCAATGGCTTCAATATCAATGCGCCCCATCTTTTCGACCGGGTCATCTTTGAAGCCCGGCGCTCCGGCAGCAAGAGTACGCCACTGGGAAAGTCTGACCCGAAGCGTGAGATCACCACCCAACTGGGTGATGTACTGTTTCAGCTCGTCACACGGCTCGACATCCCCCTCGTAATCGGCACCGGAGCTTCCGAACATGGTGTCGTAAAACTCACGGCGCACAAACGGGGGTGACGCGGTATACGAGCCGCTCGCCAGCGCCGCGACAGCCCAGCCGGCACCGGCTTCGGCCAGTCCGAGCGCTCTGCTGGAATCGACAAAGTAGGTCGCGCTATGAACCTGTCCGCGCGTCATGAAACTGAGAGCCGCGAACAGCAGGCCGACCACGAGAGCGATGGCAATGATGGCGGGCAGCAGAAAACCCCGCCGCGAGCCGCGAGGCGTTTCTGACCCGGATCGTTTCGTTGTATCCTTCGTCACACCCGATACTGCTTTGTATATTCTCTGAGTCACGGTAGGCAAGAAAGAGACCGACTTGTGAGAAGCCGGCCTCTTTCTATACTACCATGAGAGAAACAGGAAGTTTTCGATAATTATTTTCCCCCGAACCCATCACCACCGTCGCCGGTCATTGTGTCAGGCTTCTGCTGCACCGCATCGGGGCGGTTTTCAAAGGGATTCTTCGGAGCCGGGTTACTGTTCTTCCCGGCCTCGGGCTTCGGCTGAACGGCCGGAACCGTTGACTGAGGCTGTTTGGCGGGCTCAGCTACCGGTTTCGGCTCTTCCCTGGCGGGAATGACCTTCTCAATGTTCCCTGCGGCGAGGGCAAGCCTCTGGCCGACCTTCCACTCGAACTCGCGCATGTCGGGATGCTCAGGCTGCACGACGACATTTCCCTCGATCAGATGGACTGATCCGTTGCCACCCTGAAGTTCGAAACCGATCACCGTTCCTCTGACGCCGAGCACGGCACCGGGAACGCGCACCGCGAAGCCGCGCTTCCCGCGTTTGAACGAGGCCGTGAAAGCCGCATCCTTCGTTTCGAACCCGTCGGGGCGGCTCTGAACGATACCCCGGCCCGTCACATCGATGGTTCCGCCGCTGTCATAGGCCAGCCGCATCGCGGACGAAGCCGTTGCCAGCTCAACCCGCGAACCGGCCGGAACGTTCGTCACTTCCTGCGTGACCGGCTTTTGCGAACCATCAGGCAGGGTGACGGTTCCACCCTGGCCGGAAACGGCCGCCCAGGCCTCGGTCGTCGCAGCGGGAGCGGGGACAACGGGCCGAGTCGCGGCCGGAGTCGCGGCCGGAGCGGCGGCGGTCGTCTGCAGCGCGGGAGCCGCGGGAATCGTCCTGCTGCCGCCTTGAACAAAGACGACCGCGAGGATCAGCACGAGACAAACAGCGGCCGCCGGGAGAAGAAATCGCTGCCATGCCGGAGCAGCCTGCACACTTGTCGTATCACCCGTTTTGTTCTGCACGTTTTCAAAGACCTCCTTTATTTCGGTGTCCGAACCATGGATTCCAAGTATTTCGCCTCTGAAGCCTTCGAGCGACTTCAGTTGCCTCCCACACTCAGCACA
Organism: uncultured bacterium; assembly: GCA_964597625.1. Lineage (GTDB taxonomy): Bacteria > Muiribacteriota > Ozemobacteria > Ozemobacterales > Ozemobacteraceae > MWAR01. The sequence goes on from CAZQYQ010000001.1 coordinate 55,170, forward strand.
CCCTTCGGCATGCCGGCGCATCTCATCCGGCAGCCGTCCGAGCGAGACGCACTCGGCTTCGGCAATCCAGTCATTCAGCCGGTTGCAGTTCATTGCTCGCTCCTTTCTCACGAAGTTTCGTCAGCCCCCGGGAAACGATCTGTCTCAGATTTTCTTCCCGGAGCCCCGTAATGGAAGCTATTTCAGCGTAGGTCATCTCCTCGACGACCCGAAGAACGATGATTTCCCGCTGTTCCTCGGAGAGCCCCGCAAGCTGCGCCAGGAACGATGAGCCCCCTTCCCGGACTGGCGGTGCCGGAGCCTTTGCAGCAGCGGAAAGGGCCGCCGGGCTGCCTGTCGTTTTGACGGTGCGCCGTTTCACCCTGTCCGCGGCGAGATTCCGGACGATGGTAAACAGCCAGCCGCGAAAACGCCCCTGCATCTTGTATTGCACGGCACCGCGATAGACCCGCACAAATGCTTCCTGAATCAGATCCCGTGCGTCTTCGCGATTCCCGCACAGCAGGAAGGCATACCGGAGGGCCGCATTGTAATGCCGGGCGAAAAGGTCTCTGAACGCACGCTGATCGGAGCGCTGAATCTGCGCCATCAGCGAGTCATCGGTAATCTGGGCCATCGGCGGCCTGGGATCGGCGGACATCGTTCTCGTTTCCTGAAAAGGTTCTATTAGGTACAACGACGGGGCGAGGCGATTCGTGACACCCGTCAGGCAAAGTTCTCAGTGATCCGGTCAGCGACAAAAGCCGCATGGGTCCATACGAGCGCATGACCACCGCCGGCGATCTCAACGGCATGAACTCCTGGAATCGCCGTCTTTACCGCTTCAGCGCTCGATCTTCCCGCAATCGCATCTTCCGTTCCGGTGATCATCAGGACAGGACATCTCAGGGCGGAAACGCCGGAGACAACCTGCTTGCAGGTCGCCAC
>CAZQYQ010000002.1:0-2621 GCA_964597625.1 uncultured bacterium
ACGGGGTTGGGATCTGTTTGTGGAACAGCATCAGGACACATGGAGCTCGGCCTCCGCAACCACTATATCACAGACGGATATTCCCGTTTGCGCTTGAGCTCCGGACCAGCGTAGAATCCAGATGTAGAAACAGAATTTTCAGTCATTGAACAGGCTGTCGGAGGCTTTTCATGAATGCGTCACGCAAAATCCGCATGCGGATACCAGCCGTATTTGCAGCATCCCTGCTGTCGGCATGTCTCCTGTTTTGTCAGCTTCCGTCGGAAGCCTGGTCTTTTCACACACATCGCAAAATCGTCTCGGATGCGATTTCCTATCTGCCAGCGGAGTTTCAAAATCGGTTCATCCCGTTCAAGGATGTCATGATGAAAGGTGCAACCGACCCCGATACCGAGCTGAAGGATTTCATGAACCATATTTTTCACATTCACAGCCGGACGGGCCATGACTCCGCGAACCGGATCCGGGATCTGTTCCAGCAGGCGGCTGATCAGATCAGGCAACACAGCCAGGACAGGGAAGCGGCTTATACGATGGGTCTGCTCGCCCACTATGTCGCAGATCTCAACCAGCCTCTGCACACCGCAGGAAGCGATGGTGATGCAGAGGAAAGCGATTACCACGGCCAGTTTGAAAAAGATGTTCAGAGCCGTATGACGAAAATTCCGGTGCCGGTTCCCGGCGAATATCGCCCGGTGATCGATCCGGCCGCACGGGCCCGGGAAATGGCCGAAGCCGCCGGCCGGTATTACAATCGGATCGGAACGGCTTATCGCACCGGGAACAAGATCTTTGACATCGAGGATCTCGTCAACGAGCAGTATGCCGCCGCCGTCCGGCAGGTTGCCGATTACTGGCTTGGCATCATGATCCAGAGCGGCCAGTCCATTCAACCGGTTCCGCCGCCCACACCCGTTCTGAATGCCACAGCCACGGACCCGGGCACTTTTCAGCCCGGTCCGGCATCTTCAATGATGCTTTCAGAACAGCTTTCCGTGCCTCAGAACAGCGGCCCCGTCGACATCAACACCGCGCCCCTCGATCAGCTGATGCACATTCCCGGCATCGGTGAAAAGCGGGCGCAGGCAATCATCGAAGCACGACGGATCAAGCCCTTCGCATCGATTCGCGATCTGATGAAACTCACGTTTCCCAACTCAGGCAAGAAAGCATTCAACGTCAATCTGATAGACCGACTGTCCGGACAGCTGATCGTGAAATAGGTTGTGGCCGTTCTTTCTACATTGCCTTTCTGACCGCTTCCAGAGCCGCATCAAAGTTCGGCGAATGCGCAACTTCTTTCACCAGTTCGGCGTATGTAACGATGCCGGATGAGTCGACGACGAAGACGCCTCTCGCCACAAGCCTGAGCTCTTTTATGTGGAGGCCCCATGCATCGGAAAACGCCATGGTCAGATGGTCTGAAAGAGTTTTGACCTTGTCGATCCCTGCGCCGCCGCACCATCGGGCCTGGGCAAACGGCAGGTCAGCCGATATCGCATAAATCGAGACGTTCGGAAGCTTTGCCGCCTCCTGGTTGAACCGCCGGACCTGCATATCGCAGACGGGCGTATCCAGCGAAGGAACGGTGGTGAAAATGCGAATGCCCTTTGTGTCGGCAAGCCTGACCGGCTTGAGGTCGTTTCCAAGAAGCGTAAAATCGGGAGCTTTACTCCCGGCTTGTACGGTATTGCCGATGAGCGTCAGCGGAGTCCCCTGAAAGGTAACTGCGCCCTGTTTTTCTGCCATTGCCATTTCTCCTCATCTAACACACGCAAAGTTCAAATCGGTGGAAAAGGGAAAAATCACACTCGCCTCTCTGTTCTTCGACTGCCCTTTCGTCGTCCTCCCGCTTCAGAAGTCGAATCACCTGGTTCTCATATGAGCCTCTCATTGAAACGCGTTGACAGGCACATCACATCCAACCTATCATATCATGTATGGCCGAATTTAAAATCACGACGGAAACGAAGGGTGAGGTTACTGTCGTCAGAACACTGGGATACCTTGACGACGAGGGCGGGAAGCAGGTCAAGGAATTCTGCGAGCAGCTCCTTGAAGCCGGCAAAAACAGGTTTGTACTGAATCTCGCCGGTACGCCCGTTATAAACTCGACCGGGTTGTCGATGGTTCTCGACATCGTCGTGAAGACCATTGATTACCACGATGGGAAGGTTGCGGTCACCGGTCTGACGAAGCTTACGCGCACCGCGCTTCAGATGACCGGCGTTCTGACTCTCTGCCCGGCATTCGAAACCGAGCAGGAATCGATCGAGGCCGTTTCGGAGTGAAGGTCGCCAACCTCACCGCCAACCGTCTGTTTCTGCTTGCATGTGCGGCATGGACCATCGGGCTGTTTCAGATCCCGGATGGATCGAATAGATATATTTCTCTAAATATTGATGTTGCCCGGGTTTACGCGGAAGACGAGGGGTCAGACACGAACGGTTCCTCATCGAGCGACTCCGGAACACCCGATGATTCGGGATCGGGCTCGGAAACCCCCTCCGGCGGCGGCGAAAGCAACGATTCTTCATCCACGCCATCTCCGGATTCGGGAAGCTCTGCCGATTCAGGAAGCTCCGCCGATTCAGGAAGCTCCGCCGATTCAGGAAGCTCCG
>CAZQYQ010000002.1:2721-50891 GCA_964597625.1 uncultured bacterium
GCCGATTCAGGAAGCTCCGCCGATTCAGGAAGCTCCGCCGATTCAGGAAGCTCCGGAAGCTCGGGCGGTCAAGGCGGTGAAACCGCTACCAGCCAGTCATCGGCAGCTCTTCCGGGCGATACCGGAGAAAAGACGGAAAGCAGGATCGATCCCGCGGATAAAATGTTCTGCGAAGCACACATGAAACTCGCGCGGCGTCATTTCAAATCCGGCAATCTCGACAGAGCCAAAGAAGAGCTTGATCTGGTTATCGAACGCCAGGGCAACCATGCCGAAGCAAGGTTCATGCGCGCCGTGATAGCGGCAAAAAGCAAGGATTACATGGGCGCATGGCGGCATATTTCCGTCGCCGAGCAGTCAGCCCCCGATCATCCCCGCATTAAGGAGTTCATTTCAAGGCTTGAAAAGGCAATGCCCCGCCCCAGCGTCATCCCGGACGAGGTTGCGGCCAGACCGGCGGCAACCCACGCCTCGGAACTCCTCGGAGATGCGATCGAGTCTCTGTTCGCCAACAAGGCGGCAAGCGGGAAACTCGTCGGTATCGGCTGCAACGGCTTATTGGAGCATGGTGGAAAGGCCGCCGCAGTCCTGGTTCTTGATGGAACCGCCCCCCTGGATGCCGACCCGATCAAACGTGCCCTGAAAGAAGCGCTCAACGGTGAAATCCAGGATACGAAAACAGCAAGCGGAGGCTCCAGCCTCGAGATAACCGTTGAGATTCCCGGGCTGCCCCTGTTGAACCCGTCCGCAAAGCCGGTTTCCAGCCTCACTGAACTGCTCAAATCCGCGTCCGAAGAGACGGATGTCGCGCTCAAGAACAGCTCAGAAAGTGAGCCTGATGCGGACAAGCGCATCACCGGCACGTATACGATCGTCGCAGCCGGGCTGCGGAACGTCAATGATTTCATGAGAAAACTTTCCCCCCAGGCGGTCGACTGCCGCATCGTCCATCTTGCCAACACCACGATGAATGGCCAGAATGTCTGGAAGGGGGATGTCTGTTTCAGGTTTGCCGCGCCCTGACAGCTGAACGATCTTTTTCCTGCTTCACGAATCACCTCCTCTCGCCGATAGGTGTGCTGAATTCTGCATGCCTACCATGTCGAGCTTTTCTCATGAACCCCGAGGCCCGCGACTCGTCACGCGATTCGCAGCGCCTGCCATCATAACGATTTTTCTTGCAGCCCTGGCTCTTTCCGGGTGGCTGATGACAGGCCGGAGCGCGGCATTCAACGGACGCGACCTGGCGGTACTGAACATCGCCGCTCCGGCATTTCTCGCGGGATGGCGCGCTCACAGGTGCAAGACGCCGGTCGGGCCCGCAATTCTTCAGGCACTGGCGGGAGGCCTTTTCATTCAGAAAGCGATGGAAACGGCTTCAAAATGCCGTGATGACGACCCATGGCGCGCCTGGCGTGCCAAGTTCCTGATGAACATCGGCACTTCGCTTGCCGAATCAGCTCCGGAAGGGCGATTTCGCTACCGGATGGATCTCGGGCCATTCTGGTTTGAGGCCGGCCCGGGAGGCTGCAGATTCAGACCCGCGCTTCATGCGACTCTCGCTCCTCTTCTGAATCTGGCAGATGGAGCCAGGCTTGACCTGAACAGGACCCTGCGCCTCGGCACGCTTTCGTTCGAACGCAATCGCAACAGCGACGGCACGATCGGGCGAAACGGGGCGCTTGCCTACAGCAATGCGAATAATCTCGTCACCAACCGGGACGGCGACCATGTCGGGCATGAGCTGGTCCATACCTTCCAGTATCGCCGCGAAGCGTTTCTCAGCCCGAGCCTCGGACAGATTTTCCCAGCCATCCGCTGTCGGACAGGCCGATGGATTGACGACACCGGCTGGTCGGTCGCCTGGGCCGCCGAGTGCCTGATGGCTGACATCCGGGGGCAGAAGCGGGATTTCGACATTCCGATGGAGCGCGAAGCCTATGAGCTGACCAGCAGCTTCAGATGCCACTGAGCGAGGGCTGAGCCCGCCGAAGGATGGCGCCTCGGAAGGTGCGGATATCCGAACTGCGTCGTGCAGGCGGGCTTCCGAAGGGTGTATACTTCGTCCATGACCGTCCCTCCCGCCCCCGCCCGGGCACGGGCCGTGCTGATCCTTATCGGCATGAAGACACGGCTTCTCTGGAACACGCTGCGAGCCAAGCAGGGATTCTGGAATCTGCTCGTCATTTTGTTGTTCGCCTTGTGCTGGTGCGTATTTGCGGCCCGGGAAGCGGCTTCGCTGACGCAGTTTCTCGAGGTACTCTTCCTTGCCGAGCCGGCCCGGCAGCTGCTTTCGGCAGCTCTCGCCTATGCGCTTCTGATCGTTTTTACCAGTGACATCCTGATGGGTCATACGATGAACACCGGCCAGATGAGCACGGACATGAGTTTTCTGTCGACGTTGCCGGCCTCGCCCGGTTCGCTTCTCATCGTCAAGCTGTATGAACGCCTCATGACCGACTGGCTCGGGTTCATCATCCTGTTCAGCGGCTTTCTGGGACTCGCCTGGCCGGGTCATGTCACGATTGAATGGCTTCTTCTGTCGCTCCTGCTCTATATAGAAATCGAGCTCGTGACCGGCATGGCGCTCACTCTCACCGGAACCACCCTTCAGAGGCTGTTCAGGCCGGCGGCAATCGAGAACATGTTTTCCCTGCTCGGCTACATCTGCGCCTTTATCGGCCTTGCACCGTTCATCATCATCTCTTCGGCACCGGTCGAATCGGCGATGGCTCTCCTGAAGTATACGGCCAACTTCAGCGGATTCGCGGGACTGGTGCTTTCTCCTTCCCGGTGGCTGGCGGACTCGCTTCTCGACGGCATCGCGAGCCCGTCTTTTTTCAGGTTTCAGCTTTTCTGGCTGATCCTCCTGGCTGCCGGAACCGGTCTTTTCCTCTTAACGTCCCACTGGAACTGGATCACCTGGGTTCATCCGGGCCGCAGGCTTGAAATCAAAAGCGGTCGTCATTTCCTTTCAGGCCTGATCCGTAAAGAATCGGTCCTGTTGCGAAGCGACTGGAATATCCTGACCAACTCGCTGATGATGCCGATATCCATTATCGTCATGCAGATATGGGCATTCAGGGAGTTCCTCACGGTCAACCCCGAAACCCGCGGCATGAACATGATGGCAGCCGCCCTCATGTATTTTTCGATGTTCGGTCCGCTGAACTCGGTGGGAAGCGAAGGGAAGGCGATCTCTCTGCTCGAGACGCTCCCGGTTTCCCCCGGCCGGATTATCGGACTCAAAACGCTCTTCTGGAGCGTCATCGCCGGAATTTGTTTTATACCTACATCTATATTTACAGGGTTATATCTCCGCTTTTCGCCGATCTCGATTTTCAGGATCATTCTCTGGCTGCTGATCATCACTCCGGCTCTTGTCTGGACAGCTGTCTCGATGTCGGCCCTCTATGCCCGTTACGAAGGGAAAGTCCTTCAGCAGCGCACGTATCTTGCGGCGAAACTGCTCGCCCCGCTGGTGATGGGGCTTATCGTATCCGTGAAAGACGTTTCGCTTCCATCCCTCCTGAACGCCGTCGTATTCCTGATGCTCGCCTCATCGCTTCATTTCAAGGGCGCCGAAACCCTGGAGCGACGCCTCGATCCGGATGGGCTCAGGCAACCCTGTTTCAAGGCCACGGATGCGTTCCTGACAATCATCATTCTCCTGGGAATCCAGCGTTTCATCTCGACCGTCGCGTCAACCGCGATTCCGCCGGAAATTCAGGGACTCTGGCCCTGGCTGATCGCATATCTGATCAATATCCCCATTCTGGCACACACCTGCCGCACCTACGCGCGCGACCGGTTTTCCGCACCCGCAGCGGCTCTGGGCTGGCGAAGATGCAACCCCGTCTATGCCGTCGAATCGCTTGTTTCAGGTCTTCTTCTGGGCGGCATCACTCTCGGCTGGCTTGATTTTCTTGATGGAAAGGGTCTGCAGGTGTTCGCGGCCGGCGCGGATGTCTGGAGCATCGCCCAGAGGCTTCTCGGACCGCAGGGGGGCATGGCGTTTGTTTTTGTGGGGTTCTGTATGATCGCTCCGATCATCGAGGAGACGTTTTTCCGCGGATTTTTCTCTCAGGCTCTCTCCGGCCTCGGCTGGAGGGGAACGGGAGGAATCATCCTGAACGGGATCCTCTTCGCCCTGATGTATCCCCCCGCATACCTGCTTCCGGCAGCCCTCCTCGGAATGACGGCCGCCTCGCTTTTCCGGAGAACGCAAAGTCTGTGGCCCTGTGTGCTTCTGCATTCGACCTGGTGCGCCCTGGCTCTGATGATCCATGCAGGCCGGATGTGAGTGCCGGCGCTGTCGAATGTTCCCGCATGCAGGTTGATTTGCATTTGCTGCCGCATTCATCGTACAACTGAACCTGATACGCCTCACCATTCCGGAGGATACACCCATGCTCTACCGAACCATGCCTAAAACCCGCGAGCCCCTGTCAATTCTGGGCTTCGGCTGCATGCGGCTCCCGCAGAAGAACCGCGGCATCGACGAGACTGCGGCACTGGAATTAATAGATATTGCTCTAGAAAAAGGCGTCACCTATTTCGACACGGCGGTTCCGTATCACATGGGCGCGAGCGAACCCTTCCTCGGCCGCGCTCTTGCGCGTGACAACAAGCGCTCGAAGGTGAAAATCGCGACCAAGCTGCCGCACTGGCAGACGCATTCCGTTCGCGACATGGAAGCCGTCTTTGCTTCCCAGCTGGAACATCTGCAGACCGACGTCATTGATTATTATCTCGTTCACAGCCTGAATGCCTCTACCTGGATCAAAGCACGGGAAGCGGGCGTCCTGGATTTTCTCGACCAGGCCCGGCGCGATGGCCGGATCAGATTCGCCGGATTCTCCTATCACGGCACGCGCGAAGGCTTCTCGCCGATCGTGGATGCCTACACCTGGGACTTCTGCCAGATCCAATACAATATTCTCGACGAGCAGAACCAGGCCGGCACGGCGGGCCTCGAATATGCCGCTTCCAAGGGGCTCGGGGTGATCGTCATGGAGCCGCTGAGGGGCGGGAACCTCGCCCGGACGCCCCCCGCCGAGATTCAATCCGTCTGGAACAGGTCCGAAACGAAACGCAGTCCCGCGGAATGGGCGCTGCGCTGGGTCTGGAACCGACCGGAAGTCTCCGTCGTCCTGTCGGGAATGAATCACCCGGATCAGCTCAAAGAGAATCTGAAGATCGCTGACGAGGCACTGCCCGGCTCACTGACAGGCGAAGAGCTGTCCCTGGTCAGTGAAGCGGCAGCCACCTACCGCAAGCTGATGAAAGTTGGCTGCACCGGCTGCCAGTATTGTCTTCCCTGCCCTGCCGGCGTCGACATTCCGGGGTGTTTCGAAAGCTATAATAGCCTTCACCTCTTTCAGGATCCCGGTGCTTCCGGTTTTTACCTGATCCGCATGGGCGGCGCCATGGGAAAACCGGCCATGGCGTCCCAGTGCATCCGATGCGGAGCCTGCGTCAGGAAATGCCCCCAGTCGATTCCGATTCCCGATATTCTGCCGGATGTCGCGAAAGCATTCGAGGGAAGACTGTTCAAACCCAAGGTCTGGGCCGTGAAAACAGCCATGAAACTGCAACGCCTCTGGACGCTGTTCAAGAACAAGAAAAAGGCACGCAGGCAACGCGCGTAGGAAACGCCATCATCTCCGACAAGGAAAAGGCCGTGTTTTTCGAACGAGCGAGTCAGCTCCAGTCGCCCTGGAGTTTGTTGAGGTGGTTTCGGGTGAGGCCGAATGCGGTGTCGGCGCAGTCAGAGAACGCTTCGTCTTCGATCGTGCCTCGCAGCAGGACAGCCTCGAAGATGGCATCGTTCAGCCGCTTCATCAGCGCCTCGTCGGTACACTCGGAGATATTCAGCACGGAAACGAGCCGGCATGCTTCCTGCATCAGGGGAAACAGTTTCCGGCCCGCCCCGTCTCCGATCGTTGTCGCCAGCACATCGAACAACCTCCGATGAACCTCCGGGGGAAGCCCGTCCACGGCGTTCTGCAGCACCTGCGCAGCCGCCGTGCGGATGCCAGGCTCCTCTTCGGAATTGCCGAGGAGAATGGCCAGGCACTCCGCCAGCTCTAATCTCCGCTCATCGGAAAGGCTCCGCCAGAGGTTTGCGCCTTCCCGGAAAAGGGAAACCGCGGCACCGATACGTTCATCCCGGTTCCTCTTTCCGTCGGTGAAAAGGTCGAAAAAAATTTCGCTTCCAGCGGCCATGACCGCCTCCTTGGTATATGATAATTTATATATTATGCTTCATCCGAAACGCAGGGTGTCGTCGCGGGGGTAGGTAAGGCTCTTCCCGTCGAGCTCGCAATACCCGTCGGGCTTTTCGCACAACAGGGCATACTCGGACCTGCCGGTCCAGCCGTGGCCCGACGAGCGAACCGGGTTCTGCGCGAGGTATGCCTCGGCTTCCCGGAGCGTGTCGAATCGTTTGACGACAGAGACGGCGTCGATCATGCCCTGGGTGATCTCCAACAGAGCCAGCACGACATCGCGGGTACGGTCCGGGTCGATCGGCTCCTTCGGCGCCGGGTGGAGGCGACGCAGCCACTCCTCCCGCGAAAACTCCAGCCCCTCGGGAAACGCGAGACAGAGACTTCCCCAGAAAGGAATGGTGGTGACGGTCGGCATCTCGCGAGCGAAGATTTCCTCGAGTCTGCGCATGGCTTCCTTCTCGGTTGGATACTTCGTTCGTACGCGGTCCCACATGTTCCCGAGGGAGTGGCACATGCTGTCCCAGGAAATGTCGTGGACATGGAGACAGTGCTTCACGAGCGGCGCAAAGGGCAGGATGGCCGCAATGATCACGAACCGGGGCGTTCGCGAAGGATGAACCACAGCCACGGCTTCCAGGCATTTCGGGAGCCAGTCGTCGTGATCGACGAGTCGGTTTTTCGCCTTGACCAGCTCGCGCGCAAGCTGGAACGCCTGCACGCCTGTCGTCAGGCCGGCAGCCGAAGCGATGCCGGGGATCGCTGCAAAAAAGCCCTCCGACTCGACGTCGGGATTTCCGGTGAGCAGCGGCAGAAGTCCGGCGAAGGCCTCGATGTCGCGCACCTTGCGCAGGACCGGTTCGAGCTTGGGAAATGCCGTGTGCAAGGCTTTCAGAAGCCGCTCATCGAGGCAGGCAACGAGCCTGCCCAACAGGTGAGGCTCTCTCCGCACCTGATCGACGAAGGCTGACTTCGCCGGAAAGTATTCTGCGACCGCCTTTTCCGGGGCCGTTACAGTCACGGCATAGCGCGTGATAATCACGTCGGACAGCTTTTTCCCGAGCAGTTCCGCATGCGCCTTCGCATCGAGCAGAACGGTCCGGAGGGCTTTCAGATCAGGAACGGTGCGCAGGATCGGCGACAGCAGCCCGGCATGCACCTCGAATAGCCGCGCGCCCAGCTCGTTCCCATCGCGATCGAGAAGGAAGCTTCCCAGGAAGGAAAAATCATCGCCATCAACCGTCTTCCGGTAGGATGCAAACAATGATTCGAGTTCCGCGACTTCGTTTGCCATAAACCTTCGCATCCTCTCGTCATATGTACCTATCGGTATTCAACATACATGATCTCGAAAGACAGGTGCAACACCCACGAAAACGTTGATTCGGAAGCTCTTATTCCAGAATACAGATGATGCCCCCAAATTCCCGGAACAATTCCCCGTCTCTGTCAGGCGGGTTTTTTTAATCCGTGGAAGTCAGGGTTTGATGGTCTGGAGGTATGCTTTTATCTGCTTCTGACGGGGAAACCCGGGCATTTACGCGGTAGTCCGAATTTTTCCTGTTTGCGTTGACCGGCTCGGGTTGCCGATCAGAAGCGCGATGCCAGAGGCCGGGAAAAATACTTCTTGCCAAAACAGACAATCTTTATACATTTCTGACTTGCGTTTATTACGTGGAGGTGTCGTCATGCGTTCAACCCATCTATTCGTGCTCGGCCTGCTCGTTCTGGCCAGTGCCGCCTTTGCGGCGCAGAATGTCACAATCGAGCCTCTCAATGCCCCTTACAAGTCCTCGCCGACCATGAACACCAGCCCTGACACAGCATTCGGCTTCACGCAGTACAATGCGAATGCCGGCCGTTACGATCGCAATGCTGACGGCCGGGTCGATCTGATCGTCGCTGATCGCAATGGTGACGGTCGCGGCGACTACTGGGCGACCGACCGGAATTTTGACGGAATGATCGATGATTACCAGTATGACCGGAATTTCGACGGCCGCATCGATCAGTGGGAATACGACCTGAATTACGACGGCGTTTCCGACAAAATCTATGTTGATGCAAACGGGGACGGTCGGCCCGATATGTATGCAGGGCTGAATCCCGGCTCGCAAACATATACCTGGTACGGAAATCTCTCAGGAGTACAGGCCGCCGGAGGCCTCTCGAAAAAAGCTCAGCGCCGCCTTGCCTCTGGTCAGGCCGCGAATTCTTACTGATTCTCGTTCATCAGCAGGGGCACGGGATACCGTGCTCCTGCTTTTTATTTGGCTTCTTGACAGCTCCCCGGCTTTGATACGTATAATTCAAAGATACCGTTGCCATAACGGTGATGAATCCATCCATCCGGGGAGGCTGATCATGTTGAAACAACGTGCCGCTCGCATCTGGAGCTGGCTTTTGATCTTTACATTCTTTGCACAGATCGTTGCCGCTGAAGTCGTTCCGGCACGCGAGGTGGTTCCGGCCGCTGAAGTCGTACCAGCCGGGGAAGTCGTGCCCACCGCCAATGCTCAACAGGGTCTGACGAGCGTTCCGGCGGTAAACCCGTTCGTCGGGGAAATCGCGGTCGGTGTTTCGCTGCTCATCACCTACGGGCCGCAGATTCTCGCCCTGGCCGCTACGGTCGCATCGATCGCGGCTGCCGTCAGCGTCATCATCAACACGAGCAAACAGTCTGCCGACCTGGTCAAGTCCATCGGTTCCAAGATGTCCAGCATGCTGCAGTTGCTGCTCGGGCCGCTCGGTATCAGCACCGGCATGACCAAGGACGGCGTCAACGGTCTCAGCAACGAGCTTCTGAACGTCACGAAGTTCGTCACCAACAGCATTTCCACCCCGGTCAGTCAGGTTCAGGGTCGGGTTGACAAGTCCCTGTCCATGGCTCGCGATGTACAGAGTCTCGCAGGCCGCGGCCGTAACGTCGCGGGCCAGGTTGAGAAGCTTGCCCACACCACCTCTTCCGAATTGAGCGGTATCACCGCCGGCGGGGAAGTGCAGCTGTTCCGCGACGGAGCCGGGAAAGTCGCGCAGAGACTCGAAAAAGAAGCAGCCCAGGCCGGCGGGGCATTCCGACTGACGCTCGACAATACCAGCATGACCACGGCAAGTCTGGAACGCATTCAGACGACGATCGGCAATGCGCTCACGGCTTCAGGAAAACAGGCCGATGAAGTGACTCTTCACGACATCAACCTGTCAGGCGCCAAGCTCAGCAAAGAACTTATCGACGCGCGCAAATACATGGTCATGTCGAATAACGCTCTCGTCGCGGCCGACAAATCGGCCAAGGGTGTTCACACCGAGATCATGGCTCTTCTCAATGACGTAAAAGCCGAACTGGAAGCCTTCGCCGCCACGAACGGCATCGCCAAAGAGCAGCTCGACCGCATCACGAAGGAGCAGCGGGTCAAGATGTCCGGCCCGGCCGCCGATTCGACCCTGCCCCTCTCCGGAGCCGCCACTCAGAAGATGACCGCGAAAAGCATTTCTGAAGAGATCAACTTCATGGTGGACGAGCTGGGCCGGATCAACGCCGATGTTTCAACCCGCCAGAGCCCAGGCGTCGCCGCCAGGTCGGCGACCCTCACCGCAGCAGCCAATGCCGAGTCGGCCGCGAGGGCAAAGCAGGCTGCCGCTACGGACAGCGCCTATCAGAAGATGATCAACGCCTACAAGGCCTATCTGAATGTCACGACGGCAAATCCGGCTGATAAAACCGGCATCGAAGCGGCCAAGGCAGTCTATGACACGGCTCAGGAAACGTATCAGAAGACACTCCAGCCGGCGCACTGAGGCAACTGATCCGGTCCTGACGATTTTCATCCCGCCCTTTCGGCAGCCGCCGGAAGGGCGGGCTTGTTATCCGGGATTTGTTTTACAAAGAGCTGAAAATGCAAGATAATCGATGACAATGGCGTGAAATGTCTGTGATATTTCAACTTCACTGCCCTTTACGCCCGTTTTTCACGTAAATAAGCGTTCATATTTCGAGAGCAAAATGTCGATGTTGTTTACAAGATAAGAAAAGCCGGAAAGGGATTTTTCGGCATGATGGGCCAAGGAGGGCACAGATCATGAAGATTTCGAATTTTCCCACTGCCCAGGAACTCTTCAAACAGCTCGAAGATCTTTCAAAAGACGATCAACGCCCCGCTGAAGCCGGGACCACCACCCCGGCTGCGTTGCCGGTTTCCGACAGTTTCGAGAAAGCCGTTCCAACGGCCGATCAGGCTGAATCGGGTAATCTGCAGCAGGAATCAGGCGGGCTGCGCATCGCCTATCATTTCGATCTGTTCTATCAGCTTTCCCAGCAGATTCAGACAAAGATGGGCCAGAGCGGTCAGGAACGGTTTGTCGAAACCTCAAGCAAGGTCGCGGAAGCCTTCAAGGGAAATTTTTCTCTGCAGATCGATGGCGTCGGATCTTTCCTCAAAGGCACCGATTCTTCGCTGAAGATTTCAAATGAAACCACCAACCAGTTTCTTGACTCCGTGAACAACCTGGCAGATCTTTCGCCTGAAGCTCTCAGCAGTTTTCTCGAAAAGTCTGACACGTTTTTCAATGAACTTGAAAAACAGTATGGCGAATCGGGCGGGGCATTTGACGAGATCAAGGCCCAGATGCAGGAACAGGCCAGGAATTTCTTCGACGGCGTCAAGACGATTCAAGACGAGTCAGGCCTCGGTGCTGAATTCTTCGGCGGAGACAGCACCGGCACCGAAGCCGAGGGAACCGGCCAGACCGCGGCGGCGGCCCAGCTGCCTCAGTCGTCTGAAACCGACTCGGGCGCGCCGGACGTCACCCTTGCCGTCGGACCTCAGCAGGGCACGCAGGTTTCAGCCAATCAGTATCAGGCGTTCGTCGAAAGCTTCCTGCAGTATACCCTTCGCTTCAAACAAAGTATATTCAGCACAATGTTAAGCAGCGGGCAGTCAAGTCCGCAGTCGGCTCTCTCCAGCACTGTTCCGTCATCCTCATCCGATGCCGTCAAATCGACGCAGGCAACGATGCTGGACAAGCTGTCTCAGGCACTGCATCCTGATACCCCGAACGGGAAGTTCCCGACCGGCTACTTTCCCGCCTCCGACAATGCGGCTTCATCGCTGCTCAGCCGGCTCGAACCCACGGATACGAAGTCGGAAAAAACCGGAAAACCCGTGAAATCATCCAAGCTCGATACGTCAGCCTGATCTTTTTCCATTTGTTTCGTTGCCTCCATTGCGCCGCGGAATCCCGCGGCGCTTTCTTATCTGCAGGCAGATACCCTGCAGCCCGGGCCGGTGATCGTGCTGATTCCGGCGCCGATCCGGGTCACTTCCAGCCGTACCGGGAGGCGTTCCTTCAGTGATTCGACATGCGAGATCACACCGATCAGCTTTCCCTGCTGCTGCAATCCGCAAAGTGCCGCCACCGCCATTTCCAGCGTGTCGGGGTCGAGCGCTCCGAACCCTTCATCGATAAACAGGGTATCCATACGGTGTTTTCTGCCCACCATCTGCGCCAGGCCCAGAGCCAGAGCGAGACTGGCGAGAAATTTTTCGCCACCCGACAGGTTTTTCGCAGAAGCCCTGGTATCGGCGATATGCCGATCGATGACCTGGAGCTCGAGTCCGCAGTTGGCAAGCAGATACCGCCCATTGAGTTTTTTCATCTGCTGATTTGCCTGGAAAACGAGGTTCGCGAAGGTCAGCCCGTGGGCGTAATCACGGAATTTTTTTCCGTCATGCGAGCCGATCAGCTCGCAAAGTTTGATCCAACGCTCCCGATCGCATTCCGCCGCCTGAATCCGATCACCCAGCTCTTGATGTCGTTCACGGTTTTCCTTCTGGACCGACCATCGTTTCCACTGGTCCTGCCACGCGGTCATCGCCAGGGAAACACGTTCTGCAAGCAGCGCCTCTTCCTGTATCAGTTCCTCGAGCGTGCAGGTCGTGGGCCTGGCGGCCTCGTATTCACTGATCTGCCGCCTGCCGTGTTCGATCCTGCCCTGGAGGTTGGTGGCTCTTGATTCGAGCTGTTTTTCCAGTTCCGTCAGCGATTTATTCAAATCGGGCGGCAACAGCGCCGAACGCAGGGCCGTTTGATCGGCAAACCCTTCCCGCCGCAGAAAATCCGCGAGCTTCTGTCCGGCATCCGCCAGCTCTTTCTCGAGTGCGGACAGAGCAGCTGCCTGCTGCTCTTCGGCGGCATGCAGCCTTGCCATCGTCAGATTCGCTTCCTGAACCCGCTGTTCCGAAGCATCTTCTTTTTGCCGCAACGCTGTTTGAGCCGACTGCCATTGCTCTTCCTCGACATCAGGGTTCTTGTCTCCATAGATTTCCCGGCGTTTTGCACCGGTTTCCGCGATGGTCCGCTCGACCGCCTTCAACTGCCCGATCCGCTCCTGGAGTTGCAGAACCAGACCGGCCAGTCGGGATTCGGCTGCCGTCAGCTCGGTCCGGGAGGCCTGTTCCGTCCGGCCGGCATCTTCAAGCTCTTTTTGAGCCTTCTGCCAGGCCTCCCATCGTGTCTGAAGCTTCGGAATCACTTCTTCATCGAACTCCACGATGCCGTAGACAAGCAGTTCACGGAAAAGACCGGCATCCATCTCTTCCTTCTGACGTTCAAGCCCGGCCTGCTGCCCATTCGCTTCCCGGATAAGCGCATCGAGTTTCGCACGCAAGCCGAGAATCTCCGCCTGTTCTTTTTCCAGGCTCTGAAGCCTGGTATTTATAGCTACAAGTATTTTTTCAGCCACATCGCGTTTTTCCACGGCAGTCTGAAAATCTTCGAATGCTTTTTCCGCCTTCCGGTACTCCGTTCCAAGGGCTGCCGCGAAAGAACCGAGGCCCGCTTCGTCTTCGGGGGAAATTGGCGTATCGAGCAGGCCGGCCTGCTTCTGCCATTTTTTCCGCAGCCCCGCCAGGGCTTTCTCGTGGCTTTTGAGGAAACTCTGATCGCCAGCCTGTTCGGTGGCCAGGTGATGACATTTTTTCGTCGCTTCCTTGAGATCGTCTCCGGCTTTTTTCAGAGCGGCTTTGGCCAGTTTGAGCAGCTTGTCTGCCTGATCTGCCTCCGAAGCCGCATCAACGCCATCGACCGCATATGGATGGCCGAGCGCGCCGCAAAGCGGGCACGGTTTCCCTTCCTGAAGGAGCCGCCGAAGTTCTTCGAGCGATGCCCTGGTCCGACAATCGGCTTTGCGCACGGTGTGATCCTCCACCGAGGCTTCGAGGAGCTCCAGTTCCTTTTCGAGTCGCTTCACGTTCTGCTCAGCCGCCTCGATTTCCCTGGCGCGCGCTTCCATGGCCTTTTGCGCATCAAGCTGTTCGGCCGCCAGGCTCCGCATCTCGCCGCCGATATTCTGGAGAGTCTGCACAGCTTCTGATCTGCGTTCGGCGACTCTGAGGGTTTCCTGAAGCGATTTGAGACTTCCTCCGGGGAATTCGGAATCGAGGGCTTTCGTTGCCGCCGCAAGTTCTTCCGCCTTGAGGTTCCTGCTGCTCATTTCGGCTTCCAGGCTGTTTGCAACAGCGGTCACCTGTTCCTGAATGCGCGCCAGTTCTTTGCCGGCCGTTTCGATTTTCCGGCTGCTCTCATCGATCTGCCCGATGATTTCTCTGCGCCTTGCCGCAAGAGCTTCAAGCGCCTTGAGATCGCTCCCAAGGTGCTGGTCCACAGCTGATTTCTCCAGCACGTCGGCAAGATTTTTCTGATGCCGCGCAAGCAGAGTGATGGCCGCATTCAACTCCGCAATCTGCTGCTGCGTGCCCAGCTGCTTTTCCTGCAGATCATCCCGGTATTGGCCGGCCTCGTCGAGGTTTTTCTGCAGCATGTTCAGCTGCTGGTCATAACCGCGCGCGTCTTTGATCCGGCTCTGTTCGGCTTCAAACTTCCGCTGAAAATCGGTCTGCAAGTCGCGGACACTCTTGCGATCGGCCTCGGCTGCCGAAACGGCCAGCTTCGTTTCGGGAAGCAGCCGCCTTGTTTCAGCCAGTTCAGCCTCTTTTCGGGCTTTTCCGGCACGTGCTTCATCGAGCAGGACAAGAAGAATCCGCCCCGGCTCGGCCCGCCGGCCGTCGGCCAGAAGGCGCAGCTCCGCCGCTCTGCTCTCGCGTTCCTGCCCAAGAATGCGCTGTTCCTCTTCCAGTCTCAGCTGTGTTTCAAGAAGGGCGGCACGGGCTTTAACCCAGGCAATGTGCTGCTGAACGAGCAGTCTGCGACCTTCCTCCTGTTTTCGCTGCTGATCGAGCTCGTCCGTTTTCAGCCTGAGAGCGGCGAATTCCTCATCGGAAACGATCGATACGCCCTTGAGCTCGGCGCGAAGCGCATCGATTCTGGCCGCTTCCGCTCTGTCGCGCTGGAATGCCGCCTGCGAAAGGCTTGTATAAATACCGGCTCCGGTTATCTGTTCGAGAATCTGGGCGCGATCGTCGTCCTTCGCTTCCAGAAACGCCGTAAACTGGCCCTGAGCCAGCAGGCAGGTGCGGGTAAACCGGTCGAAATCGAGCCCCGTGACATCCTCCACCATTTTCGGAACCTGGGAAAGTTTCGACGTCTCCCAATCGTCTCCGGGATTTTTTGGAGACAGCTGCACAAGTTGCATCTTCGGGGCCTGCAGCGCGCCTTCCGGGGAGTTGCGGGCGCGATGCTGCAGCCAGGTGGAGCGAAAGCTGGCGGTGCGGCCGCTGACATCCGTCTCGAAATCGACCTCTGCCAGGCAGGAGCCGGCACCACGCGTCATCAGCTCGTTTTCGCTTTTTGAGAGGCTGAGACGGGGTGTCTGGCCGAAAAGCGCCAGCGTTACAGCATCAAGGATCGTTGTTTTCCCCGAGCCCGTATGCCCGGTGATGGCAAAAATTCCAGGCCCGGCCAGGCCAGGGTCGGTGAAGTCGATCTCAAAGCGCCCTTTGAGGGAGTTGATATTCGAAAATCGCGCGGCAAGAATTTTCATTCCCGGCCGCCCTGGCGCACCTGAAACAGGATTTCCCGGAACGCCTCTCCAACAAGCGCTGCATCGCTCTCATTCAATTGAGCCTCCCTGACCCGAATCGCGAACACCTCTTCCGGAGTGACCTCCTGGATGTTGAGCACCGGCAGCTCCTGATCAGCCGCAATGGCCGACGATTCCCTGCGGCATGCCACGACCTCCAACGGAAGCCCTTCAGCCATCGCATCAACCTTTTCCTGAAGGTCCGGGACAAGCGCGGTGCCGGTATAAACCACCTCGACCCAGGGAGTGAGGGTTCCGGTCGGAACCTGTCTCAGGGCAATCCCGATATGTGCTATATCTCCAGATATTTTTACAAGTTCTCTGAAAACGGGCACAAGAACCGGTCTCCACTCCGCGGGAGCAGAGGTATCGCAGACCAGCACCTGTTTCGCATGATCTGCTTCATCGAACGAGCATGGCAGCGGGGAACCGGAATATCGGACATGGTCGAACCCGCGGGCCGTCTGTGGACGATGCAGATGGCCGAGAGCGATGTACGTCGCCTCGCGCGGAAACCGGTCGGCCGGGAACGCGCCGAGATCACCCACGTAAAGGTCGCGTTCGGAGCCGGTTTTTGCGCCACCCTGCGCGAAAAGATGACCGGTAGCGATAATCGGCAGCTCCGGAAACCCAAGCTGCTCGCGTCGCAGGACCGCCATGTCAACCAGCCGGCGGTACCAGGCAGCGGTTCCTTCGATGATGCCTGCCGCGCGCAGATCGGCCGGCTCAGCCGGTTTCGGGGTATAGACATCGCGATCGCGCAGATATGGAACGGCGCAGATGATGGCTCCCGGCGTTCCGTCGGCGCTTTCGGCCGTGATCAGCCCGTCTTCGGGCCGTTCCCTGTCGACCGCCCCGATGACGGAGACGCGCAGCGCCCTGAGAAGCTGCCCCGGCGCCTGCAGAGTCGCCGGAGAATCATGGTTGCCGCCCGTGACGACGACCTGGCGGCAGCCCGCATCGCCGCAGCGGGCCAGGAATGAATAGTACATTTCGAGCGCATAGTTCGACGGGAAGCCGGTATCGAAAACATCACCCGCGATCAGGAGCAGATCGATCCGCTCACGGCAAATGACCTCGAGCAGCCACTCGAGAAACCGCCGATGCTCTTCGTCACGCTTTCTCTGATATAACAGATGCCCCAGATGCAGGTCAGAAGTGTGCAGAATTCTCATGCCGTCCTCACCGCCATGTCCAACGTGAGACACACTGTAACATACCTGAAATCTGACGGATGTTCCGGATTTTGAGGGGATAATGAACATGCCGTACCGGAACACATCGATCCGGTACGGCACGCAGCATCACTCTTGTTTTTGCGAAAAAATCGCCGGTCAGCCTTGGAACCTGATAATCAGCCCTCCGGTTTGACGCCGTATTTGAAGGGGATGATCCGGAAGAAGCCATCCGGGGCGTTTTTGTAATCAACCTGGCCGAGCCAGACGCCTGTGGCATCCTGAGGTTCGAGGTAGCGGTTCATGACGATCGGAAGCTTGATGTCCAGAATGGCGACGAGCTTGCCATCGAGCGTGCAGCGGGCCAGTTTCAGTGTGTCGATGGGAGCGCCGTCGGGAGTGAAGGTGACGAGAACCTCCCCGGCGGGGGTGATGAACCACAGTTCCGGATTGGTGTGGGCAGGAAGCTGGAGGGGCTTATCCGAAAGAGGCTTGCCGTCGAAGGCTTCGGCCAGGAGGTGGATCCGCTTATCCTTGTCATTCCACTGGAGGTGGTAGAGATTCTCCCTGGAATCCAGGCATAGCCCGGACCATTGCCAGGGAATCTCGCGAACCACCTGGCCGTTCGGCTGGAAAACGGTGATGAGCTGTTTGCCTTTGTCCGTGGCATACAGCCGGCCTGAAGGACCGGCTTCGATGCGAAAAATCTGGCGGAACTTGCCCGGGCCTTCCCCGTATCCGCCGAAGGACTTCAGCTTCTTCCCGTCGATCGAATAGAGCACGGCTTCCTGCGTGGTCCCATCGGCAACCCAGACGGAGGAAACGGTTCCCTTGTCATCACGGACGAGGGCGATATCCTCGATGATCGCGTTATTTCCGGACCTGGGGGTGGAGATCGTTGCGAGAACCGCGCCCTTGGCGTCAAGCCGGTAGATGCGGCCGGCCACGGTATCAGCGACCCAGAACTCCTGGCCGTTGATCCGGAAGGACATGGGGCCCCAGGGAAGGGGCTCCTCGAATTTCTGCATATTCCGGGAGTTGAGGAAGGCCACCTTGCCGGGAGCATCGCCATAGGAAAGGGAAAGTCCTGTCTGAGAAAAGGCGGGCAGGGAGACCAATACAGCGAACATCACAGCTATGAAAAAGCGCATGGTAGTTGTTTACTCCTGATGAGAGAGATCAGACCTTGCGAAGGACGTGGCTGAGGGTCATGGCATTGGCGGCACACAGGCGGGGCATTTTCTGGGAACTGGAGTTATTCATGGCCTGGACGCTGTTGCCACTTCCCATGATGATGCCGATGTGGGTGTCGGGATCGTCGACACCATCCCCGTCCGAATCGTATGTCTTCCAGGTGATGACGTCGCCTGCGCGATAGGGAGGAACCTGGGCATAGGTCCAGCCGATAGCCTTCAGATCAGCCATGACCTCGGAGACACACAGGCGTATCCGGCTCACGACGCCGGCGTTCTTTAACGCCGTAGATACGACCTGGGCGCATCCATAGGCTCCACCCTGGGTCAGCGGATCATATGGGAAGTTTTTCTGACCGACAAGGGCCTGAGCTGCGTTCACGACACGGGTCTGCAGATCGCCGGCCGGCGTGACGGGCGTGCTGGAGGAGGATCCATCGCTGCTGGCCTGCGTCCCGTCGACGATAGCTCCGCCGTAATCGGCGGGATAGACCACGGGAACCTGGCCAGCAGGCTGGCTTGCGGTCGAGACATAGTTCTGGTGAACGTAGGCGGTTCCGCCCGCGTAGGCGATCTTGTACCAGGGACCATCCTTGCCGATGATACGGACCTTTTCGCCGTTGGTGAATCCGCCGATGACCTTGCCCCACGGGCCTGAGCGGATGTTCAGGGAGGAGTTGACCTCGACGGTCCCCTCTTCGCCGGCTACAGCACCGGATTCGGCATCTTTGACCTGGCCTTCGAGCTTCTTGATGAGGTCTTCATACTGTTTGACAAGGGCCTCAAGGCCACTGACCGTTTTCTCCATCTGAGTGGCAGTCTGGGCAGAAGTCCCCGCTGTGGTGGCGGCTGATGTCTGACCGGAGTCACCGACGTCGTGATTTTCGAGCGTCGTCAGTGGATCTTCAGCATAAAGCCCTGCGGGCACGACTGCATACAGAAGCGCAACGCATGCCAGAACAAGCAGAACGACAGATTTTCTGTTCATATTCGACCTCCAGCGAGATGTTTTCATCATATACCTTTCCAACTGTTCTCTCAAAGTTACAAGGCAACGACGGAAAAACGACCATCACGGCAATTGGGAAGAAGGAGCAGAGGGTTGTCGTTCTTTCGTTTGCCGGGATGTCCTCATATATGCTAGAACGGATTGAATCCACTTCTGAGAGGAACAAAATGGCAGATTTCGACAAACTGATCGGTTCGAACGGAGTTCCGACCCACTGGTACAACATCGTTCCGGATATGCCGAAAGCTCCGGCCATTCCGCTGCACCCGGCCACTCATCAGCCGGTCACGCCGAAAGACCTTGAACCGATGTTCCCGCCCAGCCTGATCGAGCAGGAAAGCTCAAAAGAGCAACTGATCGCGATTCCCGAGGAAGTGCGAGAGATTCTTTCGATGTGGCGCCCCACCCCGCTGCGCCGCGCCCGCCGTCTCGAACAGGCTTTGGGCACTCCCGCCAAGATTTTCTTCAAATACGAAGGCGTTTCCCCGGCAGGAAGTCACAAGTCGAATACCGCGGTTCCTCAGGCCTACTTCAACAAGCAGGCCGGCATGAAAAGGCTCACCACCGAGTCGGGTGCCGGACAGTGGGGAACATCGCTGGCCCACGCGGGCGGCATCTACGGGCTCGATGTTGCCGTCTACATGGTTCGATCAAGCGTCGCCCAGAAGCCGTATCGCAAGGTCGCCATGGAGATGTGGGGCGCGAACGTGTATCCAAGCCCCTCTGAGATGACCAACGCTGGCCGGGCCGAACTGGGCGTCGATCCTGATTGCCCCGGCAGCCTCGGCATCGCCATTTCCGAGGCGGTCGAGGATGCGACCGGCCGTTCCGATACCAACTACGCGCTCGGTTCGGTCATGAATCATGTTCTGCTGCATCAGAGCGTCATCGGCCTCGAAGCCCGGCAGCAGATGCAGGACATGAAGGAATATCCCGATGTCGTCATCGCCTGCTGCGGCGGCGGCAGTAACTTCGGCGGCATTGCGTTTCCGTTCCTGCACGACAAGTTCAAAGAGGGGAAGAATGTACGGGCAATCGCGGTTGAACCGACTTCCTGCCCCACCCTCACCAAAGGTGAGTTCAGATACGATCTCGGCGATGCAGCCGGGCTCACCCCGCTGCTGATGATGTATACTCTCGGCCACTCATTCATGCCGTCCCAGCTCCACGCGGGGGGACTGCGCTACCACGGTGTTTCGCCGCTGATCTCGCAGCTGTACAGCGAAGGACTGATCGAGGCGAAGGCGCTCGAGCAGCTTGCGGTGTTTGAAGCCGCCCGCATGTTCGCCCATCACGAAGGCATCATTCCCGCTCCCGAAAGCGCGCACGCCGTCAAGGCCGCGATCGACATGGCGCTTTCCTGCAAGGATACCGAAAAGCCGATGACGATTCTGTTCTGCCTGAGCGGTCACGGTATTTTCGACCTCGGCTCCTATGCCGACATGCTTGCCGGGAATCTCACCGACGCGACCTTCTCCGCCGACAAGATGCAGGAATCCCTCGGGAAGCTGCCGTCCGTCCAGGTCCGCTGGGAATAATCTCCGAATTGAATACTCCTCATGGCCTCTGAATCACGGAGGTCCGTGAGGGCACGAAGACAGCGCAGAGAGGAGGACGAATACGTTTCCGCGCTGTCTTTGTGTCTGGTATATCGTCATTCGCAGATTTCATTTTCTGCGGTATAGATATATCAAAGCGCTTTCCAGAATTTGCATCCGTCTTCGCCGTCGGGGTAATACCGCGGCAGAAGGCGGGTCATCCGGTAGCCGTGTTTCTCGAAAAAGCGCCTTGAGGCCGTATTGCTGACTCGTGCCTCGGCGCAGACCGATCGCATGCCGTTCTGACGGAAGATCTTCTCCATGGCCACCAGCAGATGCTCCGCAATGCAGCGGCCCTGCAGTCTTCGATGAACCGCAATCTTATAGATGCGGCCTGAGGGCCCGCCCCGAAACCGGCGCAGCAGTCCAACCACTTCGGCAAGTATCGCATTTTGCCTATCGCGCATGACCAGTACCCGGCACGTCGGCACGCGCAGCAGGCGTGCAATCTGGGCCGGCTTGAACACATCAACAGACGGGAACAGTTCCCGTTCAAGCGCAATAATGCCGGCGCCATCATTCGCCCTTGCCGGTTTCAGACGCAGCGTTTCGATGTTCTCAACGCCTTCAGTCCAGTCATTTTCCCGCAACGCCGGGTGATTATGCATTCCCGTATTTCCATCCATTGTTTATATATAGCAATATATTTCAGCCGGCTTGTAACTTGCCGCTATATTCCAGTGCAAGCAGCGTAAAATCATCCTGAAAACCGCACTCTCTGATGAACGCTTCGGCAGAAGCATGAATCTTCTTCACAGCGTCCCCAAGGGGAAGATTCCGTGTCGTATCAGCAAGATCGATCGGCCTGCCTTCGCCGAAAAACTCTTTTTCTGAGTTTCGGCACTCGGTCAGACCGTCAGTATAAAAGAACAGGCGGTCGCCCGGCTTCAAAAAAATGCTCGTGGCAGGAAAACTTCCGCCCAGGCCCATTCCAAGGATGGCTCCATGCTCTTCCAGATAGCGCGGTTTTTCAGAACCGCTCACCAGGATAGGATATGGATGCCCGGCATTGGAAAAGACGAATTCTCCGGATTCTTTATCGAGAATTCCATAAACGATGGAAAATGTCTTCTTGAACCTGGAGAACGGAAACTCAAGTTCCAGCTCATCCAGAACGTTGTCGGGAGGCGTCACTCTATATTCACCCGAACCATTCTTCTGCATCACCAGACCTCTGTGAGGCTGAAGCGCCTGACTGATCGATACGGTCACCATCGCCGATGGAACTCCATGTCCGCTGATATCCAGTATGGCTACCTGCAGATATCTTTCCCCGAGCGGTCTCACCATGAAAATATCGCCGCCCACGCTCTCAGAAGGAATGAATTCCCATGCAGCCTGAACGGGTGAAAAGGCTGGAAGAGGCATGGGAAGAAGCGCCCTTTGAATTTCCGCGGCCGCCCGGAGATCGGCATCAAGTCTGGCCTGCTTTTTCACCAGTTCGCCGTTGAGGCGCACAAGTTCACGCTCAGCCTCGGCATATCGGTAAACAAGGTCGGTCTGCAGGCGATTCATGATGTTCCGGTCGCATCGATCCGCCCGCAATCCCAGTAGATATTTCAGGATATCGGAGAAAGACGAGTCTGTTAATATAGATTCTGATATATTATTGAATACCGAATCTTTATTCATCTCGAATCATGAAAACAGCGACCTCAAGCGCGAGAATATCCCGCCTCTCTGCGTTTTTGATGCGGCCTCTTCACCTGTCAGAAGCGTTACGAAAGCAGCCAGGTCTTTTCCGGCAGGGGATGATGGCGATTTATCGACGAGCGGAATGCCGGCAAACTCAGCCTCGGGTACCGTCAGAGAATCTTCAGCGATATTGCATATCTGGCCAACCGGCAGTTTGCGGAACTCTTCAGTGAACGACTTTTGACTCTCACGGAAACGATTGATAAGCACGGCAAATTTGTCTTTGTGAAAGTTGAGGCGGCTCAACACCCTGAATAACCGGTGCTGGCGGGTTAATCCGGCCAGATCGCCGTGGCTGACGAGAACAATGAGATCAGCCATATCCCAGGCGAGGAGGGTCTGGTCATCGATTTCGGAACGTGTATCCAATATTATATAGTCATACTGAGTCCCGATTGTTCGCAGAATCTGGTTCAGGTTGGTCCTGGATATCAGTTCGGAATCCTGTGGCAGATCGGGGCTGAAAAGAAAATCAACCTCGAATTTCCGCGTCATGTATCCCTTGATCCGATCGAACACAAGTCGCTCTTCTTTTTGAACAAGCCGGGCAATATTCAAGTTCGAGGGGGCTCCGACAAACAGATTCGCATTTCCGAACTGCATGTCGCAGTCGAGAAAAGCGACTCTCTTCTTCGTCCTGGCGAGCAAAACCGCCGTATTTACCGCCAGCGTCGTATTGCCCGTGCCGCCCTTGGGTGAGTAGAAGGTCAGTATTTTTCCCATGAGTTCAGGGGTGGAGAGTGCTTCACGATACGTTTTAGACAAAGCAAGCAAAAGCTTGGTGCCGACAGAAATCGATTCAGCCATGAGTTTCTGCAGACCGTCGCGGTCCATAATCATAAGAACGCTGTTTTCGACGGCAATCGCTGTGCTCATGTAGCTCTGATTTTCGCGCAAAAGCGCCTCTTCGCCAAAAAATCCACCGGCTTTGACGACTCCGAGCGTCACATCGTCTCCGTATTCCTGAACGGGGCGCTGCACGATCTTCACCGCGCCTTCTTCAAGGAGAAACAGCTTCTGGGCGGGATCGCCAAGCTTGACGACAACCTCGTTCCGTTCAACCTCGATACGGATCAGAAACCTTCGAAGCAGGTCGAAATCAGAATCTGAAAACCCTTTCAATGCAAACATTTTCTCATTTCCTGTCAGAACTGCATTTTCAAAGCTTCTTCAACCGTCGCAACAATCGGGAAGTGCTGCTCAAAACCCACAAGCTGAAAAACCTTTTTCACTGTCGGTCTGCAGGCTGCAAGAATGAGTTGCCCGCTTTTCCTTTTCAGAAGCGCGATATTCGCCACGATGGCGCTGATACCCATACTGTCGATAATTGAAGCCTTTGCAAAATCAAGTATGATGATTTTGTGTCCGGCCTCGATCTGTTCCTTTATCGCAGCGGTAAGTTCCCCTGTGATCTCTCCAGCCACATCTCCGTCGGCTGTGATGACTTGTCGACCGTTATTTGTTGATACCTGGAAGAACATTCCGCCCTCCTCTTATTTTGCTTCTCTCGTGGATGCTAGCAAATTCGTGCGGGCCGCACAATACGGTTGCGGCATTGCCTTGAGATGCGATTCAATGGTAGGGAAAGAACATGCATGTTTTATCAGCATGTCGAAGACACCTCATGGTCCTTGGCGGCACGGCCGGCATGGAACCGACGCCCGGACCATGGAGCAGCATCACAGCCGTGGACGGCGGCGGAAACCTTTTGCAGAGGCTCTGCATGCCGGCCACGATGGTCGTGGGAGACGGGGACTTGATCACCCCGGAAGCAGCAGCCTTTCACGAAGCGGCAGGCGCCCTCTTCCAGCGTCACCCCTGCGATAAAAACGAGACGGACTTCGAACTCGCCCTGGCCGCGCTGGACAGCATGCCGGGCGATGAGATTCATATCCTCGGAATGGTCGGCGGCCGCTCAGACATGTCGCTGGGAAATATTCTCGTCTTAGGCGGGCACACCGGACGCGGCCTGTTCACGTTCGACCTGCCGGACGGCTGCGGCGGAGTCATGGGCCCAGGCGAGTTGGAGATCGATATGCCGGCGGGAACGCCTGCAGCGCTTCTTGCGGTTACATCCGCCGCCTCAGGAATCTCCTCGAGCGGTGTCAGATGGCCGCTCGAACATGAAACGCTCGAGCTGCACAAAGCCCGCGGCGTCAGCAACATCGTCACGGAGCCGCCCTGGCGACTCACCCTGCGAACGGGCGCCCTTCTCTGGCTGTTAAGCGGTCGAACGTGTTCAGAAATCCATTTCTCATGGAAATCTTTCGCGAAAACTCCGAATCGTTAACTGAGTCATTTATCAGACGATTCAATCAAGGAGCCACAGCTTCATGAACCCATCTCATGCCTGTATCCATGAAGATCTCCTCCGAATTGCAGGTGAATTCCGGCCGATCGGTTCAATTTCGGAAATCAGGGAGTTCGGCAACGGCAACATAAACAGCACATATCTGGTCGTTTCGAGATCGTCGGGCACAGACCGATTTATCCTTCAGCGTATAAACACGCATGTTTTTCCAAAACCGGAACTGGTGATGAAAAACATTCGTGCATTCACAAGCCACGCAGCCCTCAAACTCCGTGAGTCACCGCTTCCGAATGGTCGCCGGTGGGTTGTTCCCCTGATCATCCAGACCGGCTCCGGGCAAGACGGCTTCCGGGACACGGATGGCTCATTCTGGCGTGCGATCAGCTTCATCGAACACGCGACCTCGCACGACACTTTGAAGACATTCGCACATGCCCGTGAAACCGGCATCGCACTTGGTATATTTCATTCTCTCATCAGCGATCTGCCATGCTCTGAGCTGTCAGACACGCTCGAAGGGTTTCATGTGACGCCGCGCTACCTCGCGCAGTTCGATGAAGCCGTTGCTTCGATGCGCCCGGCTGCCTCCGCCGAGCTTTCTCACGCCTTCCGATGCATCGAAAAACGCCGCGGGAGTGTCGGTGTTCTCGAGCAGGCGAAAGCCAGCGGAAAGCTGCCGCTGCGGCCCATTCACGGTGATCCGAAAGTGAACAACATCATGCTCGACGAGGCAAGCGGCCGGGCCGTAAGCATGATCGATCTCGACACCGTCAAACCGGGCCTGGTTCAGTATGATATCGGCGACTGCCTGCGCTCCGGCTGCAACCCTCTCGGCGAAGAAACCAGCGACTGGGAACGCGTGAGATTCGATCCGGACATGGCCCGCGAAATTCTTCACGGATACCTCGGCGAAGCACGAACCTTTCTGACGCAGGAGGATTTCTCGTTCATGTATGAGGGAATCCGGCTGATCGCGTTCGAACTCGGGCTCAGATTTATAACTGACCATATACAAGGAGACAGGTATTTCAAGGCGGGATTTCGAGGTCACAATCTGCAGCGTGCGCTGGTTCAGTTCAGGCTTTGCGAAAGCATCGAAGAGCATGCCGCCGAATTGAGAGCGATCGCGAAAGATCTGGTATAACGTCTCCCGGCAACATCCGGCAGGCCCACCTCCGATACGCACGGCATGTGACGAACGCAAGGGAAGATTCTATATTGAATAAGATATCCATCGGCGGGGCAGCCTCCTTTGTCCTCGCGCCCTTTCCGGAATACCGGCAAAAGCCGGCGTTCGATCTTGCCGGCACCATCTCACGCACGGCCGGAAGACTGGCGATACGCTACGCGCTGTCAGGGAATCTCCATTCCATCGACGTTGCCGAACAGGCATCGACGCCACTGAGGCTCGATCATCTCTGGGAAACGACCTGTTTCGAGTTTTTTCTTGCAGCGCCTGCCCGTGATGAATACTGGGAATTCAATCTCTCGCCCGCCCGCCACTGGAATGCGTATCATTTCGACGGATACCGGAAAGGCATGCGCGAAGAATCTCTGGTGAGCGAGCTGCCGTTCCGCATTGAACGCACAGACCGTCGGTTCAGCCTGTCTCTGGAACTCGACATTTCACCGCTGATTCCCGCGAAAAGCCCCGTATCGGCAGGCATCACCGCCGTCCTTCGCACGCACGAAGGGAAAACAGGCTACTGGGCATTAACCCACAAAGGCTCCGAGCCTGATTTTCACCGCCTCGACAGCTTCATCCTCCAACTCGAACCGTCACGATGATCATCGCCTCTGGTCCAGCGATGCGGACCGGTCGAGTATACTGAAGACTATTTTGTTTCCGGCGCCGGAGGCGTCGATGGAGGAACGGGTGGTTTCTTTTTCCCGAAAGCCGCGAGATTCATTTCCATGGTTTCCGCCCGTTCGGCTTCAAATCGCTTTTTCCGGTCGCGGTCCTCGATCATTTCCTCGAAGCGATGCTTGTCGAGAGCTTTCATCAAGGCCGCTTCCTCGGTGACGACCCCGGTTCGGACCAGATTGCTCAAAGAATCGTCCATGGCACTCATGCCTTCTTTTTTTCCTGTCTGGATCAACCCGTTCAACTTCACGCTTTCCCCCGCCCGGATAACCCCGGGCATTGCCGAGGTATGCAGGAGAATTTCATAGGCGGCGATCCGTCCCGATTCATCGGCTTTGCGCAGCAGCTGCTGCGAGACCACTGCCTGCAGCGAACCGGCCAGAACGGATCTGATCTGATTTTTCTTCTTGGCAGGGAAGACGTCGACGATCCGGTCGACGGTTTTGGCCGCCGAGTTCGTGTGAAGCGTACCGAAAACCAGAATTCCCATTTCCGCCGCGCTGCAAGCCAGTTCGATCGTCTCCCGATCGCGCATTTCCCCGACCAGGATGACGTTGGCATCGCTCTTCATCGCGCCGTACAGGCCGCTCGAAAACGAATCGGTATGGGTCCCGACTTCGCGATGGATGATCAGGCAGTTTTTGCTCGGATGAACGAACTCGACCGGTTCCTCGATCGTCACGATCTTGCGGCTGGTCTGTTCGTTGATATGGTTGATGATCGCTGCCAGGGTCGTCGATTTTCCACTGCCGGTAGGGCCGGTTACCAGGACCAGACCCGATTGGAGTTTGGCAAATCCCTTCAGGACTTCCGGCGCCTTGAGATCGTCGAGAGTGAGAATCTTCGATGGAATGATCCGGCAGACAGCGCCGATCCCGCCGAAATGGCGGTAGTAATTGATGCGGAAGCGGGCGAGATCCCCCATCGCGTAAGCGAAATCGATGTCGCCCATGCACGTGTATTTTTCCCATAATGCCGGAGGCGCGATTTCCTGAAGGATCTCTTTCAGGACCTCACCGCTCAAGACATCCTGGCCGTCGATGGGAGCCATCTCCCCGTTCCGCCGGATCTTCGGCTTCTGACCTTGTTCGAGGTGAAGATCGGATCCGCCCCGGGCCATCACTTCCTTGAAAAAAGCATGAATTTTCGCCATATCATCCCTTCCTGGGACGGAATTTCTCAAAGTCGCGTTTCACTTCGGCCCGGGCATACGCTTCTTCCCCGCTGATGATGCCGGCGTCCAAAAGATCGTGCAGTGATTTGTCTATGGTGACCATGCCGGCGGATTTCCCAAGCGTCATGACCGAGGCCAGTTGATGGATTCCTTCCTTGCGGATCATGTTGGAAACCGCCGTTGTGACAATCAATACCTCATAGGCGGGAACGACGCCGGTTCCGTCTTTCCGCGGAACCAGCTGCTGACAGATGATCCCCCGAAGGGACTCTGAGAGCATGTTCTGGAGCATCGCCTGGTCTTCCGGGGGATAGGAATCGGTGAGGCGGCTGATGGTGCGCGCGGCGTTGATGGTGTTCATGGTTCCGAAAACCAGATGCCCCGTTTCCGCGGCCGAGATGGCAAGCTGCATGCTTTCGAGGTCACGCAATTCGCTGACGACAAGGATGTCCGGATCTTCGCGAAGCGCCCCTTTCAATGCGTTGGTCTGCGAAAGCGAGTGACAACCGATTTCCCGCTGGGAAACCTGACATTTCGCCGATTCGAAGGTGAACTCGATCGGTTTTTCGATCGTAACGATGTGGCCACACCGGTCCTGATTGATCATTTCCACAAACGTGGCAAGGGTGCTGGTTTTGCCGCTCCCAACCGGGCCGGTGATGAGTACCAGCCCCTGAGCCCACTTGGTCAGGTCTTTGCAGGAGGAGGGCATTCCCGACTCTTCGAATGTCCGGATGTTCCACGGAATGACCCGCACGGTGATGTTGAACCCGGTGAGATGCTTCATCAGCGTGACGCGAAACCGGCCGGCTCCGGTGATGACGATGACGGTTTCCATATCGCCGTGCTGGTAGAACCACTTGAGTTTTCCCGGATCGATGCGGCTTTTGTCGATCAACGTCCTGGTCTGCTCTACCGTGAATGCAGCCGTGGATAGGGTTTTCAGTTGTCCGAACTGTCGGTAGAGAATTGGCTTGGAGGGGGAAATGTGGACATCCGATGCCTGGATCGTCCGTGCCCAGACAAGGATCTGATCGAGACTGCATTCCGGGGATGGTTCGGATGGATGTTGCTGGGCATAGGGTTTCAAATGAGCTGCCAGAGGGCCTCTTCCTGACAACCCGATGAAATCGGCCGGAAGCGAGTCGTCGATTTCGAGATTCTCGGTTTTCGCCTGCATCGGGAGGGGTGGTTGAGAACCGGGAAGAATCTTTTCCAATGCCTCCATCGTCTCTTTTTGCGGTTGCGCATCGGAACCCAGGGAGGCAAGAACGGCTCCTGCCCTGGCAATACCCTTCTCGTTATAGACGCTGAGCGTCTTCAGTGCATTATTGCGGACATTGATATCGGAGGACGCGAGAAGCGGGGTCAGGATGTCGACATTCGTATCTTCGGGAAAGAAGCGGAGCACATAGGCCGCGGTCGACTTCATGTTCGCCTGTTTCGAATCGACCATCGCCCTGATCACTTTGGTGATGTTGGCCGGTCCCAGGTTTTTGACCGCAATCGCCGCGTTTCCACGAACGCGATTATCGGGATCGTCGAGCAATTTCAAAATCGAGGGATACGCCTGAGGCGATCCGAGCATTCCTGCGGCTTCAACGGCGCTTGCTTTCACCCGCTGATTCTGATTGGCGAGAAAGGGAAGGATATGGGGAAAAGTGGCAGCCGTTCCCAGTTTTCCAACCGCCATGATCAGCGAAGAAAGCGCCGCCGGATCAGATTCTTTGGGGAGGCGTTCCAGAATCAGGGGAAGCGCCTGTTTCAGTGAATTGACGACGACATGCCTGATCGCCGCCAATTTCTCATGTTCGTTTCCCTCGAGATACTCTTTCAGTTTTTGTTCGTTGAGCGGCGTTGCGGCCTCTGGTCTGGGAGCGGTTCCCGCATTCGATTGAATCAGGTTCAAGGCGCGTTTCGCCAGGAATCTCACGTCGCTATGGGGATCATTTTCCGCCAGGTTCTGGATGATCGCCAGGTTTTCCCTGGTTGGGGTCCGGGACAGGAGGACTAACGCCTGTTTGCGCTCGTTTTCATCCAAAGACCGCAAGAGTTCCTGAATATCTTTCATCGTTCGAACCTGTTCTTTCCGTCCTGAGGGAACGAATTGGCATTGATTCTAGCATGTTCCCCTCATCCGGACAAACAGAGAGCCCCGATATCGGCAGCTGACACGATTTTCACCGCCATAACAGGTTCATTTTCCCGCGTTGGCGGGCATGCCGGGGGATGATAGATCATGCAGGCGTCTGAATCGAATGGCTTCGGCGATCCGCTCCGTGAAGCCGGAATCGGGAAGGTTCTCCGGCACAGGAAGGAGGTCGTCGGGAATAATACCATTTCGTATATCTTCTATCAGCAGGTCACGCCTGGTATCCGGCAGAGACTCCGCTTTTCCGGCGTTGACCGTTTCCAGATCGGCAAGCCAGGAGCCGTTCTCCGGCTCCGTCGCCGGTGATGCGCAAAGAACCAGGTCGGGTTTCTGATGCCCGGGCATCGAATCGATCCTGGCCCTCATCGCAGCATACGCGCTCTTCGGCACTTCGATCGACCGATATGCCGACAACCGCTCCCCGGGCGGAAGTCCGAGCGCTGATATCGGCCATTCATCCGTGGCCGGAACTTCATCGTGCGTTTCCGCATATTCAATGCATCTGAGCCGGGCGGACCGAACCGGCCGATACCAGAATTCGCCGGTCACCGGCAGCCAGGAGAGGTTCCCGGCTCGGTCGGACAGCTGAAATCGGTAGAACAACCCTGGTCCCGGTGCCGGGAGCCACGTTTCGAAGCCTCTACCGCCAAGCGGCAGCTGCCTTTGGTGATAACAGGTCGGCGATTCATCGCAGCGCCTGTACACGAGCCAGACGGTAACCCGTGACGGATTCGGGTCTGAAACGGCCGTTGCCGGCAGAATCAGTCTGCGGTCATTTTCATCGCCGGGCAACGGAGGCAGAAAGCCCGCGCGGGAATCTTCAGGAATCCGGGATATACCGGTGGCCACACGGCAGAGAGGAGCATTCAAGCCGGGTTCCGTCCCGGGGCTTGAAATGACGACTCCGCCGGGAATGACAACCGGGGCGGTCTGGTCGAGGATGACCGTGACGGCACCCGCGAATTCGCTGATATTTCCGGAACTGTCACCCGATGCATCAAAGGTCGTGTCGGCGGCCTGAGCGAAGATGAGGTTCGACCCGGATTCCAGTTTCACGTTGTCGATGGTGAACGAGCCATCTGCATTGGCTGTTCCGGAACCGATGATCGTGCTTTCACGGCGCAGCGTTATTTTCACGGGATGGCTGCGGTGCGGCTCATCCGTCGCGGCCCGGCCGGTGATGCGTATGGAGCTCGTATTCACCTGGCTTTTCGGAGGATCGATGACCGGCCGGCCGGGGGCTGTCCGGTCGACGATCACCGTCAACGGCGCTCCGCCTGCCGAAACATTTCCGAGAGGATCAACACGGCGGGCCGTGTATTCATGGCTGCCTTCCGTGACCGATGCAAGCGCGACCGACCAGGAATCGGCACCGGCGGCGAGCTGCGCCGTTCCCACGACCGTTGAGCCTTCCAGCAGCTCGATTTTCTGC
Source organism: uncultured bacterium (assembly GCA_964597625.1). Taxonomy (GTDB): domain Bacteria; phylum Muiribacteriota; class Ozemobacteria; order Ozemobacterales; family Ozemobacteraceae; genus MWAR01. The sequence continues at coordinate 33,532 of CAZQYQ010000002.1, forward strand.
GGCTGGGTCTCGGCCTGAACGGTTCCCTGGAGCGTCAGGGACTCGGAACGGCTCGGCGAACGAGGCACACTGCCGGTTATCGCAACAAGCCCGTCAGCGGCGGCATCGACCATAAATGCGGTCTGCCCCGCGCCTTCATTGCGGGATGCAGGCGGCTCGGTGGCATCGCGTCCGATTGCGCGCACCGTGTATGCGCCGGCCGGCGTTCCGGCGGGAACGGTGATTCTGTACCGGTTATTCGTGAACGGAGCGGTTTCCGGCGTCTCCGGAGTCGGCGCGCTCCATGCGCCGGGCGAGATCGTCAGCTTCGGAGCTTCGCCGAGATTCTCACCGCTCAATACCTGCACCACGACTTCGTTGTGGCCGGTCGAGGGAGACACAACGGCCCCGGAGACGACAGACACCGTGATGAGCGGCGGTGTGTGGTCGATTTTCAGGACACCGTTCGCGGGCGCATCGGGGGATCCGGTCGAATGAGGCACGGAAGTTTCGACCACGGACACCGTGAAACTGTATTCGCCATCGGTGAGCGAGCCTGCCGAAAGCGAGTAATCGGCCTGTCTGTCGGTGGTGTTGAGAGTACCGATCGCCGAACCGCCGTTTTTGAACGTCGCTCCGAATGGCGGCGTGTCGCCGGTCCAGGCGGCGTGCAGGGTGATGCTCTGGCCGGAGTTATACGGCTTTGTCAGATCAGCCGGCGAGGTGACGGCGCACGAAACGCCTGTCACACCGGCGAAAGCCGGTTGCACGCAGAGAACTGCACAAACGGACAGCAGGAAACAGACAATCCAGTTCCCGCCCGGAAAAGATCTGCCGCCAAAGCCGCCCACACAAAGCCGGCCTGAAGTCCCTTTGCACACTCTCACGGCAATCGCCTCCATTTCAGGAGCTTGAATCGGGTCCTTTCGGCGGCTCTTTCTTCGGCTTTCCGGGGAACGGGAACGCCGGGCGTCCGCGATCCATCTCAAGCGGATGCTTGCCCGGTCTCGGGATGCGCACCATCAGCTTGCGCCCCAGAAGCGTATTCTGTCGATTCGCGATACCTTTCATCGCTCCATCCGTACTGAACTCTCTTTGAATTATACCCGCCCACCCGGCTCTCTGGACTCACAGGATCGAATCACGCTCAGAAAGCCAGCGGGGTTCGGCAGTTCTTCCTCAAGCCCGACACAGACACCTCCCGCATTCAGCCGAAAACCAGCGAACGCAGAAGGAGCGCATTCAGAGCGATCACCACGATGGCGATCGCCCATAAAACGAGTTTCTGGCCGGTATTGTTTGCGTATTTTCCCATCACCACGGTTGACGAGGTCAGTCGTATCTGCGACACGATGGTAAACGGCAGCTGCATGCTGAGCAGCATCTGGGAGATGATCAGCCCCCGGAACGGATCACCGACGAATACGATCGCCATCAGCGCACCGACGATCGTCACAATGATGCCGACCTTCGTATGCCAGTCTTCGGTGTTATATGGCTCACTGAATATACCGGCAAATATAGATCCGCCCGCCATCCCGGCCGTCACCGAGGATGAGAGACCGCTCATCAGCAGCGCAAGCGCGAAAATGACGGCGGCGCCGTTTCCAAGAAGAGGTTCCAGGAGATGCTGGGCTTCTTCCAGTTCGTTCACGGGATTTCCGGTGGCGTAAAAGGCGGCGGCCGCCATGATGATCATCGAGCTGTTGATCGCCCAGCCGATCAGCATTGAGAAGAGGGTGTCGAGAAACTCGTATTTCAGCTGGCGTGTGATCGTCGTCTCGTCCTCGAGGTGCCACTGGCGGCTCTGGATGACTTCCGAGTGGAGGAAGATGTTATGCGGCATGACGACGGCGCCGAGCACGCTCATGACGATCATCAGGCTTCCCGGCGGGAGAGACGGCCGAACCCAGGCAGCGGCGGCGGCCGTCCAGTCGATGCGAACGAGCCACAGTTCGACAAGGAAAGCGATGCCGATCAGGGAAACGAAGCCGATGATCCAGCTTTCGAGACGCCGGTACGAGTTGGAGAACAGCATATACAGAACAAATATTGCCGTAAGAATACAACCAACGCTCAGGGGAAGGCCGAGCAGCATGCGCAGGCCGATCGCGGCGCCGAGAATCTCCGCCAGCGCCGTCGCTACGGCGGCAAGCACCGCGCTTCCGAGAACGAACCGGCTGACCGGGCGGGAAAAATGTTTCGTGGCCGCTTCCGACAGGCAGAGCCCCGTGACGATGCCGAGATGCGCCGCGTTGTGCTGAAGCAGAATCAACATGAACGTGCCGAGGCTGACCATCCAGAGCAGGGAATACCCGAACTGGGAGCCGGCAGCGAGGTTCGAGGCCCAGTTGCCGGGGTCGATGAAGCCGACGGTTACAAGCAACCCCGGCCCGACATAACGCAAAAACTCCATCACCGCCGGCCGATGGACCACCGACAGGCGCTGCAGAAACTCAAGAAACAGGTTCATGAGCCGGAATTCTACTACACCCTCCCGCTGCGCGTCAGGCTTCCACTGCCGATCAGTGCGATTCCAGGCTCAGACCCTTCACGAATTTCGTGAAAGAGACGAGTTTCGGCTCAGCTTCACGATAGCTTTTGCAATACAGAAAAAACCGGTCTTCGCGTATCTGCACATCGGGAAACAGCATTTTGAGGCAGCCCTGGCGCAGCTCGCTTTGAACGCAGTAGGCAGGAACCAGGGCGATCCCGACACCGGTAGCAGCCATGTTGATGAGGCCCCGCAAATGATTCACGGGCAACAGGCGGCGCGGGCTCAACGCGACATCCGGAGGAAGCTGCGCCAGAAAGCGTTGCCACCAGTCGCCATCGGAGTCGAGGGTAAGCCAGATGAGATGGTTCAGGTCTGAAAGGCGCTTGACCTTCGCCGCGTTCAGAAGCTCCGGAGCGGCCACGAGAACGTATTTTTCCCGGAACAGGGTTTTGCGGGAAATGCCTTTGCGGGTATAGCCCCGGCAGTCGATGATCAGGTCGAGTTCATCCGCCAGCAGCGGCTTCAACAGATCGTGACTGAAGGTGAATTCCATTTCAAGCTGTGGATATTTCTGCAGAAACGGCGCCATACCCCGCGCCAGGATGCTGTTTCCAAATTCGACGGTCGCGCCCACCCTCATCCGTCCGACAAGGTCATTCGAAGCACTCTGATGCATCATCTCACGGCACCGGCGAAGATCCGGGAAAATTCGCCCGCAGGTTTCAAAGAGCAGCCGTCCTGGTTCGGTAAGCTGCAATGGAGCTCGATCCCGGATGATCAATGCGAACCCGGCGCTGCGTTCGAGCTTTCGTACCGCATGGCTGACCGCCGACTGGCTGATATGAAGCCGCTCGGAAGCCTCGGTAAACGTGCGGGAGGAGGCCGCGACAAAGAAGGTCCATAATTGCTGGAGATCGAAGCTTTCCTGCTGCGGTGGCTTCACGGGGCTCCTCGTCGGAAATCATGAATTTCATTCATAGGGTAATCGAATTCAATTCACTTTTCATCCGTTCTTTATTTTGTCATGCTGGCATCCGCATGCATACCAGGATACCAGGGAAAAGCATCACAAGACAGCGCATCATGCACATCCGTATCAACGGGAGAAGAGACAAGCCATGCCCATGAATAATATTCATCTTCATATTCCGCTGCCGGCCAATGAGCCCGCGCATACATACGCCCCCGGAACCGAAGCCAGAAGACTCCTCAAAGCGGAGTTGCAGCGGCAGTCTCAGCAGGTCATTGAAATTCCGCTTCTGATTGGCGGCAAGGAAGTGCGCACCGGAACGCTCGTCGAGATTCGGGCACCACACCGGCATGATCTGCTGCTCGCGAGATATCACCAGGCCGGCCCCGAGGAGGTGCAACGTGCGATTCGATCCGCCAAGGAAGCCGCCGCGGAATGGGCCGCTCTCCCGTGGCACGAGCGGGCGGCGATCTTCCAGAAGGCCGCCGAACTTCTGGCCGGCCCATACCGAATGATATTAAATGCCGCCACCATGCTCGGACAGAGCAAGACAGCGCATCAGGCGGAAATAGACTCGGCCTGCGAGATGATCGATTTTTTGCGTTTCAACGTGCATTTCTGGGACACTCTTTTCGCGGGGCAGCCGCCGATTGCGAAAACATCAGAAGCCTGGAACCGGACCGAATACCGTCCCCTGGAAGGATTTGTTTTCGCGGTGACGCCGTTCAACTTCACGGCGATCGGCGGCAATCTGCCGACCGCTCCCGCCATGGCCGGCAATGTCGTCATCTGGAAACCGTCCGGCACGGCTGTTCTGAGCAATTTTTATCTGATGCGCGTTCTGCAGGAAGCGGGGCTTCCGGCCGGTGTCATCAATTTCGTTCCCTCGCGTGGAGCGACGATCGGCGATATCGTTTTCAACGATCCGGAGTTTGCCGGGCTGCATTTTACCGGCTCCACATCCACATTCAACGGAATGTGGCGGCATATCGGAGAAAACCAGGCGAAGGGTATGTACCGCAACTTTCCGCGACTTGTCGGAGAAACCGGCGGCAAGGATTTCGTTTTCGCGTGTCCTGATGCAGACCCCGAAACGGTCGCGGTCGCACTTGTCCGCGGGGCTTTCGAGTATCAGGGGCAGAAGTGTTCGGCTGCAAGCCGGGCTTACATGCCGTCGTCCCTCTGGCCGGAGATCAAATCACGAATCGGCGAAATGCTGGCAAAGATCAACGTCGGCGACGTATCCGATTTCACGAATTACATGGGAGCCGTGATAGACGGGGCTTCCTACAAGAACATCGTAAAGCACATAGAAGTCGCGCGGGCTTCTTCAGAAGCGGCCATTGCATTCGGCGGCACGTATGACGAAGCGGAAGGATGGTTCATTCAGCCGACCGTGATCGAGACGACGAATCCGAAGTTCCGTCTGATGGCGGAAGAGATTTTCGGGCCGGTGCTGACGGTGTATGTCTATGATGATTCAAAGCTCGATGAAACGCTCACCATCCTCGATGAAACAAGTCCGTATGCCCTCACCGGTGCCGTTTTCAGTCGTGATCGCGGCTTGATCGGCAAGGTGGCGGATCGGCTGCGGTATGCCGCCGGCAATTTTTATATCAACGACAAGCCGACCGGCGCCGTGGTCGGTCAGCAGCCGTTCGGCGGCAGCCGCGCCAGCGGAACCAACGACAAGGCCGGCAGTCCGCTGAACCTGATGCGCTGGGTAAGCCCCCGCACGATCAAGGAAACTCTCGTTCCACCCCGCTCATTCGAATATCCCTTCATGGCCGAACACTGATCCACTCCGTTTTCCGATCGTTTTTTTCCCGGGACCGCTATCCTCTTTTGGGCAGGATGCTCTATACTGCGAGCCCTGGATCGACAGGATACGATCATGCGCAAGCCGCACCGGGAAGAAGGATATGCTCGACGAACATTATAAAAAGAATCTGATATTTTATCTGTCACTGATAGGTTTTTTCGGCATCTTTACGACAACGATGGCAAAAAACCCGGTCCTGCCGTTATTTGTAAAGGGAATGGGAGGATCCTCGGAGATCATCGGCATCATCTCCGCGATTTCACCGCTTGCCGGAATCCTGTTTTCCTTCCCCATCGGCGTCATGTCTGACAGGATCGGCAGGAGGAAAATCCTTCTGCTCTCCGGAAGCGTTTTTCTGCTCGCTCCGCTTCTGTATCTCCTTGTTTCAGACCCGTGGTATCTCATTCCCGTCAGGTTTTTTCACGGCCTCGCCACCGCGATCCTTGGGCCAGTGGCTTCGGCTGCCATTGCCGAGGCCTACGACAAGAACAAGGGGGAAAAGCTCGGAACGTATTCCTCGGCGACGCTTATCGGACGCACCATTGCTCCCATTGCGGGTGGAGCCATTATCTCGGCTTTTCTGGCTCAGGGCGGGCTCTTTCCGTATAAAGCCGTCTACGCCGTGAGTTTCATCGCATCTGTACCGGCATTTCTGCTCTGCTTCTTCATCAGAGACAGTGAAGTGATCCACGCGGAGAAGAAGAAAGCGACCCGCGAGGAGTTCAGGGACAGTATCCGATATTTTCTGGGCGACAGTCGGCTGGTCTGCACGGCGCTCGTAGATATGGCCACGTATTTTGCGTTCGGAACATTCGAAACATATCTTCCCATTTATCTTTCGGATACCGGGTTCAGCGCTGGAGTGATCGGTTTTATCTTCTCGCTCCAGATCCTTTCCATCGCATTGACAAAACCGCTCTTCGGAAAACTTGCCGACAGGACCGATAAACGCTTCCAGATCGCGACGGGATTGATCGTGCTTGGTTCCGCGATGCTCTTTCTGACGTTTTTCACAAGCGAGCTCCTTATCATCGCCGTCTCGCTTCTCTTCGGGCTGGGAATGTCGTTCTCGACCGTGGCAACCAGCGCATATACCGGTGATATCGCGGACAGGACAAAACTGGGTGCCTCGATGGGCGCTCTTTCGTCCATTATGGACATAGGCCATTCGTCCGGACCACTTGTGACAGGGTTCGTCATCACCTGGTTTTCCATCAGAGCCGGATTCATCACGAGTTTCGCGCTTTGCACAGGCGTTGCTCTCCTGTTCCTGCTTTTTACCGTAACCGCCAAGGAAGCCAAAGCGACGTTTCCCCAAGGGACTCCCGCCCTGAAAAAGTGAGAACCGGCAATGTTTTTACGCGTTTTCGAGGTGCCCGGAATTCCGAGTTGTCAGGGTGAAAAGGTTCCCTTGGAAGATTCCTCAGAACAGTTTGCTTTTTCGCGGATTTTGCGTATATTCAATATATGAACAAGTGTTCAAGTATACACATGCCTGACTGGTGCTGCGACCACCGCCTCGATGAGGTGGCCGAGCTTTTCAAGTGCCTCGCCGATCCGACCAGGCTCAAGCTGCTCTGCGCGATGGTGAATGCCGAACAGACGGTCGGGGAACTGGCCACAGCGGCCGGCGCGACGCCTTCGGCGGTTTCGCATCAACTGCGCATTCTCCGTGCCATGCGGCTTGTTCAGGCACGACGCGAAGGCCGTTACATCCATTACTCGCTTGCCGATGAGCATGTTTCCGATCTTCTCGAAGTTGCCATCACTCATGCCGGAGAGCCGGCCGATCCCTCGGCGTGGCATGTTACCGAATTTGAGGAATGATCCATGCTGAATGCCGCTGAAAGGATGTTCAGGCGATGAATACGCATCCGACACACACGCACGTATGGAAAATCGTCGGTCTCGACTGCCCCACCTGCGCAAAAGAGCTTGAAACCGAGATAAGATCGCGGGTCGGCGTTGCTGAAGCAGAACTCGATTTCATGGGCGGCACGGTTCGCGTGAGCTGCACCCTCGAAGGCGGCTGCGAGGCAATCATCGACGGCCTGGCTGACGAGCACGGCGTCTCGTTCCAGCCGGTCATGCCGGCCGGTGATACCCGACCATCGCATGATGACATCGCCGTCTCGACGGGCCCGGCGCCGCTTGAAGCTGCCGTCATGATCGTTTCCGGCATGCTGATCGTCCTGTCATGGCTGAGAGGGTATTTTGCTCCCCTTCCCCTCGCTATGCTCGTCGCAGGCTGGCCTGTGGCCGGAAAAGCTCTTGCGGAGCTGAGGCGGCGCACCCTGGGCATGAATGCGCTCATGCTGATTGCCGCCGTCGGAGCGGGCATCCTGGGTGAGTGGCAGGAAGGCGCGATGGTGCTGTTCCTGTATGCGATCGCGAAGTGGCTCGAGCGGATCAGCAGCGAAAAAGCCCGTTCATCCATCGAGGCGCTGCGTCGCAATCTTCCCAGTCTCGCGCACCTGGTCGATGAGGCGGGAAACGAGCATGCGACACCGATCAGCCAGATCCAGACAGGCGAAAAGATTCGCATCAGGCCGGGCGAAACCATTCCGATGGATGGAATGGTCATCGAAGGCTCGTCGAGTATCGATGAAAGCAGCATGACAGGCGAAAGCACGCTGGTTGCGAAAAGTTCCGGCAGCGAGCTCCTCGCCGGAACGCAGAATATCGACGGCATGCTGCTGATGGCCGTTACGGCCCCGGCATCCGAGTCGAGATTTTCCCGCATCATGATGTCCGTCCAGAAGGCGCAGGCCCGGAAAACCGCGTTTCAAAGCGCCATGGAACGCTTCGCCGCGATCTACACTCCCGCGGTCGTCGCGATCGCTGTTGCCGTTGCGGTTCTCCCACCGTTGTTCGGTATCTGGACGGGGATACAATCCGTGTATGCCGCGCTGGTTCTGCTTGTGATCGCATGCCCGTGTTCGCTCGTGCTGGCCTCGCCGGTAACGCTTGTTTCAGCGATGGCTGCCGCCGCACGCTCCGGCATCCTCATCAGAAGCGGCAGCGTTCTCGAAGAAGCCGCCGCCATCAGGGCCGTGGCATTCGACAAGACAGGCACGATCACGGTCGGCGAACCCGAAATTCTCGGTCTGTTCCCGATGAACGGCATGGATGAAGCCGGCCTGCTCCGCATCACCGCCTCGCTGGAGGCCGGTTCCGAACATCCGCTGGCTCCCGCGTTCCGTCAGCGCGCGCACAAAACCGGCATCGCGCTTCTGCATGTCGAGGGATTCAAAGCTGTTCCTGGCCATGGCGTCATCGGCTGCATCGGCACCACGACATATCGGTTCGGCGAAGCCGCATGGGCGCTGGAAAACTGCTCCGAGGCCCTGCGCCGCCTGCCGGATATTCCGGCGACATGCGTCACGGCGTCGGCGCTTTGCGATGGAAGCAGGCTTCTCGGCATCGTCACCATGGGCGACAGAATTCGGCCTGAGGCAAAAGAGGCGATCGCACGCATGCACGAGTCCGGCGTGACGAAAACGTTTCTTCTGTCAGGTGATCGCGAGGAAACGGCCCGCGAGTATGCCGAAGTCGTCGGAATCACGGCCGCGGAAGGACGTCTGACACCCGAAGCCAAATGCGGCCGCATCGAGTCTCTGACGGCGGCTCACGGCCCGGTCATGATGGTCGGCGACGGGATCAACGACACTCCCGCTCTCGCGACCGCCGCCGTCGGCGTCGCCATGGGAACCCGCGGCAGTGACGCCGCTCTCGAGACCGCCGGCGCCGTGCTTCTTCATGACGACCTGCGCCGTCTGCCTCTGCTGATCAGCCTCGCACACCGCGCCGACCGCATCGTGCGCCAGAACATCGCCGTTTCCATCGGCCTGAAAATCACGGTCTTTGCCCTCTCGCTGTCCGGCCTGGCGACGCTCTGGATGGCAGTCCTGGCCGACACCGGCGCATCCGTGATCGTCGTCATGAACGGCCTCCGCGCCCTGAAATCGCCCCGCTGGAAGTGACGTCACGGCTTCTCACGGATGACTCCGCATCCGCATGGTGAAATTCCCGTCTCCCGTTCGACGGCATGCATCTCCTGAAGTTTCCGATGGAATCAGGACTTGCGAAAGCTTTTCAGCAGTTCGACCAGTTTCAACAGTTTTGCGCAGGCCTGTGTGGCGTCGGGGTTCTGACCGGCGGCCTGAAGATCTGCGGCCAGCCCGTAGGGATCCTGGTTCGGGTTCAAAAGCGGCAGTTCAAGCCATGTTGCGTATCCACGGGCCAGCCGGGTCAGAAGCCGGACGGCATCCGTATCGGGCCGGGCCTTGACAAGCTGTCTGGCGCAATCCAGAACCCCATTGAGGAAGGAAAGCCCGTCATTCCGGCTGATGCCGATCAGAACCGGTTTGACAAACGCGTCATACGACGGCAGGGCGCCTGTTTTAATGCGATTATTATATAATTTCTTCAATTGAATCAGGGTGCGGGCGGAAATATCCTTCTGATCGAGACGCAGGATCATATCATCGTCGGGTTCCTGAGCCTGAGGCAGGGTCAGCCGATCCATCGTCTCCAGCCAGCGGGGCAACACCCGGACGGCGGTGTCGGAAAGCAGCCAGCGGGCATTCATTCCCACTTTCCGGTGCCCGTGTTTCAAGGCCTTTCTGGAATCGATCAGAAGAAGTTCATTCGCCAGATCGCCCCGCTTCACGGCATAATCGACATCGGAAGTCCCGCGAATCCTGGCGGCTATTTCCGTGAAACGCTTGCGGGCGTCTGCTTTGAATGTCGCGCTCATCGCACCCGACTCTTCTTCCAGCCTGGCGGAGATTTTGTCGAGCAGGATTTTTCCGCGTTCGTTCCAGAGAGTCTCCGGTGCGGAATGAATCAGGTCGGTGATTTTGCCGAGAATCCCCGGGGCATCGTTGGCCTGACCGACGCGGACCGGATTCCGAAGATCCTTCGGAGGAATCAGACAAGGCTTGAAATCAGCAATGATGCAGGCTTGCGCATCCGTCAGGATGTCATCGACGTCTTTTTCCAGGGCGGCAATCCGATCCTGCGCGGTTCCCACCGCCTCTTTCATTTCGCGATCGAGTTTCCCGGCCTGCCCCTGTGCCTCTTTTTCCGCACCCGGAGTCGAATACAGCGAATCCCGCAGGGTGGAAAAGGTCTTCAGGACCTGCTGCTTTCTGGCAAGGAAGGGGGCAATCGCCGTCTCTTTGATCGCCTGTGCTTTCCGAGCCAGCGGTAAAAGTTTCTGGATCTGCTCTTTGGAGAGATACAGTCCGCGCAGAAGATTCAACAGGGAAATCTCCTCGCGTGTTTCTTCGAGCTCGATCGGGATCTTCGGAGTGGCGCAAACCACGGGGGAAAATCCCACTGATGCCAGGAAAACGGCACCGGGCAGAACCAGCGACCGGGCCAGGGCAGCACGAATGAAGCGGGATATCATGGCGATCCTCCTCGAAGCGAAGCTTACCGGTTCCAGCGACCGGGAATCAAGGTCTGGCAGGATGGACATTTCCCCTCGGCCAGACGATTTTTCAAAATCTGAAAGCCGAGTCGCTCGATGAGCGTCTGGCCGCATTTCGGGCAATACGTGTGATTGCCTTCATGCCCCGGAACATTCCCGGTGTAAACATATCTCAGACCGGCATTCAGAGCTGTTTTTCGCGCCTGGTCCAAAACGCTGACCGGCGTGGGGGGAAGGTTTTTCAGTTGAAATTGAGGGTTGAAGCGCGTGAAATGAAGGGGAACATCCGGGCCGAGATTTTCGGCAAACCAGTCTGCTTCTGATTTGATGCTCGCTTCCTGATCGTTCAGGGTCGGCACCAGCAGGGTAACGACTTCCAGATGCTTTTTGGCGGCGGAAATGCGTTTCAGGGTTTCGAGAACCGGCGGGAAAGAGCCCTTGATCACCGTTTGATAATACTCCTGGGAAAAGCCCTTCAGCCCTACGGTGAACGCGTCGATACAGTCCAGAAGATCTTCCAGGGGCTTGGGCTGGAGGTATCCGGCCGTCACCATGACCGTCACCAGGCCGGCCTTGCGGGCCTGGCGGGCGACATCCTTCATATACTCGATATAGATGGTGGGCTCAGTGTAAAAAAAGGCGATACCGCCGACGTGATATTCCCTGGCTTTGGCAACCACGTCTTCGGGCTGGAGCGCAAAGTTGCGGGTTTCTTCCGGGGGTTTCTGCGAGAACTGCCAGTTCTGACAATATCTGCAGCCCAGGTTACACCCGGCAGTCGCAATCGAGAAGGCATTTCCCGGAACCGGAAAGTGATAGAGCGGACACTTTTCAACAGGATCCAGAGCCAGCACGCAGGGGTTCGCATAGACCAAAGAATAATATTTCCCCCCCCGGGGTTCGCGCACCCGGCACTGGCTTCGCTCACCTTCTCCGCGAACGCAGCCGTTCGGACAGAGCAGACAATGAATCCGGCCGTCCGGCAGAACTTCATAATATTCCGCTTCACGCGGGGTCGCCGGCAACGCGGCCCAGGCGCCGGTATTCAGAATTCCGGCCGGGGCGAGCGAAAGGAAACAAGCTCCGGCGCAGCTTTGTAAAAATGATCGTCGGTGCATGCGCGACACGCTCCAAACAGGGAGTTTCCATCATTGAGACGAAAAAAGGGTAGCAGGTTACAGCGTCTTTGTCGAAACGGCAGAGCACCCTTCTTTTCTTCCGATCAATCAATCGGGTTCAAGGCCGATTGGGAAAAGGGAGCATGAGAGCCACCAGAGCTGGGAGGATGGGTGATAGAATGGGGAAGAGAGGCTTTGAGAGAGGTGGAGAGGATGCTCATGCGGAAAAGAAACGATTGTGTCTGCCTGAACTGCGTCAGCCGAACACCGACAGCCCATTTTTCGCACCATCCGAATCGGATCTGGGGGATGGTGGTGATGATGGTGGTATTTTGGATACTGTCTGGTGTCTGGCCGGGCCAGGCCGGGGAAACATCCTGGAGCTTTCGACTGCAGCCAGGCCGTTTTCCGGACCCCGTCTGGGAAGGATCGGACCTGAAGATCCTTGTCAGGCAAATCAGCAAAAGCATGGAAAACGCCCTGAAGGAAGTGGAGAAAACGGGGCGGATCCTGCAGCCTCCGCCTGTTGCGGCGTTTCCGGCATGGTCGCGGTGCCAGGAGATCGGGAATCAGGCACGGCCCGATCTGATGGTGGTGCGAATGAACCTGGCAGCGCTGAAGGCAGCAGTGGCCATGGTGAAGGGAACATTCGACCGAATGGATGAGGACAGGCTCGTGGAAGGACTGCCGTTCGGGTATTCGCCAGGCGACTGGGGAGCGGAGATTCTTCACGATTTCCGTCTGCAGGGCTGTTCCAGGAAAGCCCTCCTGCGTGTTCTGACGATCCAGCAGGGGGCGGCGCGGGAGTTGTGGATGGATCTGCGGGACGAGATCAACCGCGACATCGTCTGGGCACACCACGCCTGGGAAAAAGTGAAAAACCATCCCGACCCGATGGTACGCAATCCGGCAGCCTGGAAGCTCTGGCAGGCCATGGGTTTCCCCCCCAGATGGTAGGAACGTCTTGGAACGATCACCGTATCCTTTCATCCGGTGCGACCATATCTGTGTTCATCCGTGAAAATTTGAGGTTTCTTTGCCGGGAGATGTAAAAAATACTGCATACCTCTGTGTCTGGTATATTCAAATCCGATCGTTTTCATCCGCGTCATTTGCGAATCGTCATCTTCGTGTCTCCGTGGCTTTTGCGGGGACAGGAGAATTACATACGTCAAGGAGCCGGAGATGCTCAACAGCGACATTCTGCGCCGTATCCGCTATGCCTTTAATTTCGATGACAAGCTCATGCTGGAGATCTTTCGTCTGGGAGGAATCCTGCTGGACGTTGAGCGGTTAAAGAGCCATCTCAAAAAAGAAGATGACGAGGGGTATGCTCCCCTGGATACGAAAACTCTGACGGCATTTTTAGACGGCCTGATCCTGAGAAAGCGCGGAGCCCGGAAAACGGCTCCCAAGGCGCCGCTCATACGAGAAAGTTTCAGCAACAACATGGTTTTGCGGAAAATTAAAATTGCTCTTGAATTCAAAGACGACGATCTGCTGGCAGTATTGAAAAGAAGCGATATGGAGCTCTCAAAAACCGAACTGTCGGCGTTCTTCCGCAAGAAAGATCACAAGAACTATAAAAAGTGCGGGGATCAGCTTTTACGCAATTTTCTGGCCGGCCTGGCCGGATACAACAGGCCGCAACCCGCTGAATAGCCCCTCCGTACCATCGGGTTTTTCAGTACCGCCAGAAACGTGACGGACCGTTTGCGGCTGTGATAGACTTTTCTTCAGAGTAGAGTTTCTTTTTTGAGAAGAGAAGGATCACCTATCGTGGAGCAGACTGCCCCCGGACAGCAGGTCAACGACTGGGAACGGCTGGATTATACGGATCCTGCCGCTGCCGCGTGGAGCTGCGCCCGCAAAATCGCCGGTATCTACGCTCTGGTGGCGTGCCTCTGGATTCTGACCAGCGACGCCGCCGCTCATGCCATTGCGGGCGGAATCCTTACGGAACAGTCTCTTCAGACCATAAAGGGCATCGCATATGTCCTGGTCACGTCGGCCCTGCTCTGGTGGCTTGTCTATCTGCACATGAAAAAGATTTGCGAGTCGCAGACACGCCTTTCGCTGATTCTCGAACGCATGCCGATCGCCTGCATCATCGAAGACAAGGAATTCCGCATCTCGACCTGGAACAGCACCGCTGAAAAGATCTACGGGTTTTCCAAAAGCGATGCCATCGGCAGAACAACTCACGAGACAATCGTTCCGCCTTCTTCAAAATTCCAGGTCGAGGAGCTGCACAAGCGGCTGCTGGAAGGCAGGATGAAAGAAACAGAGGAAATGTTCGTCCTCGAAAACAGGACGCGCGACGGCCGGATGATTCTCTGTGAATGGAAAGTCACTCTCCTGCTCGGCAGGAAAGGCGAGTTTATCGGCCTGCTTGGAATGGTAACGGATGTCACGGAACGCGAGCGGGTCAAAGAGGAACTGTCTCAACACCGGGAACACCTCGAAGAGTTGGTTAAAAAAAGGACCGCGGAACTGGAAAAGAGCAATCGAGAGCTGCAGCAGCTCGAAAAGTTTCGCGACAACCTGATCAACATGATCGTTCACGACATGCGTTCCCCTCTTCAGGTGATCCTGGGCAATCTCGAACTCATCAAACTGACGCCCCGAGACCTCGACACGGGCATACAAAATTCACTTCACGCTGCCGAGACGGGTGCCAATAAACTTCTTCACTCCATCAGCGAACTTCTCGATATCCGCAAGCTCGAATCCGGTCAGATGCCGTTGAAACGCGCATTTTCCGATATCGGGACGCTCACGTCACAGGCGATACAGGATCTGAAACCGCTTTCGGCTGGCCACACAATGCTGTGGACTTCGCCGGTGAAACCGGCCGTCGTGAACTGCGACCCCCAAATCGTTCAGCGCGTCATTGAAAATATGATCGGGAATGCGTTGAAATACACACCGGAAGGCGGCACAATCAGGGTCTCGATCACCGAGAAGGGCAATCGGCTCATCTGGATGGTTTCTGACACCGGACCGGGAGTCCCCGTCGAGTTTCAGTCGAAGGTGTTCGATCTTTTCACCCATATTCCGGTCTCGCCGATCCACAGACAGGCTTCAACCGGCCTTGGCCTGGCTTTCTGCAAACTTGCCATCGAAGCCCACCAGGGGAGAGTCAGTCTGGAGAGCGAACCCGGCAAAGGCTCAGCCTTCCGATTCGAACTGCCGCTGTAATTTTTGTTTTCCCTCCAGCGATACGGCCCGATGCTGCATGAGTGCGTCTTGAACCGCCCCATGCGCAGCACCATTGTACCGAGCCGTCATTCCAGAGTCCTGCAACATGACAGCACCTTCCAGGCTCATCACGAGAGGGCGATCAAGGGCGGGCGCCGGGGGGATCGCCTGCACTGCGCCAGGCTCATCACGAGCAGGGCAACCGTGGGCCTTCCTTCGGCGGGGTTTAATGAAGAAAACTTTCGCGAAATACCTTGACGAGGATCGCTTTTGCCGATATACTCATATCGAGAATTGTTTCTCGTTATAAATTTCACAATAATTCTGACCCCGCGTCCTTTCCCAGTCCGAAAGCGAACAGAGAAGAACTGCCCAGAGGAGTACATCAGATGACAACAGAAACGACAACTGAATCCAGGCAGGAGCGGATCGCTCCAGAACCGACACTGCGACGACTTCCGGTGTATCACCATTATCTCAAGACTCTCGCCGAGAGTGGACGCAGTATGGTGTCATGCACGAATATCGGTTTCGATCTGCGGCTTGACGCGACCCAGGTTCGCAAGGATCTGGCCATCACCGGAATCAAAGGTCAGCCGAAGGTGGGGTACCAGATCAAGCAGATTCTTACATACATCGAACAGTTTCTGGGCTGGAACAACACGACCGAAGCGTTTCTCGTCGGCGCCGGCCATCTCGGCCAGGCATTGCTCGGATATGAAGGTTTCAGGCGGTATGGGCTCAAGATCGTCGCGGCATTCGACAGCGACACATCGAAAATCGGCACGACGCTGGCCGGCCACCTCATCCTCTCGACCGACAAGCTCACCAACCTGGCCCTCCGCATGAAGATCAGGCTCGGCATCATCGCGGTTCCGGCCGCCGCCGCGCAAACGGTCGCGGAAGCAATGGCCAACGGCGGCATCTCGGGCATCTGGAACTTCGCCCCCGCCGTGCTTTCCCTGCCGCCGGAAATTCTCGTACAGAACGAAAATCTGGCTTCGGGTCTCGCTGTCCTGTCCATGAAACTCGGCAGGCTGGCGAATCCGGAACCGCCCCGCGGCTAATTTTATTTCTATTAATATTATATTTAAGCCGTCAGATCATCGAAGGAGTCGAATACATGGAACCGGTCACCCTCACCCGTAAGTTCGAAAAGGTTTGTGAAATACTCGACCGTTTCGGCCGCGATCCCGGGAAGCTGATTCCCATTCTCCAGGCCGTCCAGGAGGAGTACCGATACCTCCCCGAAGAGGTCATGGCCTTCGTCGCCACATCGCTCGACCTGCCTCCTGCGCGCGTCTATGGTGTCGCGACCTTTTACGCCCATTTCGCGCTCGAGCCCAAAGGCAAATTCGTCATCCGCGTCTGTGATGGAACCGCATGCCATGTGAAGCAGTCCATCCCGATCCTCGAAGCCATCCGAAAGCGGCTCGGCCTCGACGAAAAGCGCAGAACGACTCCCGACATGCAGTTCACCGTCGAGACCGTTTCCTGCCTCGGTGCCTGCGGTCTCGCGCCGGTCATCGTCATCAACGATGACGTTCACGGTCAGATGACCCCCCAGTCCGCCGTTGCCCTCATCGATGCTCTCACCTCCAAGGAGGCCGCGAAATGACTGCCACTCCCGATCTGAAGCACATCGCATCCACGTTTTCAACCGCCGCCGCCAAGCCCGTCCGCCGCATCATCATCTGTGCCGGTACCGGCTGCGTCGCGAACGGCTCACTCAAGGTCCATAAAGCCCTGGTCGAGAGAATCGCCGCCGAGAAGCTGCCGGTCGTCGCCGAACTGCGTGAAGAGACCGCCGACGCGAGCATCTGGGTCTCGAAGAGCGGCTGTCACGGGTTCTGCCAGATGGGTCCCCTCGTCACGATTCTTCCCGAGAACTTTCTCTATACCCGTGTCAAGGTGGAAGACGTCGCCGAGATCGTTGAAACGACTCTGAAGCAGGGAAAGCCGATCGACCGGCTCGTCTATGCCGACCCGACCAGCGGCGCACACTGCGTTCATGGCACCGACATTCCCTTCTACAAGCGCCAGCAGAGAACTGTTTTGAAGGAATGCGGACACATCGATCCGGATGATATCCGTGAATATATTTCCCATGGCGGCTACGAAGCTGCCGAGAAGGCTTTCATCAAGATGTCCGCCAAGGCGGTCTGCGAGGAAGTCGAAGTTTCCGGCCTGCGCGGACGCGGCGGCGGCGGTTTTCTGACCGGCAAGAAGTGGGAACTGACCCGCGTTCAGACTGAGCCGAAGAAATACGTCATCTGCAACGGCGACGAGGGCGATCCGGGCGCATTCATGGACCGCAGCGTCATGGAGGGCAACCC
>CAZQYQ010000003.1:0-17686 GCA_964597625.1 uncultured bacterium
GATGAACAGACCGCAAAGAAACGCCGCGACAAAATACCAGTGAACGCCCCAACCTGCTTGCTTTCCGGGATTCAGAATGCTGTTGTGGCGGACGAACTCCGCATGGTCCGAATTTTGTTCTGCCATTTTCAGATAGAGTCTGCGGACTGCCTTGTTTCCGGGGTTTCGCACGAGTAATTCATCCAGAAGCAGCTTTGCATCACAGTAAGGCAATGAAGCAATCCGACGAAGCCGGTCTTCCATCGAGAGAACGGGTTGCTCACTTCCCGTGTCAGGTTGACGATTCAGCCAGGAAGGCCGCGGAATTGAAGGCCGCAGTTCTCGGGCTTGCACCCAGAATAGTTCAGCATTTACCATGTTTCCGGAATTGCGCGCCTGCTGCGCCATAATCATCAGCTCGGTGATCTTGCGATCCAAACTCTGCCGTATTCTGTTCGCCTGCATATCTGCCCGAGCACTTGGCAGAAATGCAGCCACAGCCAGCAGGAGCAACCATATCGACATCTTTCGCTTATTGCTCATCACCATATATCTATCATATATATATATCATATTCTAATCCGCATTTCCGGGGTTTCATATACACCCTGGGTTAGTTTCACGGATGAACCCGGAGAACCGGTGCCAATCCATGAGATTGATACTCTCAATAATATTTGTATTGATACGCCTTATTGCCGCCCGAGGCGGCATGCCGGCATGATGCACAAAACGCTCGATCCGCTCAAAGAGTTCGAACGCACCTCGCGTGGACGGACGATCCGTACGCTGCCCGCCGGCACGCAGGATCGTTCCCACGCGGTCTGCCAAACGGGTTCGCACATACGAGGGCATCGATTCGCGAGGGCTGTTTGAGAAACGCGGGAGCTGCCGCACGAGGGCGCTTGAGCCCGCCTTCGGGAACGTATTTCCGCTTCGGGCGGGGATTCTCCGGAATGGTACCGCTGAGAACGTGGTTGGTGACTGGCAAAGGGGACTCTGCGTTGCAGGTCGCCGCGAACGTGGAAGCAGCCTTTTCGGCATCGGTGTCGCATGCGCCAAAAAAGGCCCGGGTGGTGCGACATTCCTGTCACGCAAAACAGATCTATCCGCTGCTGATGCCGAATGGCGACCTGCATGCCGCTGGTATGAGGATTGCGACGAAGCAGCCTCATCTGAAGAAATTGATGCATGGAGGCGGGCCATGACGACGAATGAAATGAATGCGGGTGAAAAAGACGGTCCGGCGGCAGCGGCAATCTTCCGGGATCCCGGGGAGAAAGGACCTGAAATGACACCCCCTGACGGAAATGGCGATCGTTCCGGGGGCGGTTGGATGCGTTTCCTGATCGATGCCAATCCGCTTTATCTGCTGAGCGTCCTGATGATGATCGCGGGGTTGTATCTGGTCAGCAGCGCCGCTTCAGGAAGGGAAGTCGGTGTCGGCACCGTTGCAGGCTTCTTCGGCATTCAGAACGTGTATGAGATCGTTCTGGTCGCCATGGCCATTTATCTGCTGCGAACAGGCATCAACAGCAGACATGGCAAGCTGCTTCTTCTATTCGTCATGGTATTTTTGGCGGATCTCACCTTTTACCAGGTGCGCATCGCGGCGATGGATCCGACCTGGGGTTTTTTTCTCGCGGCATTTTATCTGCTTCTCGGAGCGGCCAAGGTCGGCGCGATCATCTCCTGGCTGGAAATCCGGCCGCAGTGGGACAGGCTGGTGTATCCGCTGTTTGCATTCGGCATGATCTATTTCGCCCCCCAGTATCTGTACTCCGTGATGGATTCCGTCGGCGTGGGCAGGGCCAATACGCCCTTCGCCGGTCAGGCTGAGGTATACCTCATCTGGCTCGTCGCGGCCGCGATTCAGCTGCCGGTCATCGTGAGCAACTGGCGCCGGAATACCCTCGAAGAAATCGAGCCGAACCCCTTCTTTGGGGATGCGAACAGCTTTTACCGGGCGCTCCTGCTGTTCCCGTTCGTTGCGCTTGCGTTCCAGCTCGATCGAAACGTCATGGCGGACGCCGCTTCGGGAAACGGCGCGATCGGAAGTCTGGCTTTCGTGTATGTGCCGTATCTCCTGGCAGGCGTTTTCTTCGTGCAGAGCTTTATCAGAAGCACGATCGGGAAGTATTGCACAATCAATGGGTATGATGCCGTCGCGATGCTTGCGTTGACGCTTCTTGCATGGGCGACGAGCCGGACGGATGACGTCGGCCGCGGACTTACAAATATTAACTGGTATATTATAATCGGGGCGCATCTCGCCCTTGTCGTAACGAGAAAGAATCTCGTATGTGCGGCGTTCCTGGCTGCCGTGGCGCTCAAACTCGTGGCGACTGGTGTGAAGACGATGGCCGGGAATGTCTACGAATTCGGATGCGGCCTTTCCACGATGGCCTGGGCTGGGTTGTTGATGGCCGGATCATTCATTTCGCTTGCACTGGGTTTTCTGGTCAGTCTTACCACGCGAAACGATCTGAAAAAATCGTAACGAAAAATCCAAGCAGGCCCTTACCCCCTTCGACGCACCGGTTCAGATACCGGTGCGTTTTTTTCGAACGGATGCGCTGCGGTGGCTCTCTGCCTCGGCATAGCCCGGATATCATGATCCGTCTCGTCCGGAAACTTGCCCGGAGAATTCTTCGCGGGTATAGTTACGCAACGGCCCGGCGTCAAAGCCGGGTGAGCGCTCGGAGGAGAGAATGATGAAGGAACAGCCGCAAAAGCTGATACTCAAGGCTCCGGTCTCGGGATGGATCATGCCGATCGAACTGGTTCCGGATCCGGTATTCGCCCAGAAACTCGTTGGAGACGGTGTTTCCATTGATCCGGTCGATGCCGTCCTGAAAGCGCCCTGTGACGGGACCATCGTTCAGCTCCACTCGTGCGGACATGCCGTGACCCTGTCGCCAGCATCGGGTGTTGAGATCATGATGCATATCGGACTCGATACGGTGCATCTGAAAGGGGAAGGGTTCAAGCCGCTTGTGAAGGCCGGCGACAGGATCACCGCCGGTCAGCCCCTGATCGAATTTGATGCGGACCGTATCGCAAGACGTGCGCGCAGCCTGCTGACGCAGATTCTCGTCACGACTCCGGAACGCGTCGTTTCAATGAAGGCGGCAACCGGAGCGGTCCGATCCGGTTCTGATATGATTCTTGAAATAGAATTGACGGCAGCCGCATCGGACGCGGAAGCGAATGCCGGTGGCGGCCCCGGAACCGCTCAAGGCGCGGATATGCGTGTGCTGACTTCCGAGGCGGTTGTCGTGCCGAATCCCGTTGGGCTCCATGCCCGGCCGGCGGCGGTTCTTGCCGGGCTGGCCCGGCGGTACAAGTCTGAAATAAAGCTGCACAGAGGCGTGGCCTCTGCGAATGCCAAAAGTCTCGTGGCAATCATGGGACTCGATGTCCGGTGCGGCGACAAGATTCAGCTTTCCGCGAAGGGGCCTGATGCCGAGGCGGCGCTGGCTGGTATTCTGCCCTCGATCCGCGACGGTCTGGGCGAGAAGGATGGAGCCACGGTCGAGCGCGCCGTTCAGGCCGCTCAGACTGCGTCTGCGCAACATGCGACCGGGAAGGTGGCCGGGAACGAGGCGACCGGCGTGGCTGATCCGAATCTCATCACAGGCGTTTCGGCCTCGCCGGGGCTTGCGGTCGGGCGGATCAGAAAACTGATCCGGAGTGAACTGAGGATCTCTGAAAAGGCGGAAACGCCTGAGATCGAGCGCAGAAGGCTTGTTGAAGCTCTCGAACAGGGAAAACTGCAGACGGGCGCCCTGCACGACAGGCTGGCGGCGACGGCCGACGCGGGAAAGGCCGCCATTTTCGCGGCGCACCAGGAGCTGATGGACGACCCGGATGTGCTCGAACTGACGGAAAGCGCCATCGCCAAAGGCAAGAGCGCCGCGTTCGCCTGGAATGCCGCCATCACCGTTCAGGCCGACCGGCTTGCCGGAATGAGCAACGAACTCCTGGCCGCGCGCGCGAATGATCTTCGCGATGTCGGTCGCCGTGTGCTTCGTCTCCTGCTCGGGGCTGGCGAGGAGAAACGGGAGTTTCCGCCCGAGACGATCCTGATCGCCGAAGATCTCACTCCTTCCGATACGGCCGCCCTCGATCGCGGAAAAGTTCTCGGGTTCGCCACGGTCGCGGGCGGCGCGACTTCCCATGTGGCGATTCTGGCGCGGTCTCTCGGATTGCCGGCCATTGCGGCGATTGACCCGCGTGTTCTCGATGTCGCGGATGACGCACCGGCGATTCTCGATGGCTCGAACGGCCGGCTGCGGCTGAATCCGCCCGCGGACGAGATCGACAGGGTCAGAAACGAACAGAGGGCGGCCGGGGACCGCCGCCGCATCGAATTTTCAGCGGCCGCCGAGCCTGCCGTGACGCGGGATGGCAGCCGGATCAGCGTCGTCGCCAATGTCGGCGGCCAGGCGGATGCGGCGGAGTCGCTCAGACTCGGTGGTGAAGGCGTCGGGCTGCTTCGCTCGGAGTTTTTGTTTCTCGATCGCGCCACGCCGCCGACCGAAGATGAGCAGGCCGGGGTCTACACCTCCATGGCAAAAACACTCGGAACGGGCCGCACGCTGACGATCCGCACGCTCGATGTGGGCGGCGACAAGCCGCTATCGTATCTTCCGCTGCCGCGTGAGGAGAATCCGTTTCTGGGTATTCGCGGCCTTCGCATCTCCCTGGACCGGCCCGACATCATGCGCCCGCAGCTGCGGGCCATCCTGAGAGCCTCCGCGGGCGGCGGCGCGACGATTCAGGTGATGTTCCCGATGGTCGCGAGCCTGGACGAGTTGAGAGCCGCGCGTGCCGTGCTCGAGGAAGAGACGAACGCCCTGGGACTTGCAAAAATAGCATTAGGTATAATGATTGAAGTGCCGAGCGCCGCGCTGCTTGCAGATCAGTTTGCGCGGGAGGTCGATTTCTTCTCGATCGGCACGAATGATCTGACGCAGTATACGCTGGCGATGGACCGCGGCCATCCGGGACTGGCCTCCCGGGTCGATGGGCTGCATCCGGCCGTTCTGCGCCTGATCGGCATGACGGTCAAGGCCGCGGGCCTGCAGAAAAAAACGGTGAGCGTCTGCGGCGGGCTGGCGGGCGATTCCCGTGCCGTGCCTGTTTTGATCGGGCTTGGCGTGGACAAACTGAGTGTGAGTGTGCCGGCGATTCCCTCGATCAAGGCACTGGTTCGCCGACTATCGATGACCGACTGCCGCGCGCTTGCGGAAAAGGCGCTTGCCCTGGAGAGCCCGGCCGCCGTCCGGGAGCTCGTTTCAGCGACCGTTGCCGGCGCGTGACCACGGAGAATAATAATGAATATATTAAATAACGCGTTTGCGTCTTTACAGAAAATCGGAAAAGCCCTCATGCTGCCGGTTGCCGTTTTGCCGGTTGCCGGTCTGCTGCTCGGGATCGGCAGCGCGAAATTCGGTTTTATCAACCCGATCATTTCCACGCTGATGGCGAAGGCCGGCGACTCGATCTTCGGAAATCTCGCGCTGATCTTCGCCATCGGCGTCGCGCTCGGATTCACGAACAATGATGGCGTCGCGGCTTTGGCCGGAACGGTCGGGTTCGTCGTCATGACGGCCACGATGGGCGTCATGGCGGCGGTGTTCGGCGTCGAGACGCGCCAGGTGATGGGGATGCCCAGCATCGAGACAGGCGTTTTCGGGGGCATCCTGATCGGTGGCCTCGCAGGCTGGCTGTTCAACAGGTTCTACAAGGTGCAGCTGCCGCCGTATCTCGGCTTTTTTGCGGGAAAACGACTGGTGCCGATTCTGACGGCCGGGGCCGCCATTTTCCTGGGCATTCTGCTCAGCTTTATCTGGCCTCCGATCGGGAACGTGATCGGCATCTTCTCGAAATGGGCGGCGAGCGGCAACCCGACGATGGCGTTTTCCCTCTACGGCCTTGTCGAGCGTTCCTTGCTGCCCTTCGGGCTGCACCACGTCTGGAATGTGCCGTTTTTCTTCGAGGTCGGCGAGTATATCGATCCGGTCACGAAGACGGCTATTCACGGGGAGATTCAGCGGTATGTCGCGGGCGATCCGACGGCCGGCAATATGGCGGGAGGATATCTGTTCAAGATGTGGGGGCTGCCCGCCGCCGCGATCGCGATGTGGTTCTGCGCCCGGAAGGAACATCAGGCGCGGGTGGGCGGCATCATGATGTCGGCCGCGCTGACCTCGTTTCTGACCGGCATTACCGAACCGATCGAGTTCTCGTTCCTTTTCGTCGCACCGGTTTTGTATGGTCTGCATGCGATCATGGCGGCGGCCGCCTTCGCCGTGTGCATCATCCTCGGCATCAAGCACGGCATGACGTTCTCGCACGGGCTGATCGATTACGTTGTGCTGTTCCCGCAATCGACGAAAGCCCTCTGGATGTTTGTCATCGGGCCGTGCTGGGCGGCCATGTATTTCTTTGTGTTCCGCTGGTTCATTCTGACCTTCGATGTGAAAACCCCCGGCCGCGAAGTGGAAGAAGTCTCTGAGAGCACCGTCGCGGGCGGGGCCGCGATCGAGATCGCGCATGATTTCGCACGCCAGCTCGTTCTTGCGTTCGGTGGTAAAAGCAACATCAAAAGCCTTGATTCCTGTATCACCAGGCTGCGGGTTGAGCTGAACGACCTGGCAAAAGCGAGTCCGGCGCGACTCAAGGCCTTGGGCGCGGCGGGGGTCGTCACGGCCGGCACCGGCATCCAGGCAATTTTTGGAACGCGATCTGAAAATCTGATGACGGATATGCATGAATACCTTGCCACGGCCGGTGATGAGGCGGAGCTGAAACAGGAAGAACTCCCGCAGCCGTCGGCCGGGAGCCGGCCGACAGCCGCCGAAGCGTCGAGAACGCGCGATCCGAAAGCGCCTGAAAAAGCCCGCGCAATTCTGGCTGCCCTGGGTGGGCCTTCCAACGTGAAGCGCCTCGAAGTCTGTGCCTTAACACGCCTTCGCATCATGGTTGTCGATGCGAAGAAAATCACCGAAGCCGCGCTGCGCGATTCCGGAGTTCAGGCGTCGATGAGCTTCTCGGGAGACATCATGCACCTGCTGGTCGGCCTGAATGCCGATCAATACGCTGCCGAACTGCAAGCCCTGCTTGCCGCTTCCCGGTGATTCGCAAACGACGGCCGGCGTATCCCGCGGAACAAATCGTGTCTTGACCGCGGGGAGCCTCACAAGAGGGCTCTTGGGGAGTGAGGCAGGTGAAAGAAGGGATCAGAATCCGTGGTTTTTGGAGACGGTGCGGTACCAGAAGGCACTGGCCTTGGGATGACGTTCCATGGTGGTGCGGTCGACGTGGAAAAAACCGTAGCGCTTCTTGAACCCGTTGATCCAGGAAAAGTTGTCAAGCAGTGACCAGTGGTAATAGCCGCGCACCTTCGCACCGGCGGCCATCGCGCGATGGATCGCGATCAGATGGTCACGCACGAACTCGATGCGCGTCTGATCGTTCACCTGCCCGTCGGGGCCCGGGACATCGGGCTGGCCGATTCCATTTTCTGTAATATCGATCGGCAGATCGGGCCGCTCCCGGTGGAGAGCAAGCAGTAGGCTCCCAAGCTCTTCGGGAGCGATTTCCCATCCCCAGTCGGTCGCGCGGTTCTGGGCGGGCTGAACGAATCGGAACAGGCCTTTGATCGCGAATTTACAGGGTTCGTCGCGGGTGCCGGTTGTGTTGAGGTGAAAGCCGGTTTCCTCCGCGTCAGCCGAGGCGTGGTGGGGATAATAGTAGTTCACGCCGAGGAAGTCCGCTGACGGGTGTTCCACGCGCTGTTTGTCACGGGGCTCCATTCGCGGCATCATGCCGCACCGTTCATAGAGGGAAACCGCCGCCTCGGGGAACCGGCCGTGCAGAACCGGATCGATGAACCATCGATTCAAAACCGCATCGGCGAGATGCGCGGCGTGAATATCAGCCGGATCATCGGTTGCCGGCTTCACCGGGGACATATTCAAGACAATCCCGATCTCGCCTGTGCTGGTTCCGGCGTGGAACCGTTCATAAACGCGCGAATGGGCGATAAGCAGATTCGTTGCGACCTGAATCGCGGCGCGGGGTTCCTGACGAGCGGGCGGGTGAAGGCCCGTGACCCAGCCGTTGAGGGTCATCCAGCCGGGTTCATTCAAGGTCGCCCAGCGTTTCACCCGATTGCCGAAGAGCCTGAAACAGGTTTCGGCGTAGTGTTCATAGGCGGCGATCGTTCGGGGTGATTCCCAGCTGCCGGCTGCTGCGAGAGGCTGGGGGAGATCCCAGTGGAAGAGGGTGACGTGCGGTTGAATGCCGGCTTCAAGCAGAGCGTCGATCAGACGGTGGTAAAAGGCGGCGCCAGCCTCGTTCAACGGACCGTCACCGCCCGGAAACAACCGGGGCCAGGAGATGGAAAACCGGTATCCGGTCATGCCGAACTCGCGCATCAGTCGGACATCTTCAGCAAACCGATGATACTGATCGCAGGCCGTTTCCGGAGTCGCATGCTCAAAAATTTTGTCCGGGTGTTCGCGGCAGAAGACGTCCCATACGGAGTCGCCGCGGCCGTCTTCAGATGTCGCGCCCTCGACCTGCAGAGCCGCCGTCGCTGCTCCCCAGATGAACTCGCGGGGAAAAACACAGTTCATGAGCACAGGATACCACGGCTTTTGGGAAAACCCTCCAGCCTTGCGTTTGCGAAAAACCAGGATGGTTTTGAGATTTCAGGCGCGGGTTCGGGTGACGAAAACGTGGCAGGCAGGCGCGGAAAAACCGGCAGGCTTCCTGATCCGCTTTTCTGAAAAGTCGGTTTGGGAGCGGTTTGATCCTGTGGTGGCAGCGTGGTATACAAGTTGCTTCCACCATGGCAATACATCCAAGGCCTACGGGAGAAAAACGATGATTCGTCCGTTGCTGATAGCTCTGTTAACGGTTGCACTGCTTGGCGGCGCTGTTTTTGCGGCGACTCCGGATGTTCTGGCGCCCCGCACGCATGGCCGCGTGATTCTTGCTGACGGCGGTGTGAACTGGAATGGCCTGCGCTCCGTGTTTGAAGAAGTCATCGGCATTGTCGACGCGGCGAAGGTCGAGCAGATCAGTGATGCGACGATTCTGACCCCCAGGGTTTTCGACAGCGTTCTGGCGGCTGACGGTGAAATCGCGATTTTCCGCGCTTCCGCGGTGCGCCGCAAGAATACGAAACTGATCTGGAACTCGTTTGTTGCGAAGAGCAGCATCATGCAGGCCCGCCTGGCCAATTTTGAGACGCTGATCAGGAACAACGCTGATCCGAAGGAAAAAGACGTCCTGCTGGCCAAATACGCGAAACTTCGCGGGGCGATCGTGACCCTGTGGCTGGCCAACATGCAGTTCGACCCGGATTCGCTCGGCGGCGCCGGTTTCCCGCCCGCAGGCGGCTCGGATGCCGATTTCACGATCATGCCCTCCTGGGAAGACACCGACAATCAGAACTATCAGATCTACCAGGATTCCCAGGAAGCGGTTCGGGACCTGATCCAGGAAATCGGCAAAGCTCTCTCCTGATCAGGGATTCCCCACTCATAAGGGGTTCACCCCTCTGAAAACAGATTCAATCCTCTCCCTGAAACCGCCGCCCAACCGGGCGGCGGTTTTGCGTGAGTGCGCCCCGCAGACAGGGCAAACGGGAACTTTCATACACGTTTCCAACTCTCTCTTGTCGCAGAAACCTTCTGGGTTTGCGTACCTTATCACCTCGTGGAGCCCGCATGAAAATTTAGGAGTACACAGTGTGCGTGTCAACCGACCTCGGCTGAATCTGACTTTCAGGTTCCCGTTTGCCCTGGGGCGATGATCGAGATGCAAGACAAATCGGGTGATTTAGAGTAAACTCTCGCGGACAGACCGTGTGTACGGGGCGTGATGAATCGTTGCGGCCGGCGCATGGAATAAGCGAACGGAGAGATCGATGGAAGCGACTGCAAACGACAACGAAAAACTGTCTTTGATGGACTCCCTGAGGATTTTATTCGGGGCTTCAAAAGTGTTCTGGCTTGTCAACCTGGTGAATTTCGCCGACGGCATCGCGTATTTCGGCATTCTGACGCTGCTGACGCGGTTCCTGGGCACGCGTCTCGGAATGCCGGATTCGATGGTCGGAATCAGTGTTTCGGCGTTCACCGGCCTTGTCACGCTGTTCATGTTCGGCGGGGGCTTTGTTTCCGACAAACTCGGCGTTCGGAACGCCCTGACACTTTCCCTGATGATGCTGCTCGGTGGGCGCGTGCTGACAGTCGTCGCACCGTTTGGCGGGGAGTCCTACGCCGGCTGGAGCATCGCCTGGCTGGGCCTGGCGCTCATGGCCTTCGGCTCGGGAGTCCTGCAACCCGCACTGTATGCCGGAACAAAAGAATACACCGACCCGCGCACCGCGACGATCGGATATAGTTTG
Organism: uncultured bacterium; assembly: GCA_964597625.1. Taxonomy (GTDB): domain Bacteria; phylum Muiribacteriota; class Ozemobacteria; order Ozemobacterales; family Ozemobacteraceae; genus MWAR01. The sequence continues at coordinate 10,409 of CAZQYQ010000003.1, forward strand.
CTCTATGCCATCATGAACCTCGGCATTCTGGCCGAGGGCTTCGTCTCGCCCTTCGTGCGCACCGACGAGCATTTCATCGGCGGCATGAACGGACTGGGGTGGGGCATCGACGGCGTGTTCTGGGTCTGCGTGGCCATCACGGGGCTCGTCGTGTGCGCGCATCTGTTCCTGTTCACCAGGTCGGTTGACGAGAAATGCCGCTGGAAGGATCCGAATGCTCCGGCCGAGCCGCCGAAACCCGCTGCCGACGAGGCACCGAAAACCTGGAAAGACAAGATCATGGAACTGCCCTTCCTCGATGCGCGGTTCATGTTCTTCATCTTCATCCTTCTCCCCGTCCGGACGCTGTTCGCGCATCAGTTCCTGACGATGCCCGACTACGTGTTCCGCTGCTTCCCGGCCGCGGTCGGCGCCAAGTTCGAATGGATCAATGCGCTCAACCCGCTGATCATCGTCATCTTCGTGCCCCTGATTGCCGCGCTGACCCGCGAAGTGACGGTCATCACGATGATGATCCTGGGAACGGCGGTTTCGGCGCTCACAACATTCATTCTCGTTCCCGGGCCTGATCTGAACCTGCTTATTCTGTATGTCCTGATCTTTTCTTTTGGCGAGGCTCTCTGGTCGTCGCGGTTTCTGGAATACGTGGCCGATCTCGCACCCGAAGGCAAGGTCGGGGCTTACATGGGCCTGGCCGGCATCCCGTGGTTCATGGCCAAGTTCACGACCGGGCTGTATTCCGGTTTCATGCTGAGCTGGTTCGTGCCTGCCCCGCCGGACATGAATGGAATCTACGCTTTCTTTGGGACTCCGCAGTCGCTCGGGAGTTTCTTCATGGGCAGCTGGGCCGAAACGCCGCTGAACGAGTTCATGAAGCTGCTCGTTCATCATGATTCGGGCACGATGTGGCTGATCTACGGCTTCATTGCCTGCATCTCCCCGATCGGCCTGATTCTCTCCCGCCGCTGGATCGAAGCGGGTGTGCATCACGGTGGCAAGAAAGCCGAAGCCGCCTGAAAAAAAGGGAAGAGCAACGAAAGCCACGGATATTCACGGATGAACACGGATGCTGATGCCTTGAAGGCATAACGTGTGAGCATGAAAGAGTGAAGCGCAGAGGGAATGCCCTCTGCGCTTCCGTTCTCTTCATTACTCGATTTCGATGCGGTCGACCCAGTGGGAGAAGCGGCCGGCGAACTGGTCGTATTCGACCACGAGCTGAATGAGGCCGTCGGCGGGAGAAAGAGGCTGGCCGTCGCGGGCCCAGGCGAGAATGGCCCGGTTCTTCGATGGATCGATCCTGAAGCTGCCGGTTGCGGTGTCCGGGGCATTCAGCCAGGCCGTGATCTGGGCGATCTCATCCTCGCTTACACGATCGGGGCCATAGAATTTCACGTCGCCGTGGTTTGCCCGAAGAAGAGCCCCGATCAAAGGTGCTGGCAGCGAGCGGCTTTTCAGGGCCGGCGCGGCCTTTTTCCCGGCCGGCGCGCTTCCCTCGGCGCCGGCCCCGTGGCACTCGTTGCAGCCCTTGACCGCGAACAGGGCTTCGCCGCCGGTGAACTCGCCGAACAGCTCTCGTGCCTTGAGCGAGATGGTCCAGCCGTCGATACTTTTGACGATGATCCGTTTCGTGGCGGACTCCGGCTTGTCGAGACCGGGCGCGGCTTTCAGCAGGATATCGCGGAGGCTTGCGCCTTCCCAGGCGTGTTTGCCGAGGGGGCCGCGCTTGGTTCCAACCGCTTCATACCCGGGAATGGCGATCTTCGGCAGCTTCTGCAGCTCCGCGAGGGTCAGGGTGATCGTGGAACTCCCCGTTACGACAGTCACCGAACGTGTTCCGCTCGCGGCGGAAGCGGGAGGCTCCGCGGCCGATCCCGGAAACGGGCAGAGAAGGAATACTGCCAGAGTGACGCTGAGCGCGGATTTTACGAGTGCTGACATGGATTATTTCCGCTCCCCGATGGAGAGATGGAAGATCGGTTCCCCGTCGATTTTGAAGTTTTTGATGATGTCCTGTCCATGGGAGCCGACGAGCCAGTCGATGAAGATGACGGCCAGGTCCGTTTTGGCTTTGGCGATTTTCGCCTTGTTCACGGCGATGACGCCATACGGGTTCTTGAGCTCTTCTGGCTTTTCATACGCGATCGCCAGTTGCAGCTTTTTGTGCATCGAACGCCAGGTTGCGCGGTCCGTCAGCGTATAGGCCTGCATCTCGCCGGCCATTTTCAGCGTCTCGGCCATCCCCTGGCCCGCTTCGACATACCAGGACCCTGCCGGTTTGATGCCGGCGGTTTTCCAGATGGCGAGTTCTTTCTCGTGGGTGCCCGACTTGTCGGCACGGGAGATGAATCTTGTCGAGCCGCTGGCAATGCGTGCAAACGCCATGGATGCGGTCTGGGAGGTCTTGACAAGGGCGGCATCCGATGCCGGCCCGACGAGAATGAAGTCGTTATACATCAAGTCGTATGCGTGAACGCCGAACCCCTCGGCGACGAATGCGTCTTCCAGGGTGCGTGCGTGAACCATCACCACATCGGCATCGCCGTTTTTCGCGAGTTCGAGGGCTCTGCCCGTGCCGACCGCCACGGTTTTCACCGTGATGCCGGTCGCCTTGGTGAACGCAGCGAGGACGACATCGAGAAGGCCGGTGGCCTGGGTCGAGGTCGTCGTGGCAAGAACGATGGTGCCGCTCGCTTTCTGCGGGACCGCAGAAGGCTCCGTTGCCGCGACAGCCGTACCAGCAGCAGTGAGGGCGACAATCAGCGAAACGACAAGGAGAAGGAATCTTGGAAATTTCATCTGGTTACCTCTTCGGGAAGATTATGGACGGAAGAACTACAATACTGCGCCTGCAAGCTTCACATCAAACAGGGTGTGCCCCATAGTTTCACTTCACCAGGTCTTCCAGGGGCAGGATATGGATATCGTCCGATGTGTTGTCTTTCTGGTCCGGCCCGACACTGGCGAGAGAGGGCCGGTCCGGGTCGTAGAGAAGAGGCTTTCCTGAGTAAAAGTCATCGCCGATCGCGGTTCCCCACCAGGCGGTAAGTTCTGTCAGGGTGGCGGGAAGACGCTGCTGTTCCTTGCGGAATGCTTCAATCGCAAGCACGGTGCGGGCTCCCTCGATCATCTGGTATGTCCTCCAGATCCCCTGGAATGCGCCGGAAAAGGAAGGAAGGCCGTTCTTCAACACAATCTGTGCGGATGCTTCAAACGGATCCAGCAGACCCCGGACATAAGCGACCGGGCCATTCAAGCATATCGTTGTGTTCATATACTCGTCATTGGCTTTGACGGCCGATGCGATCTTCAGCCAGCCTTCGGACCAGGGCTGGTCCAGCAGGGGGATGACCGGATCGAACAGCTTCTGAAGATGTGGTTCCAGCTTTGCCATCACCTGTTCAAACTCCGCTGCGCGTTTCGCTCCATCACTCGAATGCGCGCTTTCAGCCTGTTTCCGATAGGCCGCGAGAAACCCTGGAATATATCTCCGTTCAAGGCTCAGGGAATAAGACAGGGGGGGCAGGAGAGAATTCGCATGCAACAGCCGTTCTCCGATTTCCTTCGCCTGGTCACGACCTGGTTGGAGATCTGCCGCAGCCAGGATGAATCCTTCGGCGGCAAGACCAACAATGTATCGGGCGGTCATCTGCGGAAGCATAAAATTTCTTTCGGGATGTGCCTGACAGATTGCGGCTCCGATATAAGCGACACTCTCGAGAAGTGCCGTGCCTCTGGCTGACTTCCCTTTGGCTATCAGATATCTTCCCATGAAGGCCTGCGTGCGTACATAATCCCTGATGTGTTCGAAATCGGGAGTTGCGGCGCAGACGTCGACCGTTGCCGGCACGCTCCAGATGAGAGGCGTCGAGCTTGCAAGGCTTTCCAGAACAGCCAGCCCATTTGCGATGGCTGTCGCCTGAAATTGATTGTTCAGGGTTTCATACTGGCGTATCAGAGCGTATCCCGTCTGGGGTTTCATGTTGTGGTATTTGCCAGCCTCGATCATCTCCGAGGAAAACCGGACTTCCTTCATAAATGGGGGGACATACTTCGGCTCTAACCGGATTTCGGCGTCGACCATCTTGCTCAACCGCACGAAGCGGAAGTGGGCATATCCGGTACAGGTTGCCGCGCAAAGCAGGATCAAGGAAAAAAGATACAAGGGTCGACGCATAATTCCCCCGGGTGCTCTCTCGAAACAATATATCAGTATGTATTATATGGAAAGGGCGGACTCGTGTGATTCGAAATAATACTGCTTTTCCAGCCCCATTACCATCGTCGAAGATACGGCTGTTGGAAGAGCGTCGTCTTCTCATGAAGAAAAGACGCCGTCGGAAGACGAGGCCGGAGCGATACGATGATGAAATGCGGGAGATGATCTGCTGAGGAAGCCGAGTCTGGCCCGGAGGAAATGACATCGCTACGTGTCAAATCATCTGCATGAAGGCGGAAGACATCGGTGAGCACGGCGAGGAGCAGGCATTCACTTCACCAGGTCCTCAAGTGGCAGAAAGAGGATATCGTCTGTTGTGTTGGGCATCTGGTCCGGTCCGACGCTGGCGAGAGACGGGCGTTTCGAGTCGTAGAGAAGTGACCTGCCCGAGAAATAATCCTCGCCGATCGCTGTTCCCCACCAGGCGGCGAGTTCCGTCATCGTGCCGGGAAGACGATTTCGTTCCTTGCGGAACGCTTCGATTGCCAGCACCGTGCGGGCTCCCTCGATCTTCTGGTGCGTCTGCCAGATGCCTTTGAAAGCGCCTGCGGGAGAGGGAATGACAATACTCAGCATGATCCGGGCGGCGGATTCAGACGGGTCGAGCAGACTCCGGATATAATTGGCCGGGCCTTCCACGGATATATACTTATTAATATAATCGTCATTGGCCCTGGCTGCTTCGAAAAGCTTCGGCCATGCTTCAGACCAGGGAAGGTCCAGCAGCGGGGTCCAGGGATCGAACAGCTTTTTCAGATGAGGTTCAGCCTTTGCCGCCACCTGCTCGAATTCTGCCGCGCGAATGAGGCCTCGGGCCGAATGCGTGCGTTCGGCCTGTTTCCGATAGGCTGCCGGAAAGCTTGGAATCACTTTCCGTTCCAGGCTGAAGGAGTAGGACAGAGGGGGCAGGAGGGCAATGGCGTGACGCAGGCTTTCACCGATGGCCCTCGCCTGATCACGGCCTGGATGGAGATCCGCCGCCGCCAGAATGAACCCTTCTGCGGCAACACCGACAAGGGCACGGGCTATCATCTGGGTAATGAGGAAATTCCGTTCCGGATGCTCCAGGCAGATGGCGGGTCCGATATGTGCGACGCTTTCGAGCAGGGCCGTGCCTTCGACCGGCCGGCCTTTGGCAATCAGATATCGTCCGATGACGGCCTGAATTCTTGCGTAATCCCTGACACGCTTGAAATCAGGGGTCGCGGCGCATATTTCGACTGATTCAGGCAGGTTCCAGATGATCGGCGTCGAGCTTGCGAGGCTCTTCAGGACTGTCTGTCCATGTTCGACGACCAGCGCCTCGGAAAGGTAATCCAGGGCTTCATACCGCCGGATCAGATCTTTTCCTGTCAGGAGTTCCCGCTTGTGATTCTGAGCAACCTCGATGAGCCCGGCGGGGAACCCGACTCCTTGGAGAAATGGGGGATCATACTTCGGCTCGAACTGGAGGTCGGTTCCATCGTTGAGGCCTGCGTTGATCGCCCTGTTCAAACGCGCGAAACGGAAATGGGCATATCCTGTAACCACTGCCGCGCAAAGCAGAACCACGAAAAAAAGGGTCGATGGCCGACGCATAGATGCTCCCGTATCCTTTCAGATAAATAGAAATAATACTACTCGACTATGCGGTCACCCGTGCGATGCGAAGGGACCGTTTCCGGCTGAAGAAAAAAGCCCCGTCACGAGACGGGGCCGGGGATTTCCGCGATGAAACACGAGACAAGGTCCGCTCAGTTTCCCGTACCGGTGAGCGGAAGCTGCTCGTTGGCCGGACTGCGTGCCGGGCGGCGCGGCGTGCGCGTCACGGGGCGGGTGATGCGGCGGCCGGTACCCGCGATCGAGAACAGCTTCGCCGTGGGACGGTCCGGGTAGACGGCTTCGGCGGTGATCCCGCCGTCGGAGGTTGCAGTCATGACGAGAGCGCCGCCCTGGCTCTTGCCGTAGGCCGGACACATTCCTATATCGATTCCTATTAATTCGTTGTTCTTGACATTGATCACGCCTTCGGTGCCCATGGCGCCGACCGTATGGCCGAACACCACGCCGCGCAGACCCATCATCTGGAGGCTTCGTTCAACCAGCGACGCATCGTTCCACCAGTCGCGGTTCCAGAGGGGGCCCTTCTCATCCATGAAAATACCGGAGCTGAAGTCGCCTTTTTCCAGATCGAGCCGGAACCGGGTTGCGATGGCCGTCAGGCCCTGCGGCTCGGCCTGAAGTCCGCCGTGAAGGAACATATAGCCGTTGATGACGGCGAACAGGGGACGGCGGCGGATCCAGGAGCCATAGACGCCTTCCGGGGAAATGGCCTGGTGAAAGTCGAGCCCGGCTTTGGTGAACGAGTCGAGCGTGTTCTGATACCACTGCTTTTTGTGTGAGGTCAAGGTGTTGGCCCACTTCTCGGTGGTGCCGTTCAGCAACAACGCCTCATGGTTGCCGAACATCGGGAACACATGGCCGCCGGCGGCATCCGCCTGCTTTTCAAGGCTCATAACGGCGTCATACACCTGCTTTGTATAGAGACCTCTATCGGTGAAGTCACCGGTGAATACGAGAATGTCCTTCCCGCCCGTCCAGGTAAGATCGAAGCCATCGCTGGACGTGCGCTTCGCCATGCCGGCGGTTTCGAGGGATGCCGCGAATTGCGGAAACGCGCCGTGAACATCACCGATGGCGACGACACGCGGCGCGAAGGGAACCTGGACACTGGCCGGATCCCGCTGCCAGTCGCGGGCTTCCAGCCCGCTGCCGATGAGCGATGCCGTCAGCACGAGCATGAAGATCAAAAATAATCTGATTTTTCGCATGTCTTTCATTCCTCCGTCGATGTTGTTCATTCTACCGCATGGAGGGCACATGAATCGAGCTCTCTTTTCACGCTGTTGCGAAACGGACCAGGCCACCAACAAGCCCTCTGTGAAGACGGGGAAGTCAGCTACTTGACTCTGTGTGAGCGGGAAGGTAGAGTTCCTGTACCAACTATATCCACATATGAATTAGAGGAGACTTTGAATGAACCGTATTTTTGTTCTGCTTTTTGCCGTTTCCTTGCTGAT
>CAZQYQ010000003.1:17786-42030 GCA_964597625.1 uncultured bacterium
GCCGCTCCTGCCGCCATGTCCACCACCGGCAAGACTCTCGAAAACATGCAGACCGCTTTCAACGGCGAGTCGAATGCCCAGGAACGGTATACCGCTTTTTCCAAAAAGGCTGATGAAGAGGGATTCCTCGCCGTCGGCAGTCTGTTCCGCGCGGCCGCGAAGTCGGAAAGCATTCATGCTGCCAATCTCAAGGCTGAGATCGAGAAGCAGGGCGGCAAGGCCGAGGCGAAGATCGAGACCCCCGACGTGAAGAGCACCAAAGAAAATCTCGAAGCCGCCATGAACGGCGAGACAAGTGAAAAAGACAAGATGTACCCCGAGTTCAAGGCCATTGCCGAGACCGAGAATCAGGAGAAGGCCATCATGTTGTTCGGCGGCACCGCCAAGGTCGAAGCCGAACATGCGGCTCTCTACGCCGAAGCCCTGAAGAATCTCGATGCGAGCAAGACCGCCAAGAAGGATTACTTCGTCTGCACGATCTGTGGATTCACGACCGCCACGGCGCCGGCTGACAAGTGCCCGGTCTGCTCGGCTCCCAAGGACAAGTTCGAAACCCTCAACTGAGGAACTGATCACGCGGCGGGGGAGTGTCTGACGGCATTCCCCCGCTTTCTTTTTCGTGGAGGAGTCCGATGCTGCCGCAATTCGGTGTACTGCTTGGTGGATGTTTCGGCATTTGGTCTGTTATTCTCGCTGCTATAAAACTCAGGAAACCGGCGAGTCCGCTTCACAGATGGGGCGCCCGAATTGCCGTTCTGCCCGGTCTGCTGCTGTTTTCCGGCATGATGAAACGGCTGATCGAGTACCAGGTATCCCTGAGAATGCCGTCGCGCGGGCATGTCCTGCTTGGAATTCTGGCATTCACCCTTTTCGTGGCGAAATTCATGGCCCGACGGAACTGGCTCGTGTCTCCGAAACGATTGATCCCTCTCGGGTATGCGCTTGCGGTGATCTTTCCGGTCGCCGCATGCGGAATGATTATTCCATATGCTCTGGAATATCGCGGCTGGCAGCCGCTGACGCCGGCCGACGTGACGGAACGCCCCGACCAGACGGCATTCAACCACGTCTGTTGTTCCTGCCATAACCGGGAAACGGCGACGGATGGCCTTGGCAGACGAGGCATTGCCCGCTGGATCGAGATCGTTGAGCCGATGGCCTGGGCCGGCGCCCTGAAACGGGAGGACGCGCGCGGCGCTCTTGCGGCGCTTCTTGCAACGACCTCCGTTTCAGCTCCGGCATCGGCACGGACTTCATCCGCCTCGGCTCCGCTCATGGCAGCCGACGCGATCGACCGCTACTGCATCGGCTGCCATGATCGTCAGCGCACGACTTCCGAGACTGCCAAGCCCCGCGACCGGTGGGAGCGCATCATTCGCCGCATGCAGGGCTACACCCAGGGGCGTTCGGATGTCGCATCGATTCCCGATCCGGCGATCCTCGAAGTGATGGACGCTGTTTCCTCGGCCGGCCTCATTGCATCGCCCACGAACAAATAGCAGGAGAGAGACGGAAACCAACCATCATTCTTCAGCAGATGGGCGGCGGAAAGGTGATCTGCCTGAGGCTGGAGAGGGCAAACTCGTCGGTCATGCCTGAAAGATAGTCGGCAGCCATGCGTGCGGGGCTGGCGGACTCGAGGCGATAGGCCTGTGCCATGCGCTCGAGGTAATGGCCGAACGCGCGGTCGAGCGGAAGCATGGCAGCCGCGTAGCGGGGAAAATCTGTTCCGAAGGTCGCTGCGAGGCCGTGCAGATGACTGAAGAGACGGCGCATGATGTCGTTGATATAGCTTCCATATTCCTGCAGTCGCGGATGGAAGTAGATGCGCTCGTAGTTGAACCGGCGCAGTTCATTGATGATCGCGAATCTCTCGGGCGAAAACCGGATCGCGTCACTGTCACTCGATGCGGCGATGAGATCGACGACCAGCGTATTGATGATCTCGCCGTTTCGGCTGCCGAGTTCGCGTCTGACGAGCGCCGGAACATCATTTTCAGAAATCAGCCCGGCATCGATCCCGTCCTCTATATCCCGTCCGAGATAGGCGATCTTGTCGGAAAACCGGACGATGCAGCCTTCCCAGGTCGAAGGGCGGGCGTTCCGGTCATGGATTTCCTCCAGGATATTCGCTGATTCGGCGGGCACAAGGCTCGGCTCAAACTTTTCGCCATTGTGACAGGTGATGCCGTCGCGTACCGCGAACGTCAGATTCAGGCCGCGACCGTCATTGGCAAGAATATCCACGACGCGAAGACCGTTTATCTCATGCATGAAACCGGAGCCATGCTCTTTGAGAATTGCATCCAGAGCATGTTCGCCGCCATGGCCGAACGGCGGATGCCCCAGATCGTGACTGATGCCGATCGCGAAGGCCGCTTCCTCATCCAATTGCCAGCCGAGCCGGTTGAGGCCCCGGACAATAGACACGGCTATTGTCGCCACATGCATGACGTGTTCTATACGAGTGCATATATGATCATTCTCGGGCGCCGAAAAAACCTGGGTCTTGTGTTTGAGCCGCCGGAACGGCAACGAATGGATGATCGCGGTCTGGTCGCGCAGGAACGGGCCGCGCAGGTCTTCTTCCCGCGGCGTTCGCCGTTCGCGGAGTTTTTCGTCAGAAATCAGATTCCTGGTCATTCGACAATCCTTTGCAAGAGAGATGACGAACCACGTGGATACCGGGACACGGCGAAATGCTCAGTATCGAAAACCGGCTCAATGATACCAGAGCCGAAGGGGAATGACATCTGACGGGGCGGGCGGACCGGTTCTCCCTGAAATGCCGGATTTCCTGTTCTGAACAACAGTGCGGTCATCTCCGCGGTTCTGTAGCGCAGCGCTCTGTGCCGAGCGTGCCCTCTGTGATTCTTCCATGAGAAGGAGAGCGAAAGCAGAAACTCCGGGCGGATGCCCGGAGTTCAGACGCGTCGCGGATGAATCTTCTCTTATCGGGATTGGTCCGATCGGAGCGGAAAACGTTCAGGTTGGGAGCAGCCTCAGCAGCCTGTCCAGCAACTCGTGGAGTTCTGTTTCCCGGGCTTTGAGGACATCCCGGAACTGGAATGCGTTGCGGCAGTGGTAGATCTCGACGCGGGTGTCGGCTATCTCCCTGGTGAGCAGGGACTTCAGCAGAGCCAGATTTTCTTCGGATAAGTCGAATTTGAACATGATCGCTCATCTCCTCTCTGTCCTCCCTGATCCAAACGATTGTTTGTCCGGCCGTCTTTGTCAAGGAGATACAGAGGGCGGACCACAGAAAAACACAAAAATACCCGGTGATTCGCAGATACGGCTATCGATCACGAATTTCCTGATGTGGCGGGGGCCGGAAGGCGACGATGCCGAACTTCGCGCAGATGTCTTCCAGCAGCTCGTAAATGACCGGGACGAACAGCAGGGTCAGGAAGGTCGAGGTGATCAGTCCGCCGATGACGGCGATCGCCATGCTGACGCGCAGTTCCGAGCCGGGGCCGGTTGCGATGGCGGGAGGGATCATGCCGCCGATCATGCATGCGCTGGTCATGAGAATCGGCCGCAGACGGATCGGTCCGGCGATCATGATCGCCTCTCTGCGGCTCAGGCCCTTGTGGCGCTGCTGATTGATGAACTCGACGAGCAGGATGCCGTTTTTCACGACAAGCCCCATGAGCATCAAAAACCCGATCATGACCATGATATCGAGCCTTGCCCGGGTCAGGATCAATGCGATGATGGCACCGACGATGCCGAGCGGTACCGACGTCAGGATTGTCAGCGGGTGCAGAAAGTTCTCGAACTGGGAGGCCAGCAGCATATAAACGAGAATCAGGGCAATGACAGCTGCGAACAGCATATTTCGCGCGGTATCGCCGGCTTCCTTCGCCATCCCCTGGAACTCGCCCCGATACCCGATCGGGAGCAGCTGCCGGGCTGCCTCCGTGAACTCGGTGATTGCCTGGCCCTGGGCCTTCCCTTCGAGGTTACATCCCAGCCGGATTTCGCGGGCCCGGTTCAACCGGTTGATCGTTGCCGGAGCGGCTGCCTGCGTGAGTTCGGATACGTTCGAGAGGGGCACGGTCCGCGCCCCGTCGATGGTTCTGACCATGAGGTTCGGGAGAGATTCGGAACTGAGGCGGAAAGCCTTCATCAGCCGCATTTTAACGTCATACTGCTTCCCTTCCTCCTTGAACTGCGAGATGGCCTGCTGGCCGCCGACGAGGAGGTTCAACGTCGTCGCAAGGGCGCTGACGTTGACGCCCAGGACTTCCATGCGATCACGCTGGAGCTGGACATGAAGCTCGGGTTTCCCGGGCTCGCGGGAATCCGAGATATCAACGAAGCCGCCGGACTTCTTCATCCAGGCGGTGAGCTGATCGGCGAGATCGTTCAGAACGGTCATGCTCGAGCCGAGAAGGGAATAGGATATCTGCTGGTTGCCCATGCCGGAGCTGGACGCCAGGGGATCCATTTCCTCGACCGAACAGCGCTCGATTCCCGCGATGCCGGCGACCACTTTTCGTGCCTTCTCCATCAGCTGCGTCTGCGAGACGCCGGGGCGCTGGTCTTTCGGCTTCAGCGAAAGCAGAATCATGCATTTGGTCGGGTCTTCGAGAGGATCCGTCGCGATGGTTATGAACGATGTATCGACATACTGCCTGATCGGTTCGACGACGCGGCGCTCGACATCCGCTGCGATGCGGTTCGATCCGGCAAGAGAGGTGCCGAGCGGCGTCCGGAAGTTGATCAGGAACAGGTTCTTGTCGACCTGCGGTTTGAACTCGAAGGACAGGGTTCCGCTCAGAGCGACGATCAGGGCGATAATCGCGGCACCGAACGCGAGCACGATGTAGCGATGGTTCAAGACGATGCCGAGAAGATACCGATAGCCGTCGTCGAGCCGGTCCAGCATCCGTCCGAGAAAACCGGCCAGCCGGTTTTCGTGCTCTTCCTGTTTCAGATACCGGGCGGCCAGCATCGGGGTGAGAGTGAAGCTGACGATCAGTGAAACGATGACGGTTGCCGTCACCGTGATGCCGAAATGGAACAGGAAGCGGCCGACGATGCCGCTCATCAGCGCGACCGGCAGAAAGACGGCGACGAGGGAAAACGTGGTCGCGGTGACCGCCATGCCGATCTCTTCGGTTGCATCGCATGCGGCCTGATCAGAGGATTTCTTCATGCGCAGATGCCGGTAGATGTTTTCGATGACGACGATGGCATCGTCGATCAACAGACCGATGGAAATGGAAAGCGCCATCGTCGTCAACGTGTTCAGCGTCAGGCCCAGCATGCGCATGATGACGAAAGCCGCGAGCAGAGAGGCCGGGATGGCAAGCGCGGAAATCAGCGTCGAGCGGATGTTCCTCAGGAAGAGGAGGATGATCAGGACCGCCAGGATGCCGCCTACGATGATGTCCATCATGACCGAACGGATGGATTCTTCGGTGAAGGGGGTCGAATCGACGGGAATATTGAACTCGACGCTTTTGGGGGCATTTGCACGGAGATCGGCAATGGCTTCTTTGACGAGATTCGCCGTTTTCACGGCATTGGCGCCGGACTGCTTCTGAATCTGCAGACCCATGACGGCTTTCCCGTCGAGCGACCCGATGGCCTTCTCATCCTCGATTCCATCCTCAACCTGAGCGACTTCGCCGAGAGTGATCGGCGTGCCCTCGATGGTTGCGATCGTGAGGCGTTTGAAGGCTTCGACATCGGTGAGTTCGCCCATCGTTTTCACGGTGAACTCCTGCCGCTCATCTTCGACCTTGCCGGCCGGGATCTCGATGTTCTTCGATTTCACGGCCAGGACGACTTCCGCGGCGGTGAGCCGGTGGGCGTTCAGCTTGTCGTTGTCGATCCAGATCTTGATTTCGCGCTCCCGGATGCCGAGCTCCTTGATCGCGCCAACGCCGGGAATGCTCTGGATCCTGTTTTTCACGACATCCTTCGTATACTTCGACAGGTCGGCGATGGGAAGCCGGCCGGTGACGACGAAGGTCAGGATCGGAATCGCGCCCGTATCGAGCTTTTCGATGATGGGCGACTCCATGGCCTCGGGGAGCTCGCTGCGGATCGTCGCGACCTTGTCGCGCACGTCCTGAACGGCGACGTTGATGTCCCGGTCCAGCTTGAACTGTACGATTGTTCGCGCGATATTTTCGGCGCAGACGGATTTGATGTTGTCGATGCCGCTGAGTGCGGCAACCTGCTCTTCGATCTTGTCGATGACTTTCGATTCGAGGGTTTCCGGACTGGCGCCGCGATAGATGCAGGTGATCGTGACCGTCGGAAACTCAACTTCGGGAAACTCGTCGACGCCGAGATCCAGGTAGCAGAGAATTCCGAACAGGGCGACGGCCAGGTAGGCCATGGTGGTGGTGACGGGACGGCGGACGGCTGAATCGGCAAGAATCATCGGTTCGCCTCGGATCCCATGGCGACCGGCGTTCCGTCCTCAAGCTGTTCAAAGCCCCGGTCCACGATCGGAGTTCCGGAGGCGAGGCCGGAGAGGATGGAAACGCGGTTGTTGCTGGTGATGCCGAATGTTACGGGTGTCTTGCGCGCTTTTCCGTCGCGCACCGTGAAGACATATCCCGGTCGGGAAGCGGCCTGGCCGGCGCCGGTCGTATCATCCTGGATTTTCACGATCTTCACCGGTACAGCTGGTACTTCGCGATTCTCCCTGACGATGACGCTCACATCGGCGTAGCCCCCATGGCTCAGCTTGTATGCGGGATTTGGGATGATCGCTTTCGAGGCGAAGGTCAGGGTTTTCTGATCAATCGACGGAATGATCGTGATGATGTTCGTGGAGATCGGTTCCGATGCAAGCGGTGAACGAAGTTCCAGCTTCGTGCCGAGCTGAATGAACGGGAGAAGCCGTTCCGGCAGCCGGGCGGTGAGTTCCAGCTCGGAATCATCGACGAGATACATGTTCTGTCTGTCGCTCTCTTCGTTCTCCATGATCGTTTTCGAGACGATCAGCCCATCGAAGGGGGCGAAGAGGGTCGAATCCGCGAGGCGCTGCCTGGCGCTCCTGATCCCGACATTCGCGATGGCAAGCCCAGATCTGGCTGCTTCCAGTGCCGTCTGCGACTGCTTCAGCTGCTTGTCGGCAACCTCGACGCCATTCTGCGCCAGTTTGAACTGACCTTCCATCTGGTCGTACTGTTGCTGGGAAATCGTCTCCTTGCCGCGGAGGCTTTTCGCCCGCTCGAAGTCGAGCGTGGCCGTCTCGAGATGGATCTGGGCTTGTTTGCGCGCTACACGGGCCGTTTCAATGGCATCTTTCGCCGCTTCGACCTGGGTTTCGGAGGCCCTGGCATTGGCCGTCGCATGTTCGAGACCGATATTGGCATCTTCGAGATCCAGGGTCGCGAGCGGCTGGCCTTTTTTCACCCGGTCGCCTTCATTCACATAAACCCGGCCCACAATGCCTTTGGCCTTGATGCTCAGGTCCGCCCGCCGCGGGGCGATCAGTTCGCCCGTCGTGTGCTCGATCCACTGGACGGTTCCGATTTCAGGCGTCAGGAGCTGGACCGGCACGGCTTTGGCGGAATCCTGGGCGGACAGAGGGGCGGTCTGAAGGGACATGCCGATGAACAATGATATGAGAGAAATATACTTTGCAATATTGCAAGGCGCCGGTCTTGCACCCGGCGGGGTGGCACGATGGACTTGCTGAAGCGAGGGCGTGAACGCCGGCGCGGTTTTCGGATTCGTCATGGATGGTTTCATGGTGTCTCTCCTGATAGGGGGGATCAATGTCGGAATCGACGGAAGGATGGCTATTTCAACGGCAGGAGGGCATGTTCGAGGCCGCCGGCGGCATGCCAGAGGGCGATCCGGGCAAGTTCGCGGTCGAATCCGGCGGTGACGCGGCGCTGGCGGGCTGAGATGAGCGCCGATTCCGCGTCGAGGAGATTCTGGGATGTGACCGCACCGGCCTTGAACCGCTCCTCCGTCAGACGCAGCGACTCTGCCGCCTGTTTCTCGGCCTGGCTCGACAGTGCGAGCCGGGCGGCGGCTTCCTCGATGCGCAGAGCGGCCTGATGAATAGCAAGTGTAATATTTCTTTGAAGGTCTTCCAGGTCGTGAGACGCCTTGCTCTTCCCGGCTCTGGCTTCACGGACCCTGCTGCGCGTTTCGCCGGCATCGAATACGTTCAGGCCGACATAGACGGTGGCATCCCAGTTATCCTGGGCGGTATTGAACTGGTTTCCCGAGCTCCAGTTCCACTGGAGGGCGACATTCGGAAGCAGGGACCCTTTCGCGGCTTTGGCCGAGAAATCCTGGATGCGGACCAGTTCACGCGCCGCACCCAGCAGCGGATGACTGCGCGAGGCATGTGCGATCGCATTTTCCTCGTTCAGCTCCGGGGTGGTGTCGGGATTTTCCGGGACCGGGATCGCTGACGGGTTGACCGAAAGCCCTGTGAGCATGGCCAGACGAGACTGCGCGAGATCGACGCCGTTCTTCGCCTGGACAAGGTTTTCACGGCGTTCGAGAACCGAGACCTGGACCTTCAGAAGGTCATCACGGACGACGACGCCCGCATCAAGCATGTTCTGAACATGCCGCTCGTGGCCGAGCGTGTCGAACAATGCCTGCGAGGCGACTTCCTCCATGGCGCGTGCGCTGAGAAGCCCGAACCAGGCTTCGGCGACCGACCGGACCATATCCTCACGACGACGGGTTTCAGCGTGCTTTTGAAGCTTGACCCCGGAACGGGCGGCCTTGACGCCATTTTCGAGAGCCCCGCCCGTGTAGAGCGGCTGGGAAAGCTTGATGTCTTTCAGCTGAAGCTGGTTCTTCCCGAAAGGCATCCCCATGATCTCGGACGTATGCCGGAAGTTCGTGAATGTCTCCTCGGCTTTGAGACGCGGAAGGAGGTTACTGCCGGCGCGATCCAGCCGATGCTTCGACGCCTGGGTTTCGTCTTCCGCGGAAAGGATGCCGGGATTCGTTTCCAGGGCTGTCACAAGACACTCGGCCAGCGTCAGGGGAGGGGTTTCCGTTGCAGAAGCCGACGGGCTGACCGTGGACGACGGAATGCCCGCCGGATCCGAGGCGACCTGTCCGATCGGGGACGAGGGTTCGCCTGCCGTATCTGAGGCGAGCTGCCCGGCGAAGCTGCTGCCGAAGAGCATGATGGCTGAAAGGATCAGAAACAGGATACGGGAGCTCTGATTGCGGATGTGAGATCTGGTTGTCATGATTTTTTTCCTCGACCGCGGGATGAGAGAGATTGTTTCACGATACTTTTTGAAGGAGAGGTTCCGGGCCCTGCCAGGCCGAACAGGAAGAAATCCGTCAGCTGGTCCGCGAGGTTCTCGACGGGGATCACATTTTCGCGGGACCACCAGAACCGAAAGGCCTGGAGGATCATGCCGGTGAACGCATGATGGATGAACTCAACATTGAGATGCGGGGAGATCAGACCGCCTTTCTGGGCATTCGAAAGTTCTTTCATTTCCCCGAGACTTGCCGCGATGAACCTGTTCGAGAGCTGGTTGCGGAGCTCTTCGCTCAGCAGCGCCGAA
The DNA here is from genome assembly GCA_964597625.1 of uncultured bacterium. Classification (GTDB taxonomy): domain Bacteria; phylum Muiribacteriota; class Ozemobacteria; order Ozemobacterales; family Ozemobacteraceae; genus MWAR01. The sequence goes on from CAZQYQ010000003.1 coordinate 27,317, forward strand.
TCCGAGGTCATGCACTGGAAGAAAAAGCGGGCTTCGGGCGTGTCGGCGACCTGCGTGAACAGATTGCGGATTCCGAGCCGGACGTTTTCCTCGAGAGTCATCGCATGCAGATCGATACTGGGTGGATGGATCATGGCGTGAAGCACCTGGTCGAAGACGGCCAGGAACAACGCTTCCTTGGTTCCAAAGTGACTGTAGAGAGTCGCCTTGCTGACCCCGCCTTTCTGGGCGATCGAGTTGACGCTTGCCTGGTGAAACCCCAGCTGCGAGAACTCCTCGAGGGCAGCCTTATACATGCGTTCAGTGCGTTGTTTCTGCATCGGTGTGGCCATGACGGACTCCCGGGTGAAAAAATAGTAAAACTAAACTTTGAAGTTCGCTTATATAAACTCAATAGTATGAAAATGTCAAGGGGAGTACCTGCGGCAATTTGTCCGCGGAGTCGATCCCTGAGGGGGATCCTGAATCATCGTCCGACATGGTATGATGGAAAAAGAACATTCCATCTGCCATGGGGGAGAAAAACGATGAGACGGTTTATCCGGATTCTTGCGGCGGTGTTCGTCCTTGCCGGGATGATGCAGGGCGTGACTTTTGCAGCGGAGAAGGAATGGACCTTCATGGTGTTCATCAATGCTGACAACAACCTTGATGAATACGGCGTTCTCGACCAGGAAGAGATGGCAGTGGCCGGCAGCAGCGACAAGCTCGATATCGTCACGATGATCGATCGGTATGCCGGGCCTGCGACGATGAACCATATCGAAAAAGGCCGTGTCGTGAAACTCACCGATGAAGGCGAACTCGACATGGGCGACTGGCACGAACTGGTGCGGTTCGCGAAAACGGCGATGGCGCGCTTCCCGGCGAAGCATTACGCGCTCGTCGTCTGGAATCACGGGGCGGGCTGGAAGTTCAAGGGCGCTGCGCTCAAGGGCATATCGTACGACGATTCCAGCAAGAATCACATCACGACAAACCAGCTTGGCGACGCGCTGAGTGAGATCAGCTCCGCCGCCGGCCGCAAGATCGATCTGTTCTGCATGGATGCGTGTCTGATGCAGATGTTTGAAGTCGCCTGGGCGTTGCGCGATGGGTGCGACTACATCGTGGCATCTGAAGAGACGGTGCCGGGCGATGGGTATCCCTACACCGAGGTTTTACGCGCTCTCAGGCCGGGAATGACGCCGGTCGAGTTTGGCGCGGCGATCGTGAAAGCGTTCCGCGACTGTTACAGCAAGGATATCCCGCAGGAAGGTCCGTGGGAAATCGCCGCTCGTGGCGATCTGCGTGTCATCAAGCGCACCACGATGTCCCTTCTCGAGACGGCACGTCTGCCCGAGCTGAGAGATCGGCTCGACGTGTTCTGCCGCGCCGTCATGGCGGGAAATCATGCGGCCGCGCTGAATGCGGCGATTCAAAAGGTCGAACATTTTTCTTACGCTGAAAATGTCGATCTGAAGGATCTTCTCGATATTCTGAAGACGACGGTCAAGGATGCTGCGCTGCTCGATGCGATCGTGAATCTGGGCGAGAGCTTCAAGCGCGCGATTCCTGCAAACGGGACGACGGGAACGAATGATGACGGGCAGATGCCCGGCGGCGATGATCCGGACGATCTTGCTCCCGCGAGGCGGTGGCCGATGCCGATCTGCGCGAACGGGCTTGCCGTCTACTTCCCCGAGAAGGCTTCGAAATACTCGCCGGCCTATGAAGATCTCGCCTTTGCCGCCGACACGCAGTGGGATGAAATGCTTCTCGATCACTTCCGGAAATCTGCAGCCGCGCGTGTGGCGGCCGACCTCGACCGCGGAAGTCTCGATGGTCTGCGGGAATGGCTGAATCAGTCCGGCCCGATGACGCGTGAGATCAGTCGCGCTGTCATGGAGACCGTCGGGTTCAGGCTCCACACCGAGGGAGGCCTCCCCCCTTCGCTGGCCGATGAGGCGCGGGTTCTGCTCGATGCTCTCAGGAAGCGCTGAACCACGTGTCTGAATCGACCGTTGCCATTCTGCGCACGACGCCGCGCACCGTGCTTTCCGATTACCATGAGCTGATGAACCTCGCCGGGTACCAGCAGACGATCGATCGCACCGTCGATACCGCGCTCAAAATCAATATCTCGTGGCATTTCTACTTCCCGGCGGCTTCGACCACGCCATGGCAGCTCGAAGGGGTGATTCGCGCCATGAAGAAGGATGGGTATGACCCGAAGCTGATCCACGGCTGCCACAACCGCACCGTCGTCATCGATGCGCATCTCGGCGAGCGTGAAAACAAGCAGGTCAACGTCGTCAGAGAGCATGGGCTGCAGAATCTGCATCTGTATGAGAACGGCGACTGGATCGATATCCGGGACGCGGTCGGGGATCTGACGAAGGAGTTTCTCGTCCTGAATGACGTGTATCCTGACGGGTTTTCGATCCCGAAACGATTTATAGGTGAAAATATTATTCATCTGCCGACCGTGAAGACGCATGTCTTCACGACCACGACCGGCGCGATGAAAAACGCGTTCGGCGGCCTGCTGAACGAACGGCGCCACTGGACGCATCCGGTCATTCATGAAACTCTCGTCGATCTTCTGATGATCCAGAAACGGATTCATCGCGGCGTGTTCGCGGTCATGGACGGCACGTTTGCCGGCGACGGGCCGGGACCGCGCTGCATGGTTCCGCATGTGAAGAACGTGATTCTCGCATCCTCGGACCAGGTGGCCATCGATGCGGTCGCGGCGAAACTCATGGGCTTCGATCCGCTGCGCGACTGCAAATTCATCCGTCTTGCGCACGAGCGCGGCCTCGGATGCGGCGATCCGAAAAAAATTAAAATCGTCGGAGATATTGACGCCGCCGACGAAAACTGGAATTTCGACGGACCCTTCAAGAACATGACGTTCGCTGCGCGCAATCAGCACCGCATCTACTGGGGGCCGCTGAAAAAGCCTCTCGAGTGGTCCCTCAGGACGTGGCTGGCCCCCTGGTCATATGTCGCTTCTGTTATATATCATGATCTCATCTGGTATCCGCTGTATGCCAAACGCCATCTGAGAAAGGCCGAGCGCAGCGAATGGGGGCGGCTGTTCGCCGGCTGGGAGGGGATCAGGCCCGATGCGGACGGCCGCGGATATTCCGAACTGCCTCCCGTCGGAACGGCTCACGTGAAGCTGGATGCGAGTCATCTGTGGGAAGGTCTGCGCCTCGTCGGCATGGCGGTCAGAGAATCGCCGGAATGGCAGGCACGCCTGCACCGCGGCGATAAGAGCCGCTAAGAACCGCCGACGGAGCCTTCTCATCCCTTCCCCCACGTCTGTCAGCGCATGATCGGGTGGAAAGAGGACATCGCCGTGTGAAGCGGAGTCCGGGAAGCTTCCCGGGGAGTTGTTCCCGGGTGTCGAATCGGCTAAACTACCGGCAGAGGGAAAAAGGCAAAACGGGACTTGAGAAGAGAAGATTGCCTGAGTCTTTATGAGAAAGGTGGGAGTTTCCAATGATGAAACACATAAGTTCGAATACATTTATTCCGATGCCTGTCATGCTGATCGGAACCATGCACAACGGCAAACCCAATTTCATGCCGGTCGGCTGGATAACCCGTGTGAATGCTCAGCCCCCCATGATCGGAATCGGCATCTACAAAGGCCATGCGACGCCGATAGACATAGAGGAGCACCGCGAGTTCAGCATCTGCATGCCCGGGCAGGAACTTCTCGAAAAAGTCGATTACTGCGGTCTCGTTTCAGCCCGCAAGGACGACAAGTCAGGCGTTTTCAATACGTTCACCAATGAACTGAAATTTGCGCCGATGATCGAGGAGTGCGTGCTTTGCATGGAGTGCAAGCTGGTGAATACGGTTGAACTGCCGAGCAACAAGTTCTTCATCGGAGAAATCGTCGCCGCATACGCTCGTTCCGAGATGCTGACCGACGACAAGCCCGATCTGGCCAAGATGCATGGCATGGTTCTCTCGATGCCCGACAACAAATACTGGAGCATCGGTGAGCCGATCGGCACGGCCTGGGAAGTCGGTCGGAAATGGTCTGGCGCCGCAGTGGCGGCAGGCAGATGAGCGCGTCATCCCGCAGAACCTGACGCATGCCGATTTTTGGCGATCATCGGCTGGACGGTGTTGACGTGAACGAAGTTCGGAAGCGGCTTGTTTCCATCGGGCGGCAGAGCAGCGAGATCGGCAAGGGACGCAAGCTCTACGGGCATCTTTTCGATGACGTGCTGACGTCGATCGATCGCGCATCCTGCTGATCAAAACCCGGCTTCATCGCAGCGCCGGCCCGGATCCGGTCTGGACGCGAATAATGCGTGAAGGCTTGACCCGGCAGGGGGATAATCGCTAAACTCCAAGAAGAAGAGGGGATGAACCGAATATGATAAACGATGCATCGAAACCGCCCATTGAGGCCATCGGCCTTTCCATTTCACGCTGTGTGCTCGCGATCGCCGAAGGTCGCATTCCACCAGGCGCCGTGCAGAAAATCGTGGGCGGTACCCTTTTCACGGATTTCGACAATATGTGGCAGGAATACAGCCAGAAATACTGGTCCAGCTGCACTCTGCGTGCCCGAACCGCATTTTTTCAGCTGGTCGAGCAGAACAAGATCGACCAGCCGAGGTTGCGGAATGAGGAGCCGCCCGATTCGTCGGCCGGCATCTGGATGGTCGGCAACAGGCAGTTCGAAACGGCAGCGCTGAAGGAGCTTCTTGATATTTCGGAAACATTTTTGCGGATGCCTCCGACCAGTCGCGATGAACTCATCAACGTTCTTCCATCGGATGCGATCACGGCCCTTCTGGATGGGATTCTCAAAGGCCGGTTGAAGCCGCTCATGCCGGATCTTGCGGAGACATCGGCGGGCAGGGCGACGGCCGAACTCGGTCAGATGATCCGGGACCGGTTGAAAGGGTATCTTGCCGCCGCGCCGGCCTTCGTGCCGATCGAGGTGTATCCCGATATCCTGTATATTCTCCAGCCCTTCATCCGCGTCAGAACGGCCGACAAGTCCGTCGTGGCGACGAAGGCCCAGAGACCGGTCGCGTTTTCTCAAATACGACCTGCTATAAAATTACCCGGCGCGGATTGATGGAAGACCGATAGACAAATCATTCGAGAGCTCAAGAGAGCCCGAAAGAGGATGTGAGAGGATGCAGGACGCGCACGAAGCGATGTTGCGCGATCTCGCGGCATACGGCATACGCGATGAACGTGTGCTTGCCGCGATGCGTCGCGTGCCCCGGCACGAGTTTATTCCCGAACCATACAGGCGCGGCAGCGAGTACGGCGATCATCCCCTGCCGATCGGGCTTGGACAGACGATTTCACAGCCGTTTATCGTCGCATACATGACGGAAATGCTCGATATCCAGAAGGGGGAAAAGATCCTTGAGATCGGCACCGGATCAGGATATCAGGCCGCCGTCCTCGCTGAGATGGGTGCCAGGGTTTTCAGCCTTGAAGTCATTCCGGAACTGGCTGAACATGCCCGATCGGTGCTCACGGCACAGGGATATGACGTGTCGGTTCGAATCGGCGATGGATACGGCGGATGGCCCGAAGAGGCCCCCTTCGATGCCATCATCGCCACATGCGCGGCTGAAGAGGTGCCGCCGGATCTTGTCCGTCAGCTTCGGACAGGCGGTCGCCTCTTCATGCCTGTCGGTGCCGCGGGGGTTCAGAACCTTGTCCTTCTCCGCCGTGGCAAAGACGGGACGGCCCTCATGGAGGACCTTCCCGTCCGTTTCGTTCCGATGGTGCATCGGAAACCGGGGTGAAGAGCCGACGGCGGATTCCCGTGATGTGCCCAAAATCAGATCGGAGAGGATCAAGATCGTATGGAAACGATGAGCATTTCATGCGGATACCTGTCGTTCATCCTGGCGCTTCAGGCGATTCGCCGACGCTCGACGGGGGCGCTGATTCACGTGATCGCATCGGCGATCTTTCCGGTGGCGTCGCTGATCATCGATCTGAACGGCCTTTCAGCGCAGAATGAGGGCGCGTTCGCGGCCGGTTTCCTTGGGGCCATTCTGGTTCAACTCCTCCTGCTGTATCGGGCAAATGCCATCTGGGCTGCCCAGGCAACTTCAGGCCATTCCGCCCATGTGCCTGCGGGAATCACCGTCCGTGAGAGGCTCAAACTGCTGCTGGCCGGTATCATCCTGCTCGTCTTCCACAACCAGTATATCCATCACCGGCCGACGTTTTTCGAAATGCTCGACCGCGGCTTGTTCTGGGTGCTGATCACGCTTGTCGGAGCGTCTGCGATTCATGCCTATGTGACGGCAAAGCATCCTCCGATCGCACACTATTGAGGGCTCTTTTCATCCTTCCGCGTTCCTGAGACCGATCCGGGTGTATCATACGCAGATCACGCCATGCTGAAGTCCATTCGTTGCACCCGCGCCGGAAAAGCCTCCGCTCTCGTTTTTCCCTTGTTCGCGTTCACGGCCTTTCTCCTGCTTGCCGGCATGGTGCTGGCGGCGGCACCCGCCGGCGGACAGCCGTCGAAGAACGAGATCGCGGTTCTGCGCCTCTTTGCCGGAGCTGCCGCGAAACGGCATGAGCGGTGGCATGCATTTTGTGAATGTGCCTGCGACTATCATACGGCGGTCGTCATCGGAATCATGAATGTCGCGAAACGGTCCGAGGACGTTTTCCTGTATCATCTCAATGCGAGATTGAAACGCCTCGGGGAGCCTCCCGTAAAGACATATATAACGTATCCGATAGTAAGCGGAACGCAGGATGAAAACCTGGCTGCGTCGCTGCAAATCATAGAAGAAAGTATATATTCAACATCGAAGATTGTCGCGAAGGAAGAAACAGCGATCGTCGAAGAGATCAGGAACATGGCCAGGGTGAAGCTGAAAGCGCTCCGGTGGCTCGAAGCCAGAATCCGTGACATACGGATGAATCCCGGCACCTGGCATTGGTGGAACAGGGAGTATGTCGTGTGCTCCATCTGCGGAATGCCGTCGGATGATCTCGATCAGCCGCAATGTCCCGAGTGCGGGGCTTTGCCGCAGGATTTTTTGCGAGTCCGATGAGACCACTCGAAGCGTCGTATCCATGACGGGAGAAATGATCCATGCCGGACACATCTGATCCATGGCCGCGCCTCGGCCTCGTCGTCGCGTTGCTGACAATCGTTGTAACGTGCCTGTATCTCGGTGTTGCCGCGTATTTCGGCGATGAATCCCTCATCGCTCCCTGCCAGGCCGATGTGGTGGTGTACCATCAGTATGCCCGATCGATCGCCGAGGGGCACCCTTTCCGTCTTGTCGCGTCTGATGCGGCAACAACCGGTTGCACCGGCCACCTGTATGTGTTCCTTCTCGCCTGCGCCGCGGCGGCAGGGGTCGCCCTTCCGGACCTTGCGGGGGTTTCCTTTCTCCTGGGGATCTGCTGCTATCTCGTTTTTCTGCACTCGTTCCGGCGCGTGGCGATACGAATCGATTCAAGAGCGGCAATGCCTGCATTGATTCTTGTCCTGCTCAGCGGCTATGTCGCATTCACCGCTTTCGGCCAGTCCGATATGCCCCTGTTCATGGCGCTGTCAGCCTCCGCTTTCGCCTTCGCCCTTGAAAAACGCTTTGTTGCGCTCGGCGTGATTCTTTTTTTGGCAAGCCTTGCCCGCCCGGAAGGCATCCTGCTGTCGGTGACGTGGTTTGTGAAAGCGGGCTTTGACCGTTTGCGCGGCACCGATACCGATTCGGGCCCCCTCTTCGCGGGGCTGGCGGGCCTGGCCGGCATGGTGGTTGTCATCCTGGTGAACGTGCATTTCACGGGCCACGCAGCCTTTGACTCGCTGAACGGGAAGGGACTTTACAGACTTCCGATGCTGCAGGCCCTGTCCGCCACCGCCGCGCATGGCGTCCGATTCGTTTCCGAAGTCATCCTCGGCTTTGCGGGAACCGGCAGCTGGCGCGTCTTTTTCTGGCCGACCTGTCTCGGCGGCATGATGCTGATGTGCGGTCTCGGAATGAAGACGCGTACGGAACATTCCGAGTCTGGCATCGAGAACTGGTTTATCGGAACGATGGCTGTTCAGATGCTGCTGATTATCGCCGGGGGCTGGCAGGGTGCGGCCTATGATCGATATCTTGGCTGGATGATCCCGTTTTTCATTTTCTGCCAGGCGAGAGGGATTATCGAGATTTCTGAACGTCTTGCGGCGCCCCGCCTCAAAACGGTGCTTTTTGCCCTGTTTGCGGGATGGCAGTTTTTCGGAATGGCGCATTTTCTGTCTCTCTATGCGGAAGGGTGCCGTCGCATGGTGGAAGAAAAACAGTTTTGTCAGCGTGTTACCCGGGCACTGCCGCGGGGAGCCCGAATCGGGCTTTATAACGAGTATTATTTCTCGGCATGGCTTGATGGACTGCGCCCGGTCGCGATGGCGGGCATCTTCACCCCCGGGATACCGACCGATGATCCGGGAAGTATCGAGTATCTGAAGCATCACACGGAGATGCAGTTTCCGGCCATGATCGTTTCCGGGCCGTCGTCCGGTCAGTGGATATCCAGGATTGAAGGCAGGAGACTGCCGGTTTTGTCCCCGCTCGTTTCGCCGGGCAGACCGGTGCCGCGACTCTGCGCGGTAGCGCTGGAAACCCTCGAAAATGCCGTCCGCCCGGCCTCCCTGCCGCGGGTTGCTTCAGCAACCATGCCGGAGCTGAGCGATCGCCTGGATGTCGGGTTTGCTGATGATGAGGCCAGATGCGGCTATGAGACCGGCAGCAGACAGCCGGGGCTCGAAATGATGCCTTTTGCCGTCGCCGGAAGCTGTTTGGGTCTGTCTGTCTGCGAGGTCGGCAGGGCCATTACGGGCTGGGAAGAGTTCCGTATCACGGCAAAACCCGGAAAAGACATGCTGATGATCATGCGCATCGGCGGCAGGGCTCTCGTTGAAACCCGCTGTCCGACAGGTGTTTCCGAGCGCGATATCGGCATTGCGTCAGGCGCGCTGATCGGGATCGTTGTGAATGGAACTCCGCTCGAGCCTGTTCCCGCCAGTGTCGATGAGAAGGATGGAACCATGAAGGAAGTGGCGGTCAGAATTCCCGGGAGTCTGATCCGTGAACCGCTCGTCCATTTCATCGTCAGCGGCGATCACCTCTCCTATGCATACTGGTTTTACCAGGAGCGGTGAACGTGGCTCATGGAAGGGAAAATACGGTATACTGTCGTCGGGTGGAGGGCTTCTGAACCTTGACGACACCGGTTTCCCTACGTGATCTGCTTCTGGCAGCCGGCCGTGAGACGCGCCGTCGGCCCTGGCGGTTTATCGCCTGCGCCGCCGGGTATGCCTGTGCGGTTGCCTGTGCGATGCTGCTTCTGAGTTCGCTCGTTTTTTCAAGGCACATTGAGAGCGGCATTCTCGGCTCAACCGGCACGCATTTCATCGTCTTTTCCCCATCCTGCATGGAAGTTGCCTCGCTGACGCCCGCCGAGCTTGTCCTGCTGGCCTCAGGGACAAGGCCGGCCCGATGCGCGGAAAAATGCAAACAATGCACCGGATGCAACAAAAAGCCGCTGGATCTTGCAAACGAGTCATTCATCGCCCAGGATATCGAGACAAAGCTTCTTCCGTTCAGCATCCTGGACGATGCCGGAAAAGAGCCCGGGCTGTATCGTGGCGTGACACCGTATCTGCTTTACAGATTCCATGACCAGACCGACGGGCATCGATTCACGGTCGGGGGCTTTGATCCGGCCGATACGATTGCCGTTCCGGCTGCCGTCTGCAATGCCAGTGACGTCATCGAGGGGGCGTTTCTGCACCCCCGGGATGCCGGGCTGGCTCTTGTCGAGCAGAGTTACGCGGTTGCGCGCGGGCTGCGCGTCGGCTCAGGGATAACGCTCTCGGGCTGGCCGTTCGTCGTCATCGGCGTCGTTTCGACGGGAGTAAAACCGGGCAGGGCGGATATCTATCTGTCGTTCAGTGATGCGGAAAAAGTGATCAACCGCAGGCTGCGTTCTCCGCTGTATCACGAAATGAACGTGCTTCTTGTGGAAGTCTCCTCATCGGATAAGCAGGAAGCGGCCATCGCAAAAATGCGGGAAATCGTCCAGGCCGGACTGATCTCGACATTCGCCTGCTGGCAGCCCGCAGCGGAAGTTCTCGGCCTTGGCCGGGGCGTCATTCTGGCTGTGTCTGTCCTGCTTGGTCTCCTTGCCGCGGCATTCGGTCTCAAAACGCAGCTGTCATCGATCCGCGAGCGGCGGCGCGAACTTGGTATATTGCGAGCTATAGGATGGTCGCGCGCGGCGATCGTGCGGCTTCTGATGGCCGAATCGATGCTGCCCGGGATCGTGGGCGGTGGTGTGGGAGCCTTGCTGGCGGCGCTGGTGCTGCCGTTCGTATCGCTCGAATACTGGACCGGGGTGCCCGCGCAGATCGATCCCCTCATGGTGCCGGTTATCGCCGCCGTCAGCCTGCTGCTTGCCCTGGCCGGGGGGCTGACGGCCGGGCTGCCGGCGGGATGGCTGGCGGTCCGGACCCCGCCTGCGGATCAGCTTCGCAGCTTCTGAAAGGACACGAAACATGCCGGATGCAGTACCGATGATCGATGCGACGGGGGTGCGGAAAAGCTTTCGTCAGGCTGGTCGTGAAATTCCCGTGCTGAAAGATATTTCGCTGAGTCTGAAGCCCGGAGAAATCCTTGTTGTGACCGGGCGCAGCGGTGTCGGAAAGTCCACGCTGCTCTCGCTGCTCGGCGGCCTGGATGTTCCTGACGCCGGCAGCATCAGAATAACCGGAACGGACATCGGAACCCTTTCGCAGGACAGTCTTGCCGGGCTTCGCCGGAAAACCATCGGAATCATCTTCCAGAATTTCAATCTTCTTCCTTCCTGGACTGCCGTTGAAAATGTCGAAGCCGTCCTGATGCACGGAGAGCTTGCATCTGCCGAGCGCCGGGCCCGTGCCGTGCAGTGGCTTGAACGCCTTGGAATCGGGGACCGGCTTGATAATCTGCCTGCCGAACTGAGTGTGGGGCAGCAGCAGCGTGTTGCCGTCGCGCGAACGCTCGTTCATGAGCCGATGCTGATCCTTGCGGATGAACCGACCGGGGATGTCGATCCCGAGACGGGGGCCGAGATCCTCGGACATCTGAAAGCGGCGGTGCGTGAGCGTGGCGCATCGCTCCTGGTCGTCACTCACGGCGCGTATCCCGTTGAATCAGGCGATCGCGTGGTGCGACTGCACGACGGCATTCTTGAGGCTGTTTCATGAAGGGACGGACGGCTGCATGAAACCGTATGATCCCTTCACGGTCGCCGTGCGTGAGCAGCTTCGCAGGCCCGGTCGGGCTTTCACCGTCATGCTCGGCTTTCTGCTTGCCGTTGCCGCATTCGTCGGGTTCTCCCTGCTTTTCCAGGCGGACCGGATGGCCGAAGACGAGCTTTTAAAGCGGGTCGGCGGCTATTTTGCGGCTTTTTCCCCCCTTCCGCCGGTGGGAGCGGCAACGCCACCGGCAATGCTGCCGCGGATGGTCAATCCCGACGAAGGATTCGTCGCGAACACCGTTCTGACCTGCCTGCTGCCGCGAGCGCTGACCACAACGCTGCGAGCCGCTGCCGGCGTAGCCGATGCCGTTCCCGTGCTGATGTTCCGCATGAAGAACAGAGTCGACGGCCATCTGTTCACTCTTGGCGGAATGGATATGAGCCGGCCCCTCGCCGTGGAGCGCACCTGTTGCGCGCCGTCCGACATGAAAAAAGGCGTCTTTCTCGGCATGGCCACGGGAACGGAAGGCCCCGGCGCCATGCTTGACGAGGGGTATGCTTCCGTTCGCTACTGCCGGGTCGGCGACAGGATCCGGATCGGGGGCATGGATTTTCCCGTAACCGGCATCATCAACACCGGTGTCAGGCCCGTGCATGCGGATGTGTATCTCACCTGGAGTGATGCCGAAAAGGCCATGGCACCGAGTCTGGCCGAGCCTCTCGGAGACCGGGCGAATATCTTTCTGATCGAAGTCAGATCGGCTTCCGAGCAGGATGCTGCGATCGCTGCCGTCAAGGCTGAAACCGGGGGCGTCATCACCAGTTACAACTGCTACAGGCCGGCCTCGAAAGTGGTCGGTCTGAACGAAAAAACCGCCGGAATCCTCGCCTGGGTGCTGTATCTCGCGGCGGTGCTGTTCAGTCTGAAGACGCAGCTGGCAGCCCTGGTGGAACGACGGCGAGAGTTTGGCGTCCTTCGCTCGATCGGCTGGCCGGATCGCGTCATCGGTGCCCAGCTGATCTGGGAGTCCCTGATTCCCTCAACGGCCGGCGCTTTTCTCGGGGCCGCCCTGGGAACGGCTCTCGCCCTGTTCGCGGGCGGTATCGTTCTGGATGATTCCGCGGCAACGGGAATGCTGGCTATGGATTTTCGCCTGATCACCAGGGGTGTTCTGATCGCCCTGGCCGGAAGCGCGTTTTCCGGCTTGATTGCCGCTTTCTTCTTCCGGCGATCGAGCCCGGCTGAAATGTTGCGATCGATATAATATTATGATTAATATAAATAATGATGTCATGCCTCGTGAAGGCGTCGGATTGTGAACGGGAAAGCCTGGCTCTCCCTGATCCTGTTCCTGGGTGTCACCGCTCACGCGGGTGCGTGCGAGGGCGGTTGTGACGGAACCAGCTGCGGCAGCGCGTCACAGCCTCTGAAAGCCGCTTCCGGAACAGTCCTGGACCCGGCCTTCGTGGCCGAGCCCGTCGTCAGCACGCCGACGCTGGTTGCGCTGCTGACGGCGGGAACGCCTCTTGTTCTGATCGACTGCCGGAACACGAGCTGCCCGGGCGGCCCGAGAATTCCGGGGTCGCGCGTGGTGAATACGGATTCTATCCCTGAGCATATTGAAACCCTCTTCCCGGCACGGGATGCCATGATGATTCTCTATGACGGGTGTTCCTGCGGTGTTCGCGGGGTGTTGCGCGCGGCTCTCTCGAAAAACGGATACACGCGCATCATCGATTATCCTGCCGGTATCAGCGGCTGGGTTGCGGCCGGCAGGATGACGGTTGAAACGGCGAGTGACAGTTTTCTTGTCGTTCAGCCGGCAAATTGATACAAACGGATTTGAGAAGTTTCACGAAAGAGAGTAACATTCTCTCAGAGAGATGGAAATCTGAGAGAATCCGACATCGCGTACCAGCCTGAACCGTGAGAGACAGCCTGTGTGCGCGGATGCCTCGACAGAGGAGAGCGTGATGCATTCACCGACGCCAGAAAACGACCGAGAGGTGGTTCCGGTTCCTGAGCCGGTTTCTGAGCCGGTTCCGGAAGATGCGGCTGATCCCGGCCATGCCGACGAGGGGGAATCCGGTTCTCCTGCCAGCCAGATCCCCGATGAGTCTGGCGGAGGTCCATTCAGCGGTGGTTCCGCGGAGCCCGTCGGCCTGGAAGAGCATCATCAGATGCAGCAGCCGAGACGGAACCGTGAAATCGAACGCATCGTCGATGGGCCGCTTCCCGACCTCTCCCGACTCGATGAGAAAGATGCATTCATCCAGTCTCAGCCGCTGACCATGCTGATCCATGATGCATTCGTTCAGCAGAAGGAACATCTTCTCGATCGAATCGGCCATCTCCTGCTGCTCAGTTTTCCCGCTTTTATCAACGTCTACAGATCGTTTCCGCTCTTGAAATATACCTGGCCCGTCATCAAAGATCCGGATGAAGCGGCTGTCCGCTATCTGTTTTTCATGATGATCGTTCTGCTGGTCGGTGTCAGTTCGGTTCTCTGGTCCATCCTGTTTTTCCGTGTTCTTGAAATGCGGGATGTGAAATACATTATCCTGCTCGGAGTCCTTCTCATCGGTACCTTGATGCTGCAGGAATATATTCTGGTGGGCGGTGCGCAGTTTGTGAAATCGCTGGAAATAGACTGGTGAGGGGCATTCATTCAGGACTGAATCGATTGAAGGATGGCCCTGCTTGCCCCGGCCGTTTCCCCAATGGCGGTGCGGATATCCGTATGAAGCGCGGCGGAGTAGGGGATCCTTCCCGCCGGTTCGATTCCATGGGCGCGAAACTGCGCTTCCATCCGGTCAGAAAGCCCGGGATGTCTGTCGGCAGCCATGATGACGGAGATCGTTTTTCTTCCCGCATCTGAAACGAGCCGGGCCGCATTCTCGATAGAGGTTTCCGCGCCGGGAACGGGTGATGCCGCAAGAATGACCAGGCCTGATTCCGCGCAGACCATCGGTGCGACGGATGAGGCAACGGAGATTCCCGTAAGGAAGATGCGCGCGGCAGGATGGCCCGCAGATCCGCGTTTTCCTTCACGGATGAGTCTGCCGGCGAGACGGATTCCGACTTCCTGACCCGGTTCCATGACTGAAGCAACGGCGTGTCTGCGGGAATTGGGTTCCAGCCAGGTCTTCATGATTCCCGCCGTCGCCTGGGCCATGGCGATCGCGCCTGAAGGACAGAATCTCGCGCAGGTGCCGCACCCCGTACAGGAAAGGGGATCAACATGCCAGGGCGTTGCAGCGGCAACTCCGCGGCTGACAACGGCGGCGGTGCGGCGGATCGCTCCGAATCTGCAGAGAAAGACGCAGCTTCCACAGCCGAGACAGGAGTTCGTGATCCGTGCCTGATCAGGTCCTTCGAGAGGCTGTTGTTCGGCGTTCCCCATTCCGGCGGCTTCCAGGAAACGTTCGGGAAGCCCGTCGGGGCCGATGCTGACGAGAGAAGAAGCTGAGTCCGG
>CAZQYQ010000004.1:0-41214 GCA_964597625.1 uncultured bacterium
AAACCGGAAAGTATCTGCCTGGAAGCGAGTCCGGGCTCGAATGCCCGCCCAGCTTTACCCTGGATTCTTTTGCCGCGCTGCCGGGAATGATCTTCGATTTATATAAATGAATATATAATTTCGTCGGTCAGGCGGGGCCGTCTTCGAGGTCGGTGCGGCTCATGTTCAGGGTCTTGAGATGCCGGTACAGGGTCGCCTTGTGGACTCCGAGAATGGCCGCGGCTTTCGTGATATTTCCCCGGGCGTCCGTGAAGGCTTTGCGAATGAGCTCCGGATCAAGGTCTATCCTGCTTCCTGTCTGCCTGCTCTGCGGCTCCGCATGAACGGGGACTCCGCTTACTTCCACGGCATCGCCGTTTCCGGCCGGGGCGGCCTGGTTGAATCGGTGGTGCCACTCCTGATTCCCGTGATTGCCGGCGAACTGGTGGTTTTCCGGGGAAACGGCGGCCGGCTGAGTGACGGGCGCTCCGGCGGGTGGTATCTGCGCGGGCAAGGACTGGCCTGTTCCGAGAGGGATGGCGTTTCGATACGGCAGCACGGTGACCCGTGAATCATACCTGGCGAACCGGGCAGCATTCATGCGCTCGTCATACCATTCCCGCAGGGAACGCAGCCCGATGACCTCTCCCTGCGTCTCGGCGAACAGCCTCTCCATGAGATTCCTCAGTTCGCGCACGTTTCCGGGCCACTGATACTGCTTCAGCAGGTGAATGGCTTCGCGCGTAAGACAGCCGACATGGCGGCCGTATTTTTCGTTGAACATGCCGATGAAATGCCTGATAAGCAGTTCCAGATCATCGGGGCGCTCGCGCAGAGGCGGCACGTTGATCTGGAGGGCGTTGATCCGGTAAAACAGGTCGGCGCGGAACCGGCCTGCCGCGACCGCTTCCTCGAGCTGCACGTTGGTGGCGGCCACAAGTCGGACATCGACCTTGAGCGGCTTCTCGCCACCTACGCGTTCGATCGTCTGGTCTTCGATCACGCGCAGCAGCTTTGCCTGCGAACTGAGTGGCAGATCGCCGATCTCGTCGAGGAACAGCGTTCCCCGGTCGGCTCGCTCGAACCGGCCTTTGTGAGATCGAATCGCGCTTGTGAACGACCCCTTTTCATGGCCGAACAGTTCACTCTCAAAAAGCGTTTCGGTGATCGCGCTGCAGTTGAGCGTGAGAAACGGGCTTTCATGCCTTCTGCTGGAAAGATGCACCGCGCGCGCGATGCCTTCTTTTCCCGCGCCGGTTTCGCCGACGATCAGAACCGGCGCATCGGAGGCGCCATACAGGCGAATCTTGTTGAATACGCGCTGCATCGGCTGCGACATGCCCACGAGACCGAAGAACGACGCTTCGCGCAGATCGATCGCTGCGGGTGCGCTGGCCGGTAACGGCCGTTCCTGAAACCTGATCGCAACGCCTTCCGCGCCGTTGGGAAGGGTCTCGGGATGTGCGTCGAGCAGAACCTGGTGCTCCTGTTCATGGGGATCGACCAGTCTCGCCCTGAAATCCTGAATCGACCCGCCTGTCTGCAGAACCTGCTCCGCAAGCTCGATCACGCCGGGAAACGCTCCTTCCAGCCAGTCGGTGTCGTCTGTCTGGTCGCCCCGGCCGGCCGTTATCGCCTGCTGCGTTCGGCCGAGATACTCGGCAAGCCATGACGGAATGCGACCGACGACCCAGCGCGAGCCTCTGCGCAGAAGCAGAAGTTCGGGCTGCATCGGTAAAAGCGGTATGGACGGGTTGTCAGGTTTCATCTGAGGCACCCGGTAAGATACAATTTGCATCCATCTCAGCGCAAGTCTGCGCCGCGAACAAATGCATCTCTTCTCGAAAAAGACTTCGGTCTTTGGTGATGAAAGCCGAAAGACGAACTGGTGAATTCTTTTTCTTCAACGAGAGAAGACCGAAACATGGCCAAAAACGTGATTCTCGCATTCGTGCGTCTGGTGGCATGGGGCGCCGTTCTCGCCCTGCTGTCCGGAGGAACCCCCGTTTTTGCATCCACCTTCACCACCGAATGGAACTACGATTCGAGGACAAGCGTCGACAGCACGCGCAAGGATTACGCCGAAGTCGAGTATCCCGAGCCGGATTACACCCCGGTAACCAGGCTGAAGGCCTACGACAAGACCTTCATCAGTTCGCTGAACGATCTGAATTTCAAACTGAAGGGCGACCTTTCCGAGAAGCAGTTCATCGATGTGAAGGAAACCCTGCATTATCAGAAATACACCCCCGAGGATTACAACGCTTACTCGCTCGACTCCTACAAATACACGACGATGGACCATCTGCTGAACGTGACATACGGCATGTCGGTCGGCGAAGCGGATACCCTTCAGCTCGATTACTACAACAACGTCTACCGGATTCCCATAGACAATATCTGGGAATATACATCGAACAGGGGCAAACTGCGCTACAGCCACAGGGCCGGTCAGTATACCGGCCTGGCGATGGAAGGCTCCTACGAGGAGCGGGAATACGCCAACGACCGGTCCTCAAATTATGAGGAAGGAATCTTTTCGCTCGATCTGTCGGCATTCCTGCCGGAGCACATCCGGTATACGCCCGTCAGCAACACGATGCGCGGCGACAAAAGCACGTTTGAAACGATGCCGACGGGGATGGATATGCGCAAGGCCGTCGATCATTACACAAACTGGACCCGCCGCCCCGGCGAGCCTGACCCGCAGGCCAAGTTCCTATCCTGTGTGACCCGCGGCGACCTGTATCTGACGCTGCTGGGTGATCTGAAAACCCAGCGCCGCACCACGATCGATAATGGCTATTACCAGCCTTCGGGAACTCTGCGCGCGAACTACGACGCAAACGACCAGACGAAGATCACGTTCGAAGACACCTACTACACGCGCAAGCACGACAAGGAATCGGATACGTATTTCCTGTATAATCACAGCTCGAACAAGCTCTCGCTGTCAGGGCGATATCAGCCGTCCGACAGGCTTGTGCACATCCTGACCCTGTCGGACGAGTATTACGCCCACACGGTTCATGACGATCAGGATTACCGTGTCGATACATTTTCCTGGGAAAACGCCTTTTCGGGCGGCCGAACCGCTGCCAGCCTGAACTTCAAGGCAACCCAGACCCGGTATGGAACGCCGCGCCTCTTTTATGCCGATTCCGACCAGTATCAGGTCGTTCTCGGCTACGATTACCCCTTCACACCGACCTGGCTGCTGCACCTGAAGGATGAGTGGCTCGACAACAAATTCAAGGAGTTCGAAGATCTGCTTTACTCGTCTTACACCCGCCATACCTGGCGTGTCGGCGTCGAGAAGCAGCTTTCAACCTCGCAGGGACTTGAACTGGGGTATCAGAGCGTGCGGGAGCGGCACAGTGAGTTCACCGCGAACAACATTATTGAGAAGTCACTCGTCTTCAGCTGGCTTTCACATTTCTGATTCGCCAGCTTTCCCGGTTGAGAAGGCCCGCTCTCTATGTTACACTCTAACGGCTTATGCTGTCTTTGCTCGTTCTGGGTGTGATGAGCCGGGAGATTCGCGCATCTGATCTGCGCTCTCTTCTGGCTTCGATCCGTGACGACAAGGGCGCGCCGGAGACTGTGGTCTGCAATGCCACGGGGCTCCTTGGGGCGGGCGGCCGTCTGGCCGGCCATCTCGAAAGGCTCTTTGACAGTGGAATCGACGTTGTAACAATGGGTGCGAAAGCTCTTTCCAGACCGGCTTCACGTGAGGCGCTGAGTTCATCCCTGCCGGTTCTCCGGCCGATAAATACCCCGCCGGGTGGCCCGGGAAGAAGTTCTCTGAAACTGGAAGTCGCATCCGGAGCCTGCTGGCTGGTATCGCTCGACACCGGTGATGACCGATTGCCCGTCGAGCCTCCGTGGGAGTCCTTTTGCTCATTCGAGGCTGCTCTTCCTGACCGGCTGCCGATCCTGATCGACATGCACGGCCCTGATCTCGCGATGAAGCAGGCGTTCGCCTGGCGGGCGTCATCGCTGGGACGTCCGGTTCATCTGATCGGAACCGGGCTCGGCTGCGTTGCCGGTCATGCCGCAATCAAATGCGGCAGGGCTTGTGTGCCTGACGTGGGCATCGCGGCGGAAGAATCGTCGGCGGGCGGAGTCGCTCCCGACGTTTGGTGGCAGATCCGTGAACATCGAAAAGGCGCTTCGGCGCTCCCGCCGGAACGGGTCATGATCGACGCCGTCAGACTGCATCTCGATGATGCCGGTCGCGCGGTATCCGTTGAACGCCTCCGTCTTGGGGTGGCTTCATGAGCGTCTCCAGAAGGTTCTCCGTGATTGGAAAGGCTGCCGCGGCTTTTCTTGTCTGGCTGATCTGTGCGGGTGTCGCCGGAAATGGCGGCTTCGAGCTGCTTGATCACGGGATGGAAGATCTCTTCTGGAGGCTGCGCCGGCATCTTGAAACGACCCGCAACCCGGGGCTGAGAGAATCGTGGAAATCGGCAGTTCTTGCTCCCGATGCTCCTTCCAGAGTGTTCGTCGTGTCGGTGAGCCAGCAGACGGTTCGCAATTTCTTCGAAAAAGAAAAAATGACCTGGCCGCTTCCCCGCAGGGTGTATGCGCGGTGCCTCAAACTCCTTCAGGGATTGGGCGTGGCGGCCGTGGGCATCGATATGGTGTTCGGCCCCGGCGAAGCCTCTGATGAACAGGAACTTGCCGAAGCGATGCATTCCCCGGGGATGCCGGTCATTCTGGCTGCATCTCTCGAACGGCATCAGGGCGTTCCCGCAGGCGCCACGGAAGAAGACGATGATGCCGAGGGATACTCGTTTCTGCGTCAGGAGACCACGGTGCTTCAGACATCCGTGGCTTCGATTGCCGAAGCAGCTGCAGGGCTTGGCCTGATCACCTATGAACGTGGGATCAACTCCGGCGGTGTGGTTCGCATGAATCCGGTCGCTTATCCGTATCAGGGCCGGTTGATGCCGTCGCTGCCCCTTGCGGTCTGGATGGCGGCGCGCGGGTTGCATGAACCGCCGGTTCTCTCGGGCGAAGACCTTTGCATGCAGAACGGTACCAGGTTCCCCATGGAACTGCTGCCGGCTTCCGCGAGCGTCTGGGGAGCCCCGGCCGCTGCTTCCCCAAGATGGGATGCCGATCTCTCGGATACGTATTCATTCAGAGACTTGTACGATCTTTATTCCGGGAGTCTGAACCTGACCAATGAACAGAAAGAGATGCTGAAAGGCTCGATGGTTCTCATCGGCGTCAGTGATGACTTTCTGGGCGACACGATTGCGGTTCCCGGTCAGCCGGTCGTCGCCGGGGTCATGCTCCATGCGGCGATGCTGGATGCGATGAACCGCCCGAACGGCTTCATGGGCAGACTCGATCAGGGGTATCGAAGATTTCTGCCGAATATATTGCTGGCTATGATTTGTGTGTGGCTGTTGTTCACTCAGTCGCTGTCCCGTCCATGGATGGGTGCTCTTCTGGCGGTGTGCGGCCTGGCGGCGATCGAAGGAGGAGCCTTCCTGCTGTTCCTCCAGGGATGGCGGCTTCGAACCGGGATGGTGGTTGCGGGTTTTCCGGTCGCTCTGGCAGTGATAGCATGGCTGGACTACCTGTTCGAAGGGCGTGAAAAGGCTTTGATCAAAGAAGCCTTCGGAAGGCAGGTCTCGCCCGAAGTGGTCGAGATCCTGACGGAAGATCCTCAGAAGGCGCTTGTCCCATGCCGCCAGGAGATCTCGGTCTGCTTTATCGATGTGTGCGGATTCACATCCTTCTCTGAAGGTCACACGCCTGAACGGGTTCTTGTACAGCTGAATTACTACTTCTCGCATCTGGTCCCGATTATCCACAGACACCGCGGCTGTCTCGACAAGTTCATCGGCGACGCGATGATGATAACCACGGGTGTTCCGCTTCCAGACAAGGATCATGCTCTCCAGATGATCAGAATAGCCGTCGAAGTCAGGAAGGAAATCACAAAGATTAATGCAAATCTGCCGTCCGGTATCTTCCCTTTCACGGTAAGTTGCGGTATCAATTCAGGTGCGGCTATTCTCGGCAACGTCGGTTCTTCTGAACGAATGGAATATACCGTCATCGGGGACACGGTGAATCTGGCCAGCAGGCTTCAGGGAAAGGCTGGCAGCCAGGAGATCGTGATAGGCCCGAGGACATATGAACTGGTTACTGGTATGGTCGAGGTTCAGCCTCTTGAACCTCTGATTGTGAAGGGAAAATCCGAACCCATTCACGCCTGGCGCGTGACGGGCATCAAGGAGAACGAAACGGGTGGCTGACGTTCTGGGCGGCGATACGCTGAAGGTTCTGTACAGAACCCAGCGTGATATCCTTGCCAGCGCCAAGGATTCCGACTCGTTGCTTACCATTCTCAGCCGGGCTGCTCACGAGCTGTCCGGCCAGTCGGGCTTTGCCGTGCTTTTTTACGACGTCGCGTCAAAGCAGACTCGCGTGCGGTTCTCTGAAGGCTTCGATGCCGTTTCCCTCAGCACCCACTGCAAATCATTCACGGCATCGCGGCTCGGCAACCTGCCCGTTGCAAGTGAAATCGTCTCTACGCTGGAAGGCGTCCGCCGGTATTTCATCCCCATCGGCGATGCCCTGCTCCCGTTCGGCGCGTTGATTCTGCCCGCCGCTGACTCCGGGATAACGATTTCCGGGATCGATGAGTTTCGGGAAATAGCTGCCGATGCGATCGGCCGGTTCATGGAAGTCGAACTGGTCAAGCTTCAGATGGCCGAGCTCGCGACGCTGCTCGAAGTCGGCAAGGCGATCAGTTCAACGCTCGATCTGAACGATCTTCTCCGCAAGATCATGCAGATGGCGACGAAGGTGATGCGTTGCGAAACCTCGACCGTTTACCTCGTCGATCGACAGACCAACGAATTGTATTTTCACATCGTCCAGGGCGACCCGAATGTCGGTTCCAAACTGCAGGAAATCCGCCTGCCCATGGGAACCGGCCTCGCGGGCTGGTGCGCAAAGGAAAGCAAGCCCGTCATCGTGCCCGATACGGCGAAAGATCCGCGATTCTTCAAGGGTGCCGACAAAAAGTCGGGGTTCGTCACCCGCTCGATGATCTGCGTGCCGATGCGCCTGAAAGATGAAGTGATCGGCGTTCTGCAGGTTCTCAACCGGACCGGCGATATCCCGTTCAATGACCATGATACCGAAATTCTCGAAGCTCTCGGCAATCAGGCTGTTTCAGCTATCGATAATGCCCGGCTGTACGAGAATATTCAGAAAGTCTATCTGGCCACGATCGAAGTTCTCGCGACGGCCATCGATGCGAAAGACCCGTATACGCAGGGCCATTCACGGCGCGTGACGCAGTATTCTGTGGCAATTGCCGAAGAGATCAATATGGAGCGTAAGATGATCGACTCGGTTCGATATGCCGGTCTTCTGCACGATGTCGGCAAGATCGGCATCAACGACAGCATTATCCGCAAGCCGGCTCGTCTGACCGATGAGGAATATGCGATCATCAAGAAGCACCCCGAGATCGGCGCGAAAATTCTGCGCCCCGTCGACTTCCTCGCGGACAAGGTGCCCGGGGTGAAGCATCATCACGAGTATTTCGACGGCCGCGGGTATCCCGACCACCTCAAGGGCGATGACATTCCGCTCATCGCGCGCATCATCTGCGTTGCCGATGCGTTCGATGCCATGACGACCAACCGCCCGTATCGCAAAGGTCTCAGCTTCAACACCGCCGTCGCCGAACTGAGAAAATTCTCGGGCAAGCAGTTCGACCCGATGTGCGTTGATGCTTTCCTGAAGGCCTTTGAAAAGAAACTGTTCCAGTATTTTGAGAAGGTCGGCGATACCGGCGACATGATTCTCAAACAGGACGACACCGAGATCACGGAAGAGACGGCGGTGCCCGGCTTCATCCAGGGCGTGCCGCTCGAAAGTCAGCCCTATCCTCCGATGATGGCCTTCGGCTCCACTCCTTCGTCACAGCCCTATCCGCCGATCATCCCCGAAGGAAATGAACCCCCCGGCATGATCCGCACTGCGCCACCCGCGAACGGCGGAAGCGCGGGAACGCCTTCATCGCAGCCGTTCCCGCCCGTCGGAACACAGGATTCGACCAAGCCGCCGAACGGGGAAGGCGGAAAATAACTGCTGTCAGAAAAAACGAGGCCCGGTCGGTAATCAGACCGGGCCTCGTTTCTTTTTTGTTCAGCGTATGGAGCCGTTTTCCGAGCTCCGAAGGTTGATGAAGATATCGAGGAGGGTTCGGCCGAATGCGATCATGTCGGGTTTGAAGCCGCTTTTTGTGAGAAGTTCTTCGGCGCTTTTCCACTGTTTCTGGCGTTCAGCCAGCTGTTCCAGGGTTTCCCCGGACCAACGGTCGAGCTGAAGAGCGTTCACAACCATTTCGCCCAGAACGGCAAGCTTCTGCGGGGTCAGGAACAGGCGGCCATCTTTCCAGATGCTTTTCGCCCAGTTCATGTGAATGCCGATTTCTTCCGGCAGTTTGACGGTCGGGGTGTCCTCGTATGGCTCGACAATCAGATCGTGTTCGCAATGAGGGCAGGGAAACTGCTCCCCAGGCCGAAATGTCTCTGAAAACATCTGGTTGTGGCACAACGGGCATTGTACTGATTGCATGCCGATCTATCTCCTCTCCGGATCGAAATCCGTCAGCATTGCTGCAGCGCGGTTGAATCGCGCGGTCTCTGAACGAATTCTATCACGTTGCTGACTCATCGAAAACACACCAGTTTGTGGCTTGATTGATGAACCATGAAGAATTTTGAGAAATGCGCCGATAGAAGAGCCGGGTCAATATGCCTTTTACTGAACGACAACCGATGTCACTCTACCTGCCGCCTTCCAGACCGACAATGGAAGCCGTTCCCGTCGCGGGCGGACGTGGGCCGACCGTGTGGCACTGCCCTCATTGCGGGAAGCGGAACCTTTCCGCCGCGAGATTTTGCGGAGGGTGTGGTTCTCCGAGTCGTATTCCGGCGGCTGCCGTGCATCCCCGCGAGTCACGGCCGGACTGCTGTCGGCCGGCCGAAGACACGACACCGGCGAATATCGTGAGCATGGTTCCATCGGTTGCGACCTTTGTAAACCTCACCGTTGCTCAGATACCCGAATCTGCGCCGTCCGAACCGGTCGGTTGTGCCCCTGACGTCCTTTCAGAGCGCATGCATGAACCATCTCGGATGAGCTTGCCTCAGCCGGGTTTCGCGGCTGAACTCCTGGTGAGAATACAGATCATTCTGAAAGCTGCCGGATCCGCTTTCCCTGCTGCCCGAAAGGCACTGACCGGAGCTTTTTCGATGATGATCGGCCGGCTGAAACAGGATCAGGCCGCCAGAAAACGTCTGGCAGTAGGCGCCACCCTCATCGTCATGATCATCTGCGGTTTGTGGCCGCTGCGGGCTCTTTCAAGAGCAACCTTTACCCATGCCACGCCCGAAGACGCACAGGCTGCTTCCTGGGCTGATCTGCAGAGCCACATCTCCAGGCGCCTCGGGGTCAGCCTCGCTGATACCGAGCTGCTGGCCCGCGCTGCCTGGGGAGATGTCCCGGAACCACAGTCTCCAATGACATGTGACCGTGCCCTTTCGATTGAAACGGTGATAAATCAGCGTGGAGATCGTCCTCTGGTTTTGTTTCCAAATGTGCCGTTCCGTGGACCCCTTCTTGAAAGATACCTCGGAGTCGTTGCGAGTGAGCCGGCGCCTTTTGCCGATGTTCCACTCGATCACCCGCTCTACGATGCTTGGCGGACACTGCTTGCGATGAGACCGGTGCCTCCCGTTGCCCTGCAGGGCGGATACGCTGCCCCATACGAGGCGATCCGCTGGGAAGAGTGGCAGCCCCTCGTTGCTTCCGTGTGGCGGGCCTGCCGTCCAGGCTGCGTGCCTCCGGATGAGCTGATGCTTGAGCGGTCGGGGGGAATCGCCGGCGGCGATATCGATCGCTCCCTTGTCATGCTTGCGAAAGGGTTGGGGGTTGAAATCGGGCAGACGGCATTCAATGCCATTCCTCCAATGACACCGAGCCGGATGGAAGCATTTGCAGCGCTTTCCCGCATTCTTTCAGCGGTTCACCCCCGGGGAGGCGGCTGATCGTGAAGGGAACGCGACTGCCGGTCCTGCTTCTGGCATCCATGTTTCTTGGGATGCCGCTTCTGGCTGCCGTCGCGAAAGAACCCGCATTGATCCGTCAGATAGCTGTTACGACATCAGAGACGGACGGGACGATCGATCTGCGCCTTGACGAGCCGGCAGAGCCGATCATCACGTGGGTTGCCGAGGACTCGTGCTGGAGGCTCGATCTGCCGGGGGTTGCGGGAAAAAAAGACCCAAACGCCGATGAAGCGCTTCTCTCAACGGAATTTCATGGCCCGCTGCGTCAGATCTGGCAGGGGCAGGTCCATGCCGATCCGCCGGTGCAGCGGTTCAATCTGTATGTGGCACCCGGAACCGGCATGAAGCTGGTTCGTACGGAAAGAGGATTTTCCGTGCGTCTCAGAGCTGGTTCGCCGATCGGAACTGCCGCAAAACGGGCTGGAATCGGCCCTCTGCCCGAGCCGCTGCTGCTGCCCGGGCATGGTGGAGGTGCCGTTGTGATCAATGTCAGACGGTCGCCGGTCATGCCGCTGCTCAGCGAACTTGCCGGTCGTGCGGGAATTACGCTGCGCCTCCGTGATGATCCGCCCGCCATGGTATCGTTCCGCACCCGGAGCGACTCTGCCATGAATGCTTTGGAACGGCTTTCAAAGCGCCTTGGAATGGTGCTTACCCATGAAAAGGGCGACTGGTGGCTTAGCACGAGCAAAAATCCGCTTCTGAAGCTGCCTGGAGATGGCCAGGTGCTGCCTGCCGCATTCAGAGGCGTGACGGTGAAGGAAGCGCTTCACCGGCTTGGAGGCCGTGATCTGGGGAGCCGCCTTTGCACAGGTATTTCTGAGGAGCAGCTCGGCAGAATGACGGCTTCGATTCCTGAACAGATGTCGCCAAGGGCTCTGGCCCAGTATCTGCGGGGTGCCAACTGATGCGGCGGATAAACCTGAAAAATCACTGGGGAGGATGGCTGCAGAGAACCGCCTTCTCCGTTGTCGCGGGAATGGCTGCTCTGATGGTCGCCGGCTGGAGCTCCCCTGTTCCTCATATTCCTTTTGATATATTAACCAGACGGGAAGTCGCCATTCACCTGAGTCGGGCCGTGAAACCCCTGGCCGGTTCGGCATCTCTGCCTGCGGATATCGGTTCCGAAGCAGCCGTGGGCTTGTCGCCGATCATCGCTGCCGGCTACATGGGGTTATATCCGGACGGCAGTTTCAGGCCCGATGAGCCGATGAGAATCGGGGAAGTCCTCTCGGTCTGGGCGCGTGTCTGGCGTGGCTCGGAAGGCCGCCGCAGACCATCGGGCAGCGCTGGAATTTCTTCTTCGGATCGGGCTCCAGCGTGGAGCTGGGGGGCTGAAGATCTGTCGCTGCTGGCCGGCGTCGATGCGGTGGCGGCGGCTGGTGTCGCGGCCTTTTCTCCGAGTGAGCCCGCGACCAGGGGCTTCTGGCGGTATCTGCCGATGCCTGAGGCAGGATGCGCGCCCGTATCGGCAAAACCCGGAGATGAACTGGCCCAAAAGCCGAAACCCGCTTTCGGGCGCGTCATTGATGCCGTGACCGGAAAGGCTGTTCCCGGAGCGGTTGGAACGATAGACAGCAGGGCATTCACAACGGATCGTGAGGGAATGTTTCCCATCCCGGAAGCCGGAACAGACGATGTCAGAGATGTTTTCGTCGCCGTTGACGGGTATCGCAGCCTCTCGCTGCGCTGGAACCGGAAACTCCGGCCCGGGCTGAAACTTTCGCTGAAGCCGTTCCGCGCCCCGCTTGAAATACGAGTGCTCTCTGCCGCGGGGGTTCCGGCGGCCGGTGTGCGTATCGCGCTGGACAGCTCCATGCGCTGTGAAACCGATACCGAAGGCATGGCGAAAATTCGTGCCGTGAAACCGGGCTATTACCGGCTCATGGTAGAGTCTCCCGGCTCTGCAACCGCATCAATGCTGATTTCAGTAGCCGAATCCGGAGGGTGTCACACCGTCAGGCTTCCGGCTTCTTCAGCCCTTTGACGAGGAGCTGAGAGGGGCGAACGTCCCGTCGGGGCGTTTTTCGGCTGTGCCTGACTCGAGAAGCTGTGTCGTCGTCGACGTGAGTTGCGCGAGTTCCCCGCCGAAGACGCGGTAAAGCTGCTCGAGAGTGCAGGGATGACGTTTGAGCAGGTCGAGGATTTCCTGGCCGGTCGGGGAGCGTTTCGACGTTGTCCGTTTCGGAAGAGGCGAGTGATCGAATGCGGTCGAGACGGGGATCTGCAGATTCAGCCGATGCCGGATCGAATCGAGAAGGTCCGGGCCTGCCGGCAGAACCGACGTATCAACAGGGTTTCGCACGGCGGCGTTCAGATAAACCGCATCGAGACCGGGCAGTTGCCTGAAAAATTCGCCCAGATCATCGACTTCCCGTTCCGTATCGTTGAGGCCCGGGCAGATGAATACTTCAAGCTCCAGGATGCCCGGATACATCCCGCCGAATCTCCGAAGACCGGCGAGGATATGTTCTAATACAATGCCTGCGGCCGGCCGGTGGATCGCGCGCCATGTGGCTTCATGCACGCTGCAAAGCGTCGGCATCACGCGATCGGCGAAGCACAGGTCGGTGCGTACGTCATCCCGGCTGAGCAGCGAGCCGTTTGTGATGACGCAGATGGGAGCTGCGCTGAATTCCCTGATTCCTTTGAGAATGTCGCCAAGCCCTGCGTGCAGGGTTGGTTCCCCACTGCCGGAACAGGTTATCCAGTCTGGTGCTTCGATCTCAGCCAGTTTCGTGCGCAACTCCGCAAGCAGTTCTGAAGGCTGGAAAAACATCTGCCGTTCCGTGGCTGGATGATCGGTCGCCGTCAGCTGGCAGTAGCGGCAGTCGTAGGTGCATGTTTTGGGAGGCGTTAAATCGAGACCCAGCGACCGTCCGAGACGACGGGAGGGCACGGGACCGAAGACGCGTGCAGTCATGTGGCGGCTTTTACTCGATACTCAGCGCAAGACCGCCGGTTATCTCGGTCAGTTTCATCTTGTCGCCGGATCTTCCAAGCTCTCCGCCGAACTCATAGGCCGGCGAAAAAATGGCATCGACGCGCGCCACCAGTGGAAACTTGTATTTCCCGAAGGAAAAGTCGCGAATCTTGTACCCGGCAAATATCCGGCCCAGACCATTGACGCCATCTTTGAGAGCGAGCTTGTACTGCGTTTTCGCGAGGTCTTTCAGCGCCTGCGTGAACAGAATGACATTGCCGCCGATGCCGCCGCCGTAAAAGATTCTGGGCCCGTTCCGGTAATATCGGTTGAATGAAAACTGCACGCGATCGATACGCTCGTCATTTTTCATTCCAAAGGGAACCATCGGCCGCCAGGAATACTCGATCACTTCGGAATACCCGTTCTTGCGCTTGATGAAAGCCACGCGGGGTTCGAAACAGTCTTTGTATCCGCTTTTTCGGAACCAGCGGGCGCCGAACTCGGGCAGAACCTTCTCGAGAACCGGAGTTCCAGATGCGGCCTTTTCCTCCGACCCTTCCAATGGGGATCCGAGTGAAAAGAGAATTGATACTATAAATATGACGGGCAGAATGTGTGCTGAGAGAGTGTGTGCGTGTAAACGAAAGCGTTGCCGCATCTGTGTGGATATCCTTTCTTAACGGCAGGTCGGACGGGTTTTCCAGACGACGATCATGGCGATTGCCAGTCCGAATCCGAAGAGAATATAGGGAAGGGGCGAGCGCGGATGGTTGATCACTGCCTTGTCTCCGAGGTGGTCACGAACGTTTCGCATCCGGTTGAACCGCTCCGACAGCTGGCGTTTCAAGGATCCCTCCGGGAGGGATTCTATCGTTTTATTGAGATCGGCTATCGCTTCGTCGAGGCCATTCATGGTTTTCGGGTCAATCATGTATTCCTCCTTGGCATGTGCCTTCTGGCGGCAGAGTCATTCGGCGGAAACCTGCGAAGCGCCTGTGCGCTCGCGAAGCTTGGTTAACTGAGATTCTGAAAGATTTATTCCCTTGAGGCGGCTGAGGATCTCGGTCGCTTCGGTCCGCCGCCCGAGGCGGTTGAACCGGTCGACGATGCTGAACATGCTGTCAGGATCTATCATCGGGCTTTTGAGGGCCGCCTGATACTGGGCGATCGCGCTGTCATTCTGCTGGCGTGCCACGAAGAGATCGCCCAGCTTGATGAGAGGCGCCGGACTCTGCTTGTCAATATCCAGGGCGCGCTTATAAGCCGCTTCGGCCTGTCCATCCTGTCGCACGGCCAGTAATACGTCTCCCTGGAGAAGCGCCAGTTCGGGAGAATCGGGATTTTCCGCAACTCCGTTGTTGATGATTGAAAGCGCCTCCTCCGCGAGGCCATTTGCCAGGAGCGCGCGGGTAACGGGTTCGAAGGCGCGCGGATTGCTTCGTTCCGTTGCTGCCGGCGCAGCGTCTTCCTTGCCGCTCGCGCGTGCCGTCAATCCGGCCGCGTGACCGCGGAGGCCGAGATCATCATAGGCGCGGGCAAGCGCTGTCAGAGCGTTCTGGTTATTCCGCTCCTGTCTCAGGGCCAGCAGATACTGCGCTGCTGCATCGCCGGGCTGATTCATCGCCTTGTAGACGTTGCCCAGGTTCATCCGGGAATTGAAGCCCCCCGGATACCGGGCAAGAACCTGGTTGAAGCCCGATATCGCCTCCTGATAACGACCGGCGCGCGCCGAATCGAGAGCGGCGATGTAGGCCGGATCGGAAGTCTCGGAGCCGGATGCCGGGGGAAGGACGACGCCGCCGATGGACGTCGGCTGCACGGCAACGGACGGCGGGGTGGTAACGAGTGTTTCAGCTCCTGTTTTGACCGGGGGCAGTGGTGCGGGAAGCGGCCTGCCGAGTGCTGCAGCGATGCGCGCCGCATAGGGATCGGCGGCGGTGAGATACGCTTTCGCGCTTTCCCAGACTGCCTTTGCCTCGGGTTCCATGCCGGCTTGCTTGAGGTTGAGCCCCGCGAAGTAGCGGAATTTGAGGTTCGACGGCTCCTGTTGAAGCGCCTGGTCGAGCCAATTACGCGCCTCATCAGCCTTTCCCTGCTCCATGGCAAGCTGGCCGAGATTGAACAGGGTCGGTGCAAAATGCGGATCGGAGGCAATGACGCGCTTCCAGCAGACATCGGCATCCTTGAACTTGCCCAGCTTCGCATACACCAGGCCCATCTCATCATACACCTGCATGTTTGCCTTGTTCTCGGATTCAAGCGCCTTGAGCGCGCGGAGAGCTTCTTCAGATCGGCCGACCAGCTGCAGACACCGGGCGCGTAGAAACTGGGCGCGAATGTCATCAGGCGAGCCGGAAAGATAGCTCTCGATCAGGGCCAGGGCATCTTCATTCTTGCCCATCCGCTCATACAGCATGGCCTGACGGAGCTTCGCCCATGCCGCATCGGGGTGCGCGGCAAGATACGTCTCGAGAACCCCTTGCTGACCTGCCAGATCCCCGGCTGATTCGAGCCGGGAAAGTGCCTGGATGGTGTCCGGGTCGGGTTCGTCGAACTGGGTTGCGGCAGGTTCGGCGGCCTGCTTGACCGGAACCGTATTTTCGAGATCTTTTCGAAGAGCAAGAGCTTCCCTGTTGCCTGGTGAAAATTCGAGAATGCGTTCGACCTGGCTGAACGAGCCGCGAACATCACCCATGCGCCGCAGAAGGTGTGCATAAGCGACCAGGCCTGCTTCGAAATTGGGGTTGGCATCGATCAGTTCTTTCAGCTCGCGCTGGGCTTCGACCAGCCGGTCGGCATCCATGAGCAGCCGCGCAAGATCCAGTCGCGGAACCGGATTGTCGGGCAACAGGGCGACCGCTTCCCGGAAGGCTTTCTCGGCCTCTGCCGGTTTGCCGGCGCCGGCTTTCAATTCGCCCTGGCGGCGATAGGCTTCCGCAAGCTGTTTCTCGATCTGACGGGGCTTGTACTTGAGGGCCAGACATCGCTTCCAGAGGGGGATGGCCTTTCCCGGATCATCAGCGGCAATGGCTTCCTGTGCCTCCTGGTCGAGCAGTTCGGCAAGCTGCCGGCGCACGGTCGTGTCCCCGGGGTGGAGCGCCTCCGCTTTCTCCAGGGCCTGCTTCACGTCATCGGCCGGTTTCTTTTGCTCCGACAGGCTGCGGGCCAGCAGTCTGTGCGCTTCTCCGTCTGCCGGGTGGCCGGCGATGCGTGCCCGGGCCAGCCGTTCGGCTGCTTTTGCGTCGCCCCGGTCCAGAGCCGCGCGAATGCGTGCGTTCGCCTCGCTTGCAGGCGCATCCTTCTCGGATTTATCCGGCCGCTCCGTTTCAACGGCGACCGGATTTCGACGCCGGCTTCCGCCTCCGCAGCCCGCGAGAAAGGTCGCGATGAGGGAGACGGCAAGCCCCCCGATCAGGAGACGATGTGAGGAAAAACGCATGACGGAAAACCTCCCATGGGGGTCTCTGGATGGAGTTTAGAGGAAGAGCTCACTGACTGAGCGCTTGTCATAGATCCGCTGAATTGCCTCTCCGACCAGCTTGGAAAGGGAAATTGTATGAACGCGACAGGCCTGCCGCTTTTCTTCGTTGATCGGAATCGAGTCGGTCGTGATGATCTCCGTGACCGCTGACTTGGAAATTCGTTCTGCGGCCGGGTCGGACAGCAGAGCGTGCGTGCAGCAGGCGGTGATTTTCTTTACACCCTTTTCCGCAAGAGCCTCGGCCACGCGTACCAGCGTGCCGGCGGTATCGATGATATCGTCGATGATGATGACATTGCGATCTTTGACTTCACCAATGACGTTCATGACCACGGCCTTGTTGGCCTCCGGACGCCGCTTGTCGATGATTGCCAGCGGCAGGCCGAGCCTGTTTGCGAACTGGCGGGCGCGGTGCACGCCACCCGTATCGGGTGAAACGATGACGGTGTTCGTCAGATTTGATGTCTTGAAATAATCGGCCAGCAGCGGTGCTGCAGAAAGATGATCGACGGGAATGTCGAAAAAGCCCTGCAGGGCGGGATCATGCATGTCAACCGAAACGATCCGGCCGGCTCCGGAAGTGCAGATGATATTGGCAACCAGCTTCGCTGTGATCGGTTCGCGGCCAGTGCTTTTCTTTTCCTGGCGGCTGTAGCCGAAATAGGGAACGACCGCCGTCACGCTGCCTGCAGAAGCTCTGCGAAGCGCGTCAATCGTTATCAGAAGACGCATCAGATTCTCGGTGACCGGCGGGCAGGTCGGCTGAATGATGAATGTGTCGCAACCGCGAACCGACTCGTCGATGCGGCAGTAGAGCTCGCCGTCAGCGAACTGGCTGTGCGTGATCTTGCCCTCGGGAACCTGCAGATAGTTGCAGATCGAATGGACAAGCGCCGGATTCGCGAGACCAGAGAAAATCTTCACCTGTTTGCCGTTGACCATGACGTTCGATGCCTCCGTTGGCTCGTTCGGGATACGGCTCAGGCGGGCTCGTTCCCCGAGATATTCGTGAAAGGTGAGAGGGTGCTGCCGGCCGGAACATCCGACCGCTGAACGACGCTGAATCGTACCGTTGCTCCATCACCGACTCTGGAATCGACGATCATGGCCTGAGGGCCGATGACCGCGTGGTTCCCGATGCCGGTCGTGCCGGTCAGCGTTGTTCCGGGCCAGATGACCGTTTCGGCCCCGATGGTTACCCCAGGCTCGATCCAGGTCTGGTGAGGATCCAGGACCGTGACTCCCGCAGCCATGTGACGGACGAGGATCTGCCTGCGAAGAATATCTGAAACGATTGCAAGATCGGCGCGACTGTTGATCCCGAGGGTCGACTGCTCGTCGCGTTCGCGCACGGCGAGGACCCGAAGCCCATCGGCCGTCAGCATCTCGATCATGTCGGTCAGGTAATATTCCTTCTGATTGTTCCTGTTTGTCAGCTTGAAAAGCCGGTTGTAGAGGTCAGGACCGTTGAATAAATAGATTGCAAGATTGACTTCGCGAATGCTCTTCTGCTCCGGTGTGCAGTCTTTCGCTTCACGAATGCCGATGACGTTTCCCGCAGAGTCACGGAGGATCCGGCCATAGCCGCCCGGTTCGGCCATGTCGAGCGTCATCATCGTGCAGGCAGGTCTCTCGCGAAGATGCGTTTCGACCATGTTTTGAAGCGTCTCGCGCGATAAAAGAGGGGTGTCGCCGCAGACGACAAGCAGATGAGCGGGAGGCGTCGGACAGGCGTGAGCGAAGCACTGCGCGGCATGGCCGGTTCCAAGCTGTTCGAGCTGTTCGACGAACGAAACACGATCGTCCCGCAGCGCTTCCATCAGCCGCTCCTTGCCGAAGCCGACGACGACATGAACCGGATCGGCACCCACCGACCGCACCGTATCGATGACGTAGCGGACCATCGGCCGGCCGAGAATCGGATGAAGCACCTTCGGCAGGTCGGATTTCATCCGGACCCCCTTGCCGGCTGCGAGAATCAGGGCTGTAATGGCGTCGGCTGCCATACTGGCGACCTCCCGAGCATTCTTCTGTTCGCGAATGTGAAAAAAATGACAGCTGGGGCGCCAGGATTCGAACCTGGGAATGCATGCTCCAAAGGCATGTGTCTTACCGCTTGACGACGCCCCAATAGAAGTAAAGCAGGCGCTGAACGCCGTGTCACACGGTAACATAAAACAAGCCCGCCCGCAACGCCCGACCCGGCAAATCGGTTAAATATCGCACCCGGCAGTTTCAACGAGCCTCAAAGGCTCGAAACCACGGATGGACGCAGATGAATGCAGATAGACACAGATGTGATCCGGTATGTCGTCTATATCAATAGATATGCAATCCCGGTAATTTCAAGATGCCAGACGCGAAGATGCAAAAAAAGTAGTCGTTATAAACGTATCCTGATGCCTTTGTGGTGAAAAGTCTCAGGGGGTGGCAGGTGCCTGCAATGGATACTACCGGAGCTACGGGCGGGCGATTTCGTCTTCGTATGCCCGCAAAATCTTCTCTTGAAGCCGTTCGCGAAACTCGCCTGTAATCGGAATCACAAGATCATGGAAGCTGCCGTCGGATGCGCGTCGGGCCGGCATGCTCACGAAGAGGCCTCGGGGAGTCTCAATGACCTTGAAATCACGAACGGCAAGTTCGCCGTCAAAAACCACCTCAACAAAGGCCCGGACCTGGCTCTTCGGGTCTTTGAGCCGAAAAATTCTGATATCGGTGATGTTCAAAACTTCAGGATGAATTCGGTCCAGACTTTTTTGTCGCCGGATGGCTTGCGGTCTTTGGTGTCTGCCGGGGTCGTCTCATTGCGGTATCCGGCTTTGATGATGACATCGCGGCCAGCTTCGACGATCCCTTCAACCTGCACATTTTCGTTCGGAGTGAGCGTCTCGATCTCTGAACGCTTGTAGGATACTTTGCCCTGCAGTGAGGGCATGAAGTTGTAGATGGCTTCAAGATAATAATTCTTGAGGGCGAGTGCCGAGATGTTCTCCGTTGCGGCATATGTGTCAAGTGGCCTGGTAAGGGCTGCATCCGCGGATTTTTCCGCTGTTTCCGTCGTGGATGCGCGCACAACGCGGTTTGCAAAAAGAACCGGGTCTGCCGACGGTCTGACGGACGATGTTTTCGCGGAAACTTTTGAAACGGTGTCTTTCTCGAATTCGCCATAGAGGGAAAGCCGGCCGAGCTTGCGACTGCCGGTAATCCGTGAAGGCCCGCTCTCGTGATTGTGCGTGTAGCCCGTCGTGAGAGTCAGGGTCGTCGTGAACTCTTGCGGATCAGCCTTGCGGGACTCTCTCAGCCTTCGGATCGGCGCATCAAAAGCGGAGGTGTCTTCCTCGAGGGAGGAGCTGCGCAGGACAAGCTCTCCTGTAAATGGCTGCGAATGAGCTTCGGGGAGCTGAAACCGATCTGCGACCGCCTGCTCGACGCGTGGCGTGAGAAGCTGACTGTCGAGAGAAATTCTGAATTCGCCCAGATCGCCTGCATCCGGCGACACGTCGGCTTCTTGGACAAGATTGTCACCGGCCAGATTGAGTTCCAGGGAGGGGGACTGTTGGGCAAAAGACGGACCGATCGTGCATAAAAGCAGCGCGATCGCGGTCAGAAGCCTTCTGTATAAGCCAAATCGGCGGAACATGATATTCCCTCTAATTGAGAGAATATATCAAGTATTCCTATTTGCGCAAGGAAAAGTATTCAGATCCGCCCTAATCCAATTCCAGGTCACGATGCCGCCGGGAAACGAGAACCTGCGGATGCTTCAGCGTATCCGCCAGATACTCGGCAATTGCAACGGATCTGTGCCGGCCGCCTGTGCAGCCGATTGCCACCTGGACACGGGTCTTGGGCTCCTGAACGAACTGTGGCAGCAGATACTCGAGAAACTCTTTCAGTCTCTGCATGAACTGCATGCCGATCTCTGACCCCAGGACAAAGTCGGCGACGGGTTTATCCAGGCCGGAAAGGAATTTCATCTCGGGTACGTAATAGGGATTCGGCAGGAATCGTACGTCGAAGACCATATCGGCATCGAGGGGAATTCCATGCTTGAAGCCGAAACTGACAATCACCAGAGACATCGACTGGGAGGCGGACTCATACTCGATGATCTTGCGGATCTCTTCGTAGAGTTCCTGGGATGACAGATCAGATGTGTTGATGACGAAATCGGCTTTCGAGCGTATCTCGGTAAGACGTTTCCGCTCATACTTGATATCGTCGATGATACGTCCGCCGGAACTCAGCGGGTGTTTCCGTCTTGTTTCAGAAAACCGCCTTACAAGGACGTCTTCCTCAGCTTCGAGGAAAAGAATTTTGACTTTGACGCCCATGTTCTCGAGCTGCTGCAGCGACTCGCTCATGCTCTCGAAAAATTTGCCGCCTCGTATATCAATAACAATAGCAACCCGGGTGATCTTGCCGTGCGTATCGTAGCAGAGCTGGGCAAACTTCGGCAGAAGGGCCGGCGGCAGATTGTCGACGAGAAAATGTCCGGCATCTTCGAAGAAGCGGCTCGCTTTTGTTTTGCCGGCTCCGGAGAGGCCGGTGATGATGGTCATCTTCAGCGTTGGCTGGGGTTGTACGGGGATGGGGGGTGTCGATGCTGCGTCCATGATTTCTTTCTTTCGGTTTCCCTGATCAGGTAAACAGGTCCAGTACCAGTCCGCGAATGTCATCAAGCGAACCGAGAAGCCCGAGAGCCTTGTCTTTCTGAAGAGTCTCGCGGGTCAGTCCATCGATATCATGCTTGACGGTGTCGACGAGCTGATACACCTTCTGCTGGCCGTCCGTCATGCTGCCAAACTCCTGGCGAAGCGAAAACGTCTCTTTCGAAACGCGTTCGAGATACTGGGATATCGCATCCTTGTATTTGCCGAGTTTCTCCTCATCAGGTGATTTGAGAAACGTGTCGCCGAAATTTCTTACCTGGTCGAGCATCTGGTGCAGATCTCCATCGAGAACCTGCCGCCGGGCCGTCTTCATCGCCGTTCCAAACTGCGCCTGAGAAGTCCCACCCGAGGCTCCTCCGGTCCGGTTCGATGTTTCGCGCCGGGGGGTGTCGACGGCCGGACCTTTCACCTTGATATCAACCATGGAATTTTCCGCCTGTCACGAGTCCATTCCGCAGAGAACAACGCGGTTGCGACCCTGGCCCTTTGCCTGATACATCGAACTGTCGGCTTTCTGAATGAGTTCGTCTTTCGAATCGGCGTTCAGCGGGAAGCCGGCCACACCGATCGAGATCGTGCAGTGAAGAGGTGCCTGGCCAGGTGCGAGTGCCGGGAAATCGTATTTTGCCGTATCGCGTCTGATGCGTTCTGCGACGATGCGTGCATCGGACTGCGTCGTTTCGGGAAGAATGATCACGAACTCTTCGCCTCCATAGCGGGCCGCAATGTCGGTCGAGCGGATGTTGCGCCGCAGAATCTGGCTGATTTCGCGCAGAATGATGTCGCCCTGCTGATGGCCATACTGGTCATTGATCAGTTTGAAATGGTCGATGTCGCACAGGAGGAGGGAAAGCGTGGAATTATATCTGCGGCTGCGTTTCACTTCCTCGTCGAGACGAAGCTGGAAATACCGGTGCACGTAGAGTTTGGTGATCGAATCTGTTATGGCGAGCGAGTACAGCCGGGCATTCTCATACGCAATGACAGCCTGCGATGCGAGCGTGATGAAAAACTCGAGATCGTTCTCGGTGAACGGCTCGCCGTTGATTTTCTGCCCGATCTTCATCACACCGTAGATCTCGCCCTCTCTGAGGAGCGGGATATAGACGGCAAAGGGAATCTGCCGATTGACCGTCGTATAACTCTGAAAATTCGATGCCGAGGCCAGCTCACGGGCAAGAATCGGCTTTTTCTCTTTTTCAAGAGTCGTCATGGCCCAGGTTTCAGCCGGGTCTTTCATCAGGGACTCAACCTCTTCCGAGGTAATCCCCTTGAATGCCTTTACTTCGAGCTCCGGCCTGTCTTCGGCGAAAAGCATCAGCACGCCCTTGTTGGACCAGACGGTTTCGAGGAACATGTCGATCGAACTCTTGATAAGCTCCTCGAGATTCAGCGTCGAACTGAGAACCTTGCCTGCCTGCTGAAGAGCCATCAGGTTGAAGACCTTGCGATCGAGCTCGTTTTTCGTGGTTTCGGATTTTTCGTACAGAGTCGCGTTGTTGATGGATGTGCCGGCAAGCCCGACCACGGCCTGTATCAGCTGCCGGTCGGCATCGTTATAGGGGCTTGCGTCCTTCTTCTCGCCGATAACGACGATGCCGACGAAATGATCCTTGATCCGCATCGGGAACATCGCCCGGACAGCCCTGACCGCATCCGTTTCGAACTCCGCGGCGAGAAGCGTAAGCGCTGCCTCATCGGGTGACCAGCACTGCTCTTCTGAAAATATACTGCTTACAATTTTATTGTCGGAGTAAAACCGGAACTTTGCGAACAGTTCGGGGGGAAAGCCGAGAAGATCTTTTACCGTCACCATGTCGGTGCGTTCATTGTAGAGCATGATGGCGGCACCGCTGGTTCCGATGCGTTCCATGAAGAGCGTCAGAAGAGTCCGGACCAGCGTGTCTATGCTGAGAGTCGTTCCCATGGAGCGGCTGGCTGAGTAGAGCACGGAAAGCGAGTCGACCTTCTTCGCCAGTTCCTTGTTTATGTCGCTGATCGTCTGCATGTAATTCTCGATGGCCCCGCGGGACTCGACAAGCGTGCTGACGATCTTCTCAAAACCGTGATGAACATCCTCGACGGCGTCGAATTTGATGCTCTCGAGATTCTGGTCGAGGTCGCCGTCCGCGATGTTGTCCGCGATCTCGACGAATCGGCGCAACGGCTTCATGATGCGCGTGTGTACGATGAACTGAACAACAATCGCCGTAGCCGCCAGGATGGCAAGATAGGGCGCGAGAGGGAGTGTCATCCCGAGCCGGTCGAAAATCACCCAGCCCGCTGCCCAGATCGCCAGCAGACAGGCTTGAAATTTAAGAGTGAAGCTCATGTGGTGGCCTTGCCATTCAGATGCCAGCCGAAACGAGCATCGACCGCGATGCGCAGTTGACGGGAAACTTCCGCAATCTCCAGATCGGCCGAAATGACGCAATACCGGCCAGGTTCGGCAGCCGCAGCCGCAAGATACCCTTCCCGCACCCGCCGATGAAAGGCGAGGTCTTCCGATTCCATGCGGTCAGGCCCCCCACGACCTGATGTCCGTACCCGTTCGAGCCCTTTTTCCGGGGCCAGATCGAAAAGGACGGTCAGATCAGGCAGGAACTCACGGCCGAGAAACTCGATATGCAGCCGGCGAACAGCTTCGATATCGATTCCCCGACCGTATCCCTGGTAGGCGAGGCTGCTGTCGAAATACCGGTCACACAGGACGATGCGTCCCGCGGCCCTGGCCGGTTTAATGACCTTGCGCCAGTGCTCGGTGCGCTGAGCAAGCATCAGAAACATTTCCGTCTCGGCTTCCAGCATCTCACTCGATCTGTCGAGGAGAATGCCGCGAATACGGTCTCCCGCCGGCGTGCCACCGGGCTCGCGGGTCAGCAGCACCGGGCGGCCGGTCGCTTCGAGGTCTGCGACAAGCTGTCGTATCTGAGTGCTTTTTCCGCTGCCTTCAGGCCCTTCGAACGTGATGAACACCCCCGATGCTGCGGTCGGGGTGCTGGAGGAGGTGATCGGGGGCGTCATCATATCAATGCGTTTTCAGCTCAATTCAAAAAACTCGTTCAGTTTCGTGAGACGGAAGACGTTCAAAACAGCTTCGGTGGGCTTGGATATCACAAGACGACCCTGATTCCGAAGGATCTCCTTCTTGAGATAGACGAGCATGCCAAGGCCTGAACTGTCGATGTATCCGACTCGGCCCATCTCGATGACATAGGTCCAAACACCTTCCTCGATGGCCTCCATGACCACCGACTTGAGCGTTTTGGCCTGATGGACATCCAGCTCTCCGTCGAGAATGAATGTCTTGCGTTGACTGACGGCATTTACCTGGAATTCGATTTTCACGTGGGGCCTCCGGGGGGGGACGGGGGTTTCAGCAATTTTACCATACGAAGAGTCACGGTACCCGTTGGTGGGTCTGTTGAATATACCACGTCGTCCATAATGTTGCGGATGATGTATACGCCGAGCCCGCCCTCACGGATGTTGTTCAGGTCTGGAAGAGGGATTGCATCGGGTTTGAACTCGGTATCTTCATAAATGACCCGGATCAGATACAGAATCGGGGAAATCTGAATGTTGAGCCCGAATCGTTTGCTCGGATCGTATTTGAACGCATGTTTAATGACGTTCGTGCAGGCTTCGGTGACTGCCAGTTTGATGTCATTGAGCAGCACCGGGTCGAGAAGCATTGAGTGAGCACTGGCCTCGAGCAGTCGGCGCACCAATGCCAGGCAACGCGGATTGCCCGACAACTCGAGATCTACCAGAGTCGTTTTGTCGGGCGCGGACGTGATCAACCGTTCGATATCGTATTCGCCGGAAACGGCCACCTCGGGTAAGATCCTTTCCAGGCGCGTCACATCTTCAATGACAGCTCGGGTTCCAATAGTATCACGGTCTGTCGTACCGCGTCCACCCGCCCCGCCCGCCCCAGTTCACGATAGGTTTTGGCAAGCAGCAGCAGCTGTTCGGCCGTGTGTGGCTCGAGGAAAACGGCCGTTTCGAGATGTTTCGCAGCCCGGTCGGTCTGGGCCAGATCCTCAAACCCGAGATAACAACGTGCGACCGCGGCATGCGCCGCCGCCATATCCGGGTGCTCGCGGGCGATTTTTTCGCAGGCCTTCAGATTCTGATTCAACGCGCGAAGCCGCTCGGCACCCTTGAGAAATTCCAGCTGTGCTTCCATGAGTCCCCAGCGGAACCACGGAGGTGCGTCGTTCATCGATGCGGCTTTGTTCCAGCTCAACAGGGCGCGTTTTGCCCACTCTTCACGCTGTGTCGAACGGCGGGCAATGATCGTTTGCGCCATGGCGAGATCGTATGCGGCCCATGGATCAAGCTGCGAGCTTTTGACGGATTCCTGGGCCGTTCCCAGAAATTCCATTAACAGGTTCTTGCTGCCTGTCTCGCTTTCCTGGGAAAGCATTTCGATGATGCGGCGGTGATACAGGCCATTGTCAGGGAAGAGATTCTTGAGCGACGAGTAGCATCGGTGCGCGTCTCCGTAAAACTGAAAGTTTTCGTGAAGCCGTGCCAGCGCATGAAGCTCTGCCGGGTCGGAACTCTGCTTGACCAGTTCCTGGAGATGATGCGCGGCCTTTTTCACGTCACCCCTCACCCGGAATACCAGCGAAAGACCACGCTGAGCCCACGGATCATCGCTGCTGCGATACAGCGCTTCTTCGAACAACTCCTGGGCCCGGGTCATAGCCTCGCTTTGAAAGCGGGTTCCCATGCCGAAGATATACTGTGCGTATCCTTCCACCAGTGCCGGAACGGGGCTGGTCTTGCCGAGCGGAGCGAGCTCGGCCTGCAGGTGCCTGAGCATCGAGCTGTGCATGTCGCGCTCGAACCGGTCACCCTTGATCTGGCCGCGTTTGAGCCTCAGAAGCGTAATATGCGCCTCGACATCCGCCGGTTGATCTTTCAGGGCCGAGGAAAGAAGCTCGATCGCGAGTGGCTGTTTCTCTTCGCTTTCATAAACCCGCGCCAGCTGACGGCTTACCCATACGTCGCGTGAATCGGCTGCCCGGACTTTCGAAAGCATTTCGGCCGCGCGGCCGAAGGAACCGATTCTCAGGCTCACCTCGGCAAGGAGCCGCATCCAGGAGGTTTCGCGGGGTACAAGTTCAAGTGCGCGTTCGAGCCGTTCGACGGCGGTGAGAAGAAACTTTTTCTGAATGGCTTCACGGGCCTGCTGGACAAGCTTGTCGCCGTCGGCCCGCGCCTTTTCGATACGTATCAGTTCAGGCGCCTGGTAGGCGCGAACGCAACTCGGATCGAGTCGCGCGGCGGTTTCGAAGGCTTTTTCCGCGTCCGGGAACGAGCCCAGCCGGATCAGCGTTTCACCCAGATCACACCAGGAATCCGGCGTGGCATGCCCGGCCTCGATGAATGCTTTCTGAGCCTTGGCGACCCGCGCAAATTCGCCTTGGGCACGGGCACAGCGAATGACCCCCTGCATGGCCCATACGGTGCCGGGCAGTCCTTCGAGAAACTGTTCATACTCAGCCAGCGCTTTGGCCGTGCTGTTTTCCGCTTCGAGAATCTCGCCGAGCATTTTGACGACTTCCGGATGGTGCGGGCTGCAGCTTCGGGCCCGTTCGAGCTCGGTTCGTGCCCGGACCGGCTGTCGACGGCCCTGGTAATACCGGGCCATCGTTAAAAAGATGTCCCCGTCGCGTGTATTCTGCTTCCGGATACGCTCGAACAGCTCTTCGGCCTTGTCCTCCATGCCCATGTCTCCGTACAGACGGCCCATTTCGAGCAGGATGGCAACATTTGTCGGAGCCGCCGACAGGGCGCGTTCGAATTCCAGCAGCGCTTGGCCTCGTTCCCCGGTTCCCAGGTAAGCACGGCCCAGTCCGAGTCTCAGATCGACATCATCCGGATAGGATGCCAGGGCTTCACGATAATGCCGGATAGCCCCGTCATGGAACGACTGTGCCATCATCGCCTGGCCCAGCAGAAGGAACATCTCGCGGGACTCGCCGGTCTGCCTGCGATACAGCGAAAGATCATTCTGCGCCGCGACCGCATCGCCAAGGCTCAATTCAATTTCGGCAAGTCTCAGAAGGATTTCTGGTCTTTGGGGGGCAGACTCCCGCAGAACCTGAAGCCGCTCCAGGGCTTTCTGGCGCCGACCCGATTCGTGCAGGATCCGCGCCGCCTGAAGCGCAGCTTCGAGGTCGCCGCCATGGCTCAGTCTGGTAACCGCATCCAGCGAATCCAGGGCCTCGTCATGTCTGCCGAGCGCCTCGAAAACCTGCGCCCCGAGACGATGAATACGCACGTCATCAGGTGCAATCGCCTTTCCCGCCCGATAGGTGGAAAAAGCCCGCTCTGCCTTGCCCGCCGTCAGCTGCGCCATTCCAAGCCGGAGATACGCATCCGGGGATGTGGGAGAACGCTTGACCTCGGCCGTCAGGGTATCCAGTTCGAGTCTGGCCGCCATGCTTTCTTTTGAAGGCGTGCCGTCATTCGTCATCACCTCCGTCCGGGAGGTCGCCGGAGGGCAATTGACGGGATCCATGCGCGCTCCGCAGGAGCCGCAGTAGCGGCGGTTAGGCTCATTTGACTGGGCGCAGTTCGGGCAAACCGGCATGATTCACATCTCCTGAGGTGCTTCGATACCCAGCAGGTCAAGGCCGAACGCCAGCGTGCGACGCGTGATCCGGCACAGAGCGAGGCGGGCCCTGCGTTGCTGCGGGTCAGAGGCCGTGAGCACCGGGCACTGATCGTAGAAACTCGAAAACGCGGAAGCGAGGTCGAACAGATATGTGCAGAGCGTATGAGGCCGCAGATCAGCCTCCTCCAGCGTGACGACATCGGAAAACTCGAGCAGCTTCACACCGAGTCCGCGCTCGGCGGGTTCCATCAGGATCGGGTCACCGAGCTCCTCGGTATCTGATACGCCGCCCTTGCGGAAAATCGAGCAGATGCGTGCATGGGCATACTGCAGATATGGAGCCGTGTTGCCCTGCAGCGCCAGCATGCGGTCGAACGAGAAGACATAATCGTTGTTCCGGTTCTGGCTGAGATCAGCGTATTTGATGGCGCCGATGCCGACCGCCTTCGCCACGTGCCGCTTGGTCTCTTCGGTCAGATCCGCATTCTTTTCGCAGACCACCGCGTAAGCCCGTTCGACCGACTCGGAAAGCAGGTCTGAAAGCTTCACGTTTTCGCCGGTGCGGGTCTTGAGAGGCTTGTTATCCTCGCCCAGCACGCTGCCAAAGGGGACATGCTCGAAGGAAACCCTGCTGTCGTTCGGCCGTTTCGTCCAGCCGCAAACCGATGCGACATCGAACACCTGGGCAAAATGCAGCGCCTGGCGTGCATCCGTCACGTAGATCACGCGGTCTGCACCGAGTTCTCCGACGCGATACCGGATCGCGGCAAGATCGAACGTCTCATAATTGAAGCCGCCGTCGGACTTGCGGATAATGACGGGAAGCGGGCTTCCGTCCTTGGCCTTGAAGTGTTCGAGAAAGACGCACTGGGCTCCCTGCGACTCGACGAGTTTTCCGCTGTTGTGTACCGCTTCGACGGTGGCTGCGAGACGGTCGCGATAAAAACTTTCGCCTCGTTCATGTTCGGGGGCGAGCTTCACGCGCAGTTCGCCATAAATGCGGTAAACCTCCGCCATCGAAACCCGGGTCACCGTATGCCAGTCGCTGACCAGCTGATGATCACCGTTCTGAAGTTTTACAAGAATATCATGGCATATAGATGCGGCGGCCGGGTCTTCCTTGCACGCGCCGCTCGCCTCGCGATACAGAGCTTCGAGTCTCGCGAGAGTCAGTTCTGTTTCGACGGCCGCGCCGCGCGCTTCCAGGTCTCGCAGGACAGGACCGGTTTTCCAGAGGACCATCGCGATCGGGAGACCCCAGTCT
The DNA here is from genome assembly GCA_964597625.1 of uncultured bacterium. Taxonomy (GTDB): domain Bacteria; phylum Muiribacteriota; class Ozemobacteria; order Ozemobacterales; family Ozemobacteraceae; genus MWAR01. The sequence goes on from CAZQYQ010000004.1 coordinate 29,070, forward strand.
CCGAGATGATTCTGGCGGATCACCTTCTCGCCGCGTGCTTCGAGAACCCGTGAAATGACGTCGCCGATAATGGTCGACCGCAGATGCCCTACGTGCATTTGCTTTGCTATATTAACACTCGAATAGTCGACGACGACGGTTTGCGGCTTGTCCTCGCGGCTCACTCCCAGGTCGGGCTTGCGGGCCGTTTCAGCCAGGACGCGGCTGATGACGGATGTTTTCAGAAAAATATTGATGAAGCCGGGCGGGGCGATCTCGATGCGGTCGAACCAGTCCGTTTCGGTGCGAAGAATCGCCGCGAGTTCTTCGGCGAGCTCGAGCGGCCGCTTCTTCGCGGGCTTTGCAAGCCGCATCGCCGTATTGAGGGCAAAGTCGCCTTTGGCGCGGTCGGGCGGCACCTGCAGTTCAAAAACGCCGGACGGGTCAACGCCATACCGACATACGGTTTCTGTCAGCTTCGCTGCGATAAGGGCGGTCAGAGGTTTTTTCACGGAAGGTCTCCTGGCATTCAGGCTTTGGAGCGCATGATCAGCCACACGCCTATGCTGCCGATCACAAAGTTCGGCAGCCAGACGCCCACGAAGGGCGACACGTAGCCGCCGGTGGCAAAAGCTTTTCCGGCGGCGAAAAAGACGTAATACAGAAAGATGATGACGACCGACATGCCGATGCCGATGCTCGTGCCCGACCGGCTCGTCTGTGTGCCGAGCGGTGCGCCCAGCAGGGCAAAGATCAGGCTTGCGAAGGGAATCGACGTTTTTGTCCAGAATTCGATCCAGTTTTGTTTCAGAGCTTTTCCCGACAACCCTTTTTCCTGAAGATCCTTGATGTAGGTGTATAGTTCGCTGATATTCATTCTGCGCGGGTCTTTATTGTCGGGGACGTCATCGGGATTCACATAATGCGTGTCGATCGGGTAGTCGAGCGTGTCAAAGTAGGTGTAGTGATAATCCGAGCCCGAACTCCGTATGTCGGAGATCCTGCCGTCCCAGAAGATGCATTTGCCATCGTCAATGCGTGCTTTCGTGGCCTCGATGACACGCGGGTAATTCTTCGGCTGGCCTTCATACATGATGACCCCGAACATGTCACGGGTGGGTTTGTCGAACTCGCGCACGAAAAACTTGCGACCGGGGCCGGCTTCGAAAAATCGGTTCGCGGCTATCTTGGGAAGGGGCCGCTTCAGCGTCACCTCGCGCCGGAACAGTTTACTGAACTTGTCGTTCGCGACCGGCACGACTTTCTCGTTGAACATGAACGTTATGGCGGTGATGGCGAGGCCTGAAATGACCGCGGGCGCGGCGATTCTCGTGAAGCTGTATCCGCCCGCCTTCATGGCGATCACTTCCGAATCGGAGGACAATCGGCCGAATGCCACGAGCGTTCCAAGCAGAAGGGCCATCGGAAAGCTTATGACAAGCGTTGGGGGAAGATTGTAGATGAAAAACAGAAAAACGACCGACGGCGGAACACCCTTCGTGAAGACCAGATTGATCAGTTCCATCATCAGATCGATCAGCCAGATGGTAACGAAAAATGCCAGCCCGAAGAGGAACGGCTGCAAAAGCTCTGAAAAGATGTAGCGATCGATTGTCTTCAGCATTCCCTCTCCCGAAACGGAGGTGACTGACTGTTCAATGTACCGTGACCCGTCGTCGAATGCAATACTCACATTGGCATCCAGAATTATCTCCTCCGGAAACAGGTCGGAATATGATATACTTCCTGCGCATTACCAGTCATCGCATGCAAAACTATTATCAATTGTTCGGAGTGCCGAATTTCGCCGGTCTGGATGACATCCAGAAGGCGTATAACCGCATATATGCGGAACTGTTCACCTGCGAAAGCCCCCTCGCCAACATTCCGCGCCTGAAAGAACTGAAAGATGCGTTCGATCTTCTGCTCGATCCGGCGCGGCGCGAAGAGTATGACGCGAAGCTGCGGGAATTCATCGCCGAACTCGAAAAACGGTTCGAGACCGCGACGCAGGCCCTTTCCGAAGAGCGATATCAGGAGTGTGTCGACATTCTGAAAGAATGCCTCAGATCGAGCCCTCGTGAACCTGACTTTTACGAGACGCTCGGTCTGGCCTACCAGATGTCGAAGCGGTATGACGACGCCGTGAAGGCTTTTCAGCAGGGGTTGCAGATCGACCCGAAAAATCCGCTGTTCCACTGGTATCTCGGCGATCTTTTCAGGGCTTTGCGGGATGACGACAAGGCGGATACCCATTACCTCGATGCCGCAGAAGGCTTCAAGAAAACGCTCGAGGTTGATCCCCGGCATGCCCAGTCTCTTGAGCTGCTTGCGGATACCTACGGGAAGATGAAGTGGTTCGAAGAGTCGCGGGACGTGTATATGCAGCTGGTTGAGCAGTATCCGTTCAAATCAGGATATCATCGCGATCTCGGGGGCATTTTGTATGAGCTGGATGACCTCGACTCCGCGGAAGAGCATCTTCTTGAAGCTCTGCGCATCGATGCGGCCGACGCTTCGGCGTTGCTTTTTCTGGGCCTCGTTTATTACAAGCGGCGGCTGCTAACGCTTGCGGTGCAGACGCTCGAAACTTCGCTTGACCGAAATCCTGACCAGCCTGAAGTGGCCCAGCTGGTTGAAAAAATCAAAGAAGTCCAGACCCAGATCGGCCGCACGGTGGAGGAAATCATCTACCAGCCCGAACCCGACGCAATGGTCGAGGGAATGGTCAAATGGTACAACATCGAAACCGGAATGGGTGTTCTGACCTGCGCTGAATATCCCGAGGTGCTGCTGCACTACACGGCTTTGAGGCCTGAAGACCAGGAGACCCTGTCGAAAGGCGATGTCGTGCGTTTCGGCGTTGTGAAAGACAAGATCGGACCCGTTGCCGTGCAGGTTGAGCGGCTTGGTGCTTCACCCGATTCAGATACGCTGCCGGGCACCATTTTGCGATATGACCCGCATCTCCGGATGGGAATCATCAAGACAATGGGTGATCGCGAGATCATGTTTCCCTTCGCCTCGCTCTCCCAGGACCTGATGGAAAATATCGGAATCGGCCAGGAAGTGCTTTTCGAGACGAAATCGACCATTGGCCTTTCTGACAAGCCTATCGAGCAGGCCATCAACATTCGGCCCAGAAAGAAGAAGAACGTTCCGAAGCCGGTTAAACCGGAGCCGACTGAGCCGTAAGAGCGAAGAACGCTTTTTCGAGGGAGTTTTCGTGGGATGTGCAGACTTCCGCAAGCGTTCCGGCCGCACGAAGTTTTCCGTTATCGATAATTGCCACGTGAGTAACCAGCTTTTCTACGACTTCGAGAACGTGACTTGAGAACAACACCGTCGATCCTTCAGCCGTCATGCGGGACAGCATTGAACGGCAGTCTTTCACCGCCTGCGGATCGAGTCCGTTGAATGGCTCATCAAGCAGCAGCACGGAAGGCTTGTGCATCACGATCCCTGCCAGAGCCAACTTCTTTTTCATGCCGAAACTATAGTTGACAGTATATTCGCCGGCGGCGGATGCCAGACCGAAAAAATCGAGCAGCTCGCGAATTCGCGCGTCGCGCTCGTTGCTGCGGATTCCGCGCATGTCGGCGACGAATTCCAGAAACTGCTGGCCGGTCAGATAATCGTACAGAAAAACCTCGTCCGGCAGATACCCGACGCAGGCGCGCACGGCAACAGCATCTTGAGTCACATCGAACCCTTCGATGCGGGCGTTTCCCATGCTGGGTTGTAAAAGGCCCATCAGGATGCGGAGCGTGGTTGTCTTCCCTGCACCGTTCGGGCCTAAAAATCCGAACATGGCTCCCCGCGGAACGCTCAGCGTAAGCCCGTCGACGGCTGTCTTGTCGCCATATCGTTTCGTCAGCCCGTGAATCTCGATCATCAGAAAACCTCATTTCCGCAGGGGGGCGATGCTTCGCATGCGTTATGCGCGGGCGAAACGCTCCTCATGGCGACGTTTCAGGGTGCGGGCATAGGCGGCCAGTTCGGGAAACTCGTCGAACGAAGCGAAGGTCGAGGCGTTATCCCAGAAGTCGCCCAAGGCGCGGTAGCCGGTGTGCTCATATTCAGAGGCGGTGATGAGCATCTCGAGCTTGTCGATGGCTCGAACGAACCGCGCCTCGGGCGTGGCGTTGTTCTCGAACTCGGCGAACAACTCCTGATACTGCTTGCCGGCTTCCCCAAGCGGCGCCATCATGTCCGCAACCGCAGCCTGCTCGGCCTGCGCCTTTTGCGTCCAGTAGCGCAGTGCCGTATAGGGAATGTCACCGACGCGGCATTCGCCGAGCTCGTGGGTCATCGCAAGCTCTAAGGCATGCGCGCGATCAAGTTTGTGGCTGCTTATTTTGTCTGAAAGCAGCATCGTCAGCAATGCGACTCCGAATGCGTGATCGGCGATCGACTCACAGTCGCGGATTCCGCGCAGCTGCCAACCGGTGCGACGAATTTTCTTGAGATTCAGAAAATCGTGGAAAACCCCGTCGAGAGTCGTCAGATCGATGCTCATGCTTTGTCTCCGTCGTGTGAGTGAATGGTTGCGCGTCATGATACCCGCCGGCAGGGGATGAAGCAAACGGCACAAAAAAGAAGACCGGGGTTTTATCCCCGGTCTGAATCATAAGGAGGCAAACAAATCCATAAACCCTATCGCCCGAAAGTGCTGTTTCCTTAACGGTTATTCGTGCCGACAAACACCAACCTTCGCAAACATTCACAAACATCTGCGACATGCTCACGGAGATCAGCAGGCTTCAAAGGACCAGGACTTTCTGAAATAATTTTTTGGCGATCCGATACGAAAGGCCGAATGTCTGACCGTTTGCCGATGGCCGGCGACGGTGATATGGTGCCGCCATGACTGAAGGGAAACTCAGGCTTATCGAAGACGAAGCGTGGCCGCCGGAAGTGAACATGGCGACCGATGAAGTTCTGGCGCGTTCCATGCAGATTCGCGGTGGCACGTCGTTTGCCCGGTTCTATCGATGGAACCCGCCTTCGATGTCGTTCGGGTATTTTCAGCCCGTCGAACGACTCGTCGATGTGGCTGCCGCCGCTGCCGCCGGAATCGGCGTGGTGCGGCGCCAGTCGGGCGGGAAAATGGTGTTTCATGCTGATGAGATCACGTTTTCCATCGGAATGTCGCTGGCGCTGGTGCGCGATCACGCGGCAGGACCCGTCGATTTTCTGGGATGTTTTCAGTCCTTGATGCAGCCACTGGTCGAGGCCCTGGTTGCGTCCGGCGTGCCGGCCAGATTTTCCGGCGAGAGCGAAATCGAGAAGGGCCGCTCGGATCGCGTCCACTGTTATGCCGCCGCAGCCGGCCACTCGATTTATGCCGGGGAAAGAAAGCTGGTTGGTGCCGCCGGTATCGTCAGGGACAACATTCTCACGGTTCACGGCTCCCTGCCGATCACCAGGACTGCTTTCCCGGCGGTACTGCGGTCGAACCCGTCCTTCAGCAGGAACGGCAATGACCGACTGCCTGAAATATCCGTACTCAGCGACTTTCTTCCTCCCCAGGCCATTGCGACGCTGCCTGGACGCGTCGCATCCCGGATCGCTTCCACCTTCGGGCTCGAAATTGTTCAAACGGGTTTTGACGAGGTTGAACGGCGTGAAATCGATATCCTCAGTCGCGAAAAGTATTCTCGCCTCGACTGGAAAATCCTCGACCCTGAATCCTGGGAAAGCAAACTGAAAAAAGGGAAGTGAGATTCCGGCCCCTCAACTGGGAACTCATGAGTTCGTCTTAATTCATCCGGGAAGGTTGCATTCGGGTAAAGCTTCAATTATCTTTCCTTGGTTACGTAACAGACAAGACTCAAAGCAGAGGTATATGCCTGAAATCGAAGTGATACAGCTGCCCCGCGGCGGAACGCTGATCAAAACGCCGTCAGGGGTGCTGCAGGTCGGGGCGACGCCCGAAACCATCAAGGATACGCTGCATCTCATGGGCGAGGTGCCGGACACGTTTGTGCTGCCGAATCGCCTGTTCAGCACTGAGCGCGGCGTTTCTCTCGCCGATATCGAGTTCCCGGTTTATTACAATTATTTTCTCAAACAGCGCAGTATCAAGGTCATCGGTCAGTCCCACCAGCTCGAGACGATTCTCGGCGTCCTGAAAGAAGCCATTCTTGGCCCCGACACGATATCGCTGCAGCGCGAATACCCCTACGGCGTGAATCGTGAGCTGATCCCGGATTTGCGCGCCGAAATGGAATTTTTCCGTGCGAAAGACTCGAGTGGTTTACGCAAGATGGAGATGAGCGACATCGCGATCGGCATTCCGTGGGGTCCGAATAACCGTGTGCCGTTCGGCAACCTCGCTCTCGAACGCACGCCGAAAGGAATGCTCCGTGTGGTCGACGGCGCCAGGGTGCTTGCGGAAGTGCCTCTGGACGTCACATTCGGGAGCAATCGGGAATTTCCCGAACGAAAAAAACCATTCTCCCCTCCCTTGTTCGGCATCACCGTCATCGGTTCGGGCCACGGCTTCGATCCGAAGGAAATGACGAGCGGCTTTATCGTCTGGGTGAACCGGCGTGGCATCCTCGTCGACCCGCCTGTCGATTCCACCCACTGGCTGAAGTCGATGGATATCAACCCGCGTCTGATCGAGGACTGCATCCTCACGCACTGCCACGCCGATCATGATTCGGGCATCCTTCAGAAAATTCTCGAAGAGAAAAAAATCAACCTCTATACAACTGAATCGATCATGGAAAGCTGCGTGCGAAAATACCGGGCCCTCACCGGACTTTCATACAAAACCTTCATGGGACTTTTCCACTTTCACCCGGTGACGCTGCAGGTGCCGATGCATATTCATGGCGGTGAATTCCGCTTCTTCTATACTCTGCACTCGATTCCGACCATCGGCTTCGAGATCTATTATCAGGGGAAAAGTTTCGTTTACTCGTCTGATTCGCTCTACGACCCGCCGACAGTGCGAAAACTGTTCGACATGGGCGTGATCAACCGGTATCGCATGATCGAGCTGATGAATTTTCCGTGGCATCATACCGTCATTTTTCACGAAGCCGGTATTCCGCCCATTCACACGCCGATCAAAAATCTGGCCGGGCTTCCGGAGAGCGTTCAGCAGCGACTTTATCTCATTCATGTTTCCGAACGTTCCATTCCCCCGGGCTCGAAACTGCGCAAAACTCCGGCCGGACCTGACGATACGATCGTTATTCCCGTTATCCCTCCCGTCAGCAACGAGGCGCTCGAGTATCTTGACGTGCTGAGCCATATCGACCTGTTCTCGGAACTGCCGATAGAAAAAGCCCGGGAATTTCTCACGCTCGTCAAAGTCGAAACGTTCAAGGCGGGCGATGTCATCATAAGAAATGGAACTGTCGGCGACAGGTTTTTCATGGTTGTCAACGGCCGAGCGCAGGTGCGTTGTGACAATGGCATCATGAAGACCTATTCAAACAACGATTACATAGGCGAGACCTCGATGATTCTCAATGCGCCGCGAAATGCGGATGTCGTGGCCGAGACGGATCTGAAGGTTCTGGTCATGGATAAATACGACTTCCTTTATTTTATTCGCGGTTCTGAAATCGCCCTCCATATGAAAGTCATCGCGGAGAACCGCGAATTCAATACCTGGACGCTTTTCGACAATACGCCCCTGCTGCACGGTCTTTCGGCCACGCAGCGCACCCAGCTGCAGGGGATCATGGCCAGATTTGAGCTTGCCGACGGGAAAATACTCGCGAAGGAAGGCGCGGAGCGCGAGGCTTTCTATCTGCTCGAGTCTGGCGTCGTCTCGATGTCCCGCTGCGGTCGCAAGGTCGCGAAGGCGCAACGGGGAAGTCTCTTCATGCGGATCTACGCGACCCCGTCACGCGGCCGGCACAGATTCACGCTTGCGGCTGAAGGCCCGGTTGTGGTCTACAGCATCGACACCATGGAATTCTATCGCTTTCTCGAAAGAAACCCCGGCGTCTTTCTGCTTTTGAGAGAAGCCAAGATCCGAACGCAGATCGTCTCCGCCGACCGGAACAGCCGCCCCTGATCGGCTGTTTTGGCGCGCGTTGCCGAAAGGACCCCGTATGATCGACAAATTCCAGGCTGCTCTCCTCGGATACGCAATCGGCGACGCGCTTGCTGCGCCGATTGAGGATGTCATCCGCGACCCGTCGATGGGTCACCAGAAGGTTACCGATTACATCAAGGCGATGCCCTCTCATCCGATCGCGCATCTCGAACCGGGGCAGTATTCTGATGAGACGCAGCTGATGCTTGTCGTGGCCGAAAGCCTCGTCGAAAAGCGGATGTTCTCCGTCGATGATCTGAGCCATCGCCTCGTCGACTGGTATCAGATGCAGAAGCTGCGCACGGCCTGGCGTTTTCCGGGGAACACGATGATGAAGGCATGTCGAAAGCTGGCGGCCGGGATCCCCTGGAATCAGGCCGGGTTTCCGTCGGCGGGTGTGATCGCTTCGGCGCGTTCCGTCCCTGTCGCGCTTGCTCTGTGGCGCTCGCCCGGCGTTCTCAAGGATGCTCTCGATAAGTCATGCCGTATCACGCATACCGACACGAGGGCGGTTGCCGGGGCGATCGTTCTCGCGACCGTGATCCGCATGGGACTCGAAGGCAGTGAGCCTGCCGCTGACGTTCTTGTGAATGCAGCGATTGAACGGTCCCAGGGCTTCGCGCCCGAAATCGTCAGGCGCCTCAAGACGATGCGGGATGCCCTGCGCGCCGAACCTCCTGTCGCCATGCAGCAGATCGGTGTCAGCGGCTTCGCCATGGAGGCGGTCCCGGCGGCGTTATACTGGTTCCTGCGCTATCCGCGCAAGTTTGACGAGATGATCGTCGGTGCGGCCAATGTCGGTGGCGATGCTGATGCAATCGCCGCCATGGCGGGTGCCATGTTCGGCGCCTACAACAGTTTGTCAGCCATTCCCGACAAATGGTTCGCGAAGCTCGAAAACGCCGCCCATATCCGTCAGCTCGGCTGTGATCTCTATCGCCTCTCGACCCCGCAGAAGTGACGAAAAGCTGAAAAAACACATCACAAAGAACACAAAGAGTACAAAGATCACAAAGAACCCACAGAGAATAGTATTTTATAGCTCCTTTACTATCCCACCGATGAATTGTGAAAATTGTTTATCTCTTCGTGAAACCTCTGTGCTCATTGTGTTCTCTGCGGTTCGCTGTTGTGTCTTGGCTGTTGTGCTTTGGCTGTTGTCTGTTCCAAAAGGGGAAAATATATGGCTGATTCATTGACGCATCTCGATTCCGAGGGACGCGTGAAGATGGTTGATGTCGGGGGGAAGGCCGTTACGAAGCGGCGCGCCGTTGCCTTCGGCACCGTGCGGGTTGGCGAGAAAGCCCTGTCTCTGCTGCGTGAAGGTCTGATCGCCAAGGGCGATGCCTGGGCGGCGACGCGGGTGGCGGCCATTATGGCGGCGAAGCGCACCTCTGATTTGATTCCGCTGACACACCCGATCAGACTGGATGCCGTGAATATCACTCTGGCTCCGTTTGGTGCTGAGCGCGTTGCGGTCATCGCTGAAGCACTGGCGAGTGACCGCACCGGCGTCGAAATGGAGGCCATGACGGCCGTTTCCGTTGCCCAGCTGAACTTGTATGACATGATCAAGGGCGTTACAAAAGGTGTTTCCATAGAAGGAACACGTCTTCTGCTGAAAACCGGCGGGAAAAGCGGCGACTGGATCGGCGAGGGCGTCGAAACCGGCAGAATTGAGAAACTTGCGACCAGTCGGGCCAAAGGCATTCCCAAAGATCCGACCGATGAAGTCATGATCAAGCCTGGTTTTGGCGTCGAGGGCGATGCGCATGGCGGCGACTGGCACAGGCAGATTTCGTTGCTGGGCCTTGAGAGCATCCGTAAAATGCAGGAAAAAGGCCTGAATGTCGATTTCGGATCTTTCGCTGAAAACATCGCCACCTCCGGAATCATGCTGTATGAATTGCCCGTAGGCACTCTTCTGTGGCTGAGCGGCACTGTTCTCCTCGAAGTGACCCAGATCGGCAAGGAGTGCCATACAAAGTGCGCTGTCTACCACAAGGCCGGCGACTGTGTCATGCCCCGTGAAGGCATCTTCGCCCGTGTTCTCACCGGCGGTCCTCTCCACTCCGGCAACGAACTCCTCGCCATCAAGATAGAACACAAAAGCTGAATCGCAGAGAGCGCAAAGAACACAGAGATTTCGCGGAGATACATAATGTATCTATTGCTATATACGGTTTTCTAGTGCATTTCTGTAACTCTTGTGTCCTTTCTGCTTAATCAACGTGCTCTTGCTGTTGTGATCTTGGTTGTAATTGATAATCCGTTCTCTGTGTTTCGCTGTTGTGTAATTCGTTTTCGTGCTTTCCCATGGGAAATATTATAAATATGAGTATACGAATCTATAGGTTTCTGGGAAAGTCGGGAAGCGGGAAAACGACGCTCATCGACACGCTTTTGAAGCGACTTGCGCATCTTCGGATTGCCGTCATCAAACACACCCGCCACCCCCTTGATCAACCTGAAAATACCAAGGATACGGCATGCCATCTTGCTGCCGGCGCGACGATCAGCGCAGGCGTCTCGCCTGGACGGAGTGAAGTGTTCTTTCAGGGCGTCGACCTCGAAATTGAGACGCTGATTCCTTTTTTGGCGGGTCGCGTCGACCTGATATTCCTTGAAGGCGCCCGTCATTTCGACGTTCCGACGATCCTTCTCGGCGACTTTCCTGATGATTCTATTGCAACGGATATTCTTGTAACCCTCCCGATGCGGCCGAATCTGTCGCCCGACCAGATTGACACGCTGACGGCTGTTTTAACTCGCATCTGACGACGGCGATTCCCTTCCGTGACATCGCGGACCGGCGAGCGGATGGCATGGCAATTCATAGAGGATGATACGCATTGTTCCGGTGCGCATTCGGCCTGTGTGGCTTTCTTGTTTCTTCCGTGCCACCGTATGTTCGGCGTTGTATCCCGCTGCCGCGTCGTGAGTTGCGGCATCAACCTTCATCCGCTGTGAATTCTCCGGGGCTCTCGTGTCCTCTGCGCTTTGCTCCAGATCTCTTGCTGGGGGTGTCTAATAAATCAATGTTCGGATGACGATACATGAAGCGGTAAGGAGACGTATTGATGTTTCTGGTTTGCCGAAATTCCGGGAAGTGACAAAGAACCTGCTTGCCCTCGATCCGGGGTCCGACAAGTGTGGGTATGCCGTTGTGAGGTACGATCTTTCTCTTGTAGAGAAAGGTGTCGTCTATCTTGCTGAGCTGCACCGCACGCTTCAGCGCATCTGCGTCAAGCCGCTTCCCGAAGTGATCGTGCTCGGCAGTGGGACTGCCGTACAGGCCGTTTCCAACCTGATTGAAGATCTCGACCTGGGTGTGCCGGTCAGAATCGGTGAAGAACGAAATTCGACGAGAGAAGCCCGCGACCGGTATTTCATAGACCACCCTCCGACAGGTCTCTGGCGTCTCGTTCCGCTCGGACTCCAGATCCCTCCCGTGCCTGTCGACGACTATGCCGCTCTCATCATCGCCGAGCGCTATATTGCCAAACATCACCTTAACAATGAGGAACAGGGTGAAATCACAGAGAGCACAAAGCGCACAGAGAAAAACACAGAGGATCTTCCATGATAGATGAGCGACGGGAAAATCAGTTATCAGAGCTGATCATCGGTGCTGCCATCGAAGTTCATAAAAATCTTGGGCCGGGACTTCTCGAATCCGTCTACGAAGAATGTTTGGCGCGAGAACTCGCCGATAGCGGAATTACATTTACAAGGCAAATGAATTTGCCGGTTATATACAAAGGCAAAGATATAGGCTGTGGATACCGCCTGGATTTTATGGTCGAAAATCTGGTGATTGTCGAACTGAAAGCTGTCGAAGAAGTTCTTCCCATACACCGTTCACAAGTTTTGACCTACCTCCGGTTGTCCGAAAAATGGCTTGGATTGCTCATAAACTTCAATGTTCACAGGTTAGTCGATGGTGTAACCCGCCTAGCCAACGGTAAATAGAATGACATTCTCTGTGAAATCTCTGTGTTCATCGTGGTCTCTGTGCTTCGTTGTTGTGTTCTTTGGTATTGCGTCTAAAAAAATAAAAATATTTTCTTGACTTTCGAAAAGTACATGAATATACTCTCGGAC
>CAZQYQ010000005.1:0-36978 GCA_964597625.1 uncultured bacterium
CGGCTTTGACGGCGGCGACATCACCGCGAACGAAAGCGGTTACATAACCGGAACCGATTTTTTCCCAGCCTACGAGCTTCACGTTGGCGGCTTTGACCATTGCGTCGGTGGCTTCAATAAGAGCGGTCAGACCTTTGGTTTCGATCATTCCCAGAGCTTCCTGCATGATGTCCTCCTGAGACTTGGCTTATCAAAAATTTTTACAGCGTAACGTAAACTCTCTATGACAGCGATCGCGATCAGCGAATGATCTCGACCATATCCCCGGTTTTGAGGCCGGCGGCATTCCCCTCGTCGTTATCGACGTGGAAATCCGCGGCGAATTTGTCGCCGACGCGGACCAGAACGTTCTGAAACGCGACGGCACGCGGGCCCTGCGTCTTGATCGAGACGCGGTCCTTGTCCTTGAGACCCAGCTTTTCAGCTTCTTTCGTGTGGAGGTGCAGGTGCCGGGTGGCGACCATGACCCCTTCCTTCAGAATCACGTGACCCTTCGGTCCGACGACGATGATGCCGGGCGTTCCCTTGGTGTCGCCGGAATCGCGATAGACGATCGGAACCCCGAGCGTGAAACTGTCCGTACCCGAAATCTCGATCTGGCTCGCGGGGCGAATGGGACCGAGAATGCGGCACTTTTCGATGACGCCCTTCCGGCCGACCAGCATGACACACTCTTCCGCCGCGAACTGGCCGGGCTGGGAGAGTTTCTTCATTTCCTTGAGCTGGTAGCCGGCACCGAACAGCGTTTCGAGATCAGCCTGGGTGACATGAATATGACGACCGCTGACACCGACCGGAACGGTTCCGGGGCGGATGCGATCCTGGAGATCAATGTGCTTGAGCACTTCTGCTACGATTGTTTTTACTTTGGCTTCGTCGATCACGGCTGTTTCCTTTCCTTGGCAAGGTTCTCGAGTTCGCAGCCCTTCAGGACAAGGGCTTCCGTATTCATCAGTGATTCTGCAGACCGGCCCCGACCATCCGTGAGTCGGAAGACCCGGTCGCCAATTATAGCACAACAATCCCGGGCGGCAAGGGGGGAGGGCACATAAAGCGAAAACTGTTTTCCCGCAACCGATGTACAGAGCGTCTCAAACCGCTTCAGATCGGTATACACCGGCAGATCGGGAACGATCGCGCCTTCGCAGCCCAGATCGAGTGCCATCGCGAGCGACAGTTCGCCGGTGAATGCCCCCTGCTTTTCCCAGTGGATGCACGGAGCCACGAGCCTGCCGCGTAATGACGGAAAAAGCTCGTTGAAAACAGGCATCAGCGGCTCAGGCAGGATGAAAAGCGGTGCATGCGGGGAGGAGGCGAACGAGTGAATCAGTTCGCTGAATTTCTGCAGATGTTTGACGTCCCGGGCTTCGACCGGAATGAGAATGCGGCGGGAAGCCCGTGCGGTGAGTCTGATACCGAGCGCGGCTGCTGTTTCCCGTGCCCAGTCGGTCATGGGCGTATTTTCGTCGAGCGTTCGAAGGCCTTTGATATGCATCTCGCGTACATCGTCGGCGGTCAGCAGCGAAGCCGCCGCGACGGCCGGGCCGGAACCGCCCATGCCAAAAGTCGCGGGAGAGGCGCACAGCTCGCGGAGCCGCTGTGGAATAATGCAGTCGATTCCAAGCTCTGAAAGCTCGGTCGGAGGCCGTTCTATCTTACTGACAAGCAGAAAAACCGGAGTCGAACGGGCTTGTGAGATGACGGTCCAGAGGGCTTCGGCGTCGGGGCGATCGCGAAGGCCAAGCGAGAGTCTGCGGAACAGGTCGAGGGGGGGCTCGTGGATCACGATTGCCGAGAAACGCGAAAAGCCGAGCACGGACAGCGATTCGAGGCGGGTCAGCACGAACTCTTCTGGCTGCATGGCGAACGGCGGCTGGATCAGATCCGTCGCTTTGAGAGTTTCTGATGCGATGAGCATCGGTCGTGCCGTCATGGTAGGGGTCAATATACCGGTGTGGGCCGCGGAAGGCAACAGGAAAAATCGAAGCCGCCGAAGAAACTCCGGCGGCTTCGTGTTCCTGCGGGTAAGCCCCCGCCTCTGCCGTGTGAAGGAAAATTGAACCCGAACCAACGGTTAGCGGTTGTCCGCTCACCCTCACAGTGAGGTCTTCGTAACAGGAGTGATCCTGTTCGTAAGGTGATCTCAGAGGGGGGTGAAGACAGATTCCCTCTAGATACAGGTGTCGGCTCAATTATACCTGCATCATCACGCACAGCGCAGGGACATGTTTTCAAAACAGCTTCTACCATGAACATACCACAGGTTGCCTTTCTTGGCAAGACAGCGCAGGGCATGTGGTTCCGCAGGGAAACAATCCCGCTTCCGGCAACTGAATCATCGGATTTCAGGTTCACCTTGCAGAGGCTCACAGGCACGGTGATGGCCGCTGCTTTGAACTTGCTTGGTTCGTACTTGCGATATTTTCAGCGTTAAGCGAAAATAATTTCAAATCATTACATCAATGAATACAACATTCGTGGCCAATGGCCTTGCAATAAAGACAGCCGGACTGACGCGCATGTTCGGCGATCTGACCGCGGTGGATCATATCAGCCTGGAGATTCCGTATGGCGAGATCTTCGGCCTGCTGGGCGCCAACGGCGCGGGCAAGAGCACCATGATCAAGATGCTCACGACTCTCCTGGGCCCGACATCCGGGACCGCCGAGGTTGGGGGGTTCGACATCAGGGAGTTTCCGGCTGAAGTCAGAGGACGAATTGGCTATGTCCCTCAGCTGCTCTCGGCCGATGGCGCGCTGACAGGATACGAAAACCTGGTTCTGTCCGCCAAACTTTATGCCCTGCCCCGTGCGGAAAGAGGCGTGCGCATACTTGAAGCGCTGAACTTCATGGGCCTTGCCGATTCCTCGCAGAATCTACAGACGCGAAGAACTGTTAAACGGCTGGGTTGAGGGGAGTTTCATGAAAAGATTCCTCAGGGAAACCTCCGCAGTCGCGGAAGTCGAGCTGATAAAACTCATTCGCGATCCGACCGAGGTCTTCTCTCGTGCCATACAGCCGGTGTTGTGGCTGGCGGTGTTCGACCAGGTCATTGTCCATGCCCATGGCATTTACACAGGTGAGATCGGCTATCTCGCGGTCATCACGCCCGGAATTCTCGCCCAAAGCGTGTTGTTCAGTTCAATTTTCTACGGCATTGCCGTGATCTGGGAACGCGACCTCGGGGTTGTGCATAAGCTCCTGGTGAGTCCTGCCCGGCGAAGCTCACTCGTTTTCGGCAAAGCGGTCTCCGCCGGATTTCGCCGTGTTGATCGCGGTATTCAGCGGTTTGCTGGCGATAGCCGTGAGGCTGTATCCGACGCTGGCGGAATAACCGCGAATATTCTCATCTGCCGTCTCGTTCAGGTTTATGAGTCCCGCCTGCCATGAAGCCGGGGTCGGTCTTCGCAATGGAGTATAATAGGCGGATGTTCGCGGATGCGGGAAGGCGAACGCCTTGAACCGAGAGAACCAGGGAGCAAGCGAATGGATGAATTGATTCTGACGCCGTCGCTGAGGCTGGCGACGTCACTGATTTCCGCGGGCATTTCCGGCCTTGTCGGGTGGTTCGTGCTCGCCCGGACACGGCAACAGCCGGTCAACCGGGTGATCGCGGGCATCGCGACTGCGTCAATGCTGTATAATATATTTCAAATAATATTCTATATTCTGCCGAATATCTGGTTCGTTCGAGCCGGCTGGATCGGCACCATTCTGCTGATTCCGCTGCTGGCAGAGTTTCCCGATGCCGTTCTCGAGGGGCGATACGCCCGTGCGCGGACCCGTGCCCTTGCCTGGACGGCCGCCGCGATTTTTCTGCTGGCGCTGCCGACCGAGTTGATCTTTCGCACCGGACTGGAACTGACGCCCGACGGGCCTCTTGCCATCGGCGGCTCGCTGATGAAAGCCTATGCCTTCGTCATGGCCGTTCTCCTGGGGCGAATCGCATACAGGCTGATAAAAGCGCGGCTGACACATGAGGATGAAATGATGCGGCGCAGGGTCGAGTTCATTCTGCTCGGCCAGGCGTTTTACTGCCTTTGTGCCCTGCACGACATGCTTCTGCGGCACCAGATCTTCTGGATATTCGAGTTTCCGATCGTCGAGTGGGCGACGCTTGCGTTCATGATCATCGTTGTGTACGCCACGATGCGGTTCAAACTGATCGATATCGATGTCGTCATAGGCACCGGGGTCTATTACATGCTTTTGACGCTCGGTACCGCTGCGCTGTACAAAACGGTCGAGAATATTCTTCAGGATGACCTGAAAAAGTATATCGACGAACACTCCTGGTGGGCGCAGATTCTCCCCGCATTCGCGGTCGCGCTTCTGATCGAGCCCGCGAACATGCTGATTCAGCGGCTTACCGAGGGCTGGTTTCTCGATGAGAAGTTTCGGAAAATGTCGATCTTCAGAACCCCGAATTTTCAGTATCTGGTACTCAATGGCCGGGTTGAAGAACTGCAGAAACTCCGCTCAGAACTTGATCAGCTGCTGGGACACGCTGCCCAGACCCCGTCATCTGCACCATCGTTCCCGGATGCCCCGAAGGGTCCCGATCATCCCAGTCTCTGAATCTCCGGAGAACTCGAAGAACACGAGAGTGTACAGAGGTTTGTTCAGATAAGTCTCTGCATTGGCTGATGTGCCGATATTTTTTTGAGAGGGTATCTGACGTGAGGTCCTGCATGATTCGGGGGTGTTGCCAATTTGGTTCCGGGCGAGTAGAATAAACACATGCGTACACACGCCGGTTTGTCTCTCTTGAAATGTATTGCCCTCTCTGTTGCCCTGTTTGCGGCGTTTTGCCCGCCGATGCCGTTGCAGGCCGTGACACCGGCTTTTGCCGAATTGCATCGCGACCAGCTTCCCCTGACAAAAGACGTCGTTCTCAAAAAAATGCTGTACACCTGCGGCTCGATTAATGCCGCCTACCATGGATTGAACGATCTCCTCGCGGCGCTTCAGTATGCCAAGAAGAATGATGATCCCAGGGCTATCGCCGCTCATCTTCTCGCGGTAAGAATGGGGCTCGAGGAAAAGCCCGCGCTCTTCAGACATATTGCGAGAGAAATAGAATTTTGCGAGAAATACCCGAATTTTCCTCTGGGGTTCAACGACTCCCCGGAAGGCCCGGAGCTCATCAGCGCGGAATTCGACAAGATTGCCGCCCATATAGAAGGGCTTCAGATCAATCACCAGTCAACAGATCTCAAGGTGCTTCGCAAAGAAGCCGAGCGGGTTGTATTCGAACTGTTCTGGACCGACAGCGAAAAAATGCGTTCACTGGGCATGGATATCCTCACCTTCCTTCGCGTAGAGCTGAAGGAAGACCTGCCGTTCGACGTTTTCAACAAGCCGCTGAAACCCCTCAAGCCCTGAGGGTTATCCGGGCTTTGACGGCGGCGGGGCGCGGCGTAAATTCCGCTTTTTGGCCATGCTTTTGTCGCGACCGGAACGGAGAGCTTTGCCGAGGCCGGTCAGCACATCCGCTTCAAGGTGCTCTTCCTGAAGGGCGATGATTTCGTCTCTGATCATGGCGGCACGCTCGAACTGAAGCTCTCGGGCTGATTTGTCCATTTCCGCCTGAAGTTCGTGAAGGAGCTCGTCAAGCTTTTCCCTGCCGATGCTGCCGCCTGTCGCCCCACCGGGCTCGGCCTTTCCGGGCAGGAACAGCTTCGGAAGCTGTTTCACGATCGAAGCCGGTTCGATGCCGTTCTCAATGT
Organism: uncultured bacterium; assembly: GCA_964597625.1. Taxonomy (GTDB): domain Bacteria; phylum Muiribacteriota; class Ozemobacteria; order Ozemobacterales; family Ozemobacteraceae; genus MWAR01. The sequence continues at coordinate 5,730 of CAZQYQ010000005.1, forward strand.
TGTATCGTTCCTGCACTTCGCGGCGCCGGGATGTTTCATCGAGGCACATCTTCATCGCCGGGGAAATGGTATCGGCATACATGTACACTTCTCCGCGCACGTTCCTTGCCGCCCGGCCGCATGTCTGAATCAGTGCCCAGGAAGACCGCAGGAATCCTTGCTTGTCGGCATCGAGAATGGCGACAAGGGATACTTCCGGCAGATCGAGACCTTCGCGAAGCATGTTGATTCCAACGAGCACGGAGAAAACTCCCACGCGCAGATCGCGCAGAATTTCGATGCGTTCGAGGGTTTCGATCTCGTCATGGAGATATCGCGACGGGATGCCCATCTCCGTCAGATACCCCGACAGCTCCTGGGACATGCGCTTCGTAAGCGTCGTGATCAGAACGCGTTCGCCGTGGTCGAGGCGATCGCGGATCTTATCCATGAGATGATCGATCTGGCCCTCGGTCGGAACGACGGTGATCTTCGGATCGAGAAGCCCGGTCGGCCGGATCAGCTGCTCGGCGATGTGGCTTTCCGAAACTTCGAGCTCCCACGGGCCGGGAGTGGCCGAAACGAACAACAACTGCCGCTTCCGGCCAAGAAACTCTTCGAAGTTGAGCGGCCGGTTGTCGAGCGCCGAGGGCAGGCGGAACCCGTAATCGATAAGGGTCTGTTTCCGGCTGCGGTCGCCGTGGCACATGCCTCGAAGCTGCGGCACGGTCATGTGTGACTCGTCGAGAATGATCAGGCAGTCTTTGGGAAGATAGTCGACCAGCGTGTCGGGGGCGCTTCCCGGTTCGCGGCCCGCAAGATGTCGCGAGTAGTTCTCGATGCCTTTGCAGAACCCCGTTTCCTTGATCATTTCGAGATCGTAGCGGGTCCGCTCGTTGATCCGCTGGGCTTCGATCGCCTTGCCGCGGCTTTCGAACAGTTTCACGCGCTCGATCATCTCGGCTTCGATTGCCGCGAATGCGCGCTCCTTCTTTTCAATGGTGGTGACGAAATGCTGGGCGGGAAACACCTCAACCGCTTCGGGGCGCGCGAAGACTTCGCCGGTTACCGGGTCGAACCGTTCGATCCGATCGATCTCATCGCCGAAATACCGCACGCGAATCGCTTCCTCGCTCGATGCGGGAAAAATGTCAACCGTTTCCCCCCGCGCTCTGAAGCGGGAACGGTGAAAGTCCATGTCGTTCCGGGAATACTGAATGTCGGTCAGCCGGCGCAACAGCTCCTGGCGCGGCAGGAGCTCGCCCTGGCGGAGAGAAAGCCGCAGCCCGAGATAATCTTCGGGAGATCCGAGGCCGTAGATGCAGCTGACCGACGCGACGACAATCACATCCCGTCGCATGAAGAGGGACGCGGTGGCCGAGTGGCGGAACCGGTCGATTTCCTCGTTGATGTCGGAGTCTTTTTCGATATAGCTGTCGGTGGTTGGAATATAGGCTTCGGGCTGGAAATAATCGTAATAACTGACGAAGTATTCGACCGCGTTATCCGGAAAAAATTCCTTGAACTCGCTGTAAAGCTGGGCGGCGAGGGTTTTGTTGTGCGTGATGACGAGGATCGGCCGCTGGAGGCGCGCGGCCAGCGTCGCCATCGTGAATGTCTTTCCAGAGCCGGTGACGCCGAGCAGGGTGGAGTAGCGCTGGCCGGCGTTGATCCAGTTCGTGAGCTGTTCAACAGCCATGGGCTGGTCTCCGCGAAGCTGGAAGGGGCTCGTGAGCCGGAGTTCGTTGCTGGCGGTTGGTGTCGTCATGCGGGATATGGTAACATGACTTGTCAAACCTGATCGAACCGGCTTTCTGAATGACCCCGGCCGTTCGATATCTCTTCGAAGGAGTGACCGGCAGGAGTGAAACTTTATATTGTTGCTGATATGGAAGGCATCGCCGGCGTCGTTTCCCCGGCGCAGATTGCCGAGGGCGAATCACCCGAGGTCGACCAGGCCCGCAGACAGTTCACGGAAGAAGTGAATGCCGTGTGCTCGGGAGCTCTGGAAGTCGGCGTCGAGGAAATTTTCGTGAATGATTTTCACGGAAACGGGCGCAATCTGCTTGCCGAACGACTTCCCTCCCAGGTCATGCTCATCAGGGGCGGGTTCAGGCCGACAGCCGGATTCGATCATCTGGACAGCACGTTCGGCGGTCTGGTCATTCTGGGCGCGCATGCCCGGTCCGGCTCGCGCGACGGGATCATTCCGCACACCTACACGGAACATCTGCGATTCGAGCTGTTCGGCTCGCCGATTGGAGAGTTCGACATCCTGTCGCTTGTGGCGGGTGAATGTAAAGTTCCCACAATATTGATCTCGGGCGATTCGAAGACGATCGAACAGGCGAACACGAACATGCCTGCGACGCCGACCGTCATAACAAAGTTTCCGATCGGGGTGAACTCGGCCATCTGCATTCACCCGAAACTGGTCTGCGAATCGCTGCGTGAAGAGATCAGGCGGGCCGTGAAATCCGCCGCCTCGATCGAACCTCCCGCCATCTCCCCGCCCCTTCAGCTCGGGATCCGCGTCTATGACGTGAACCTGCTCGACCGCCTCTCCTGGATTCCGCAGCTGAAGCGAAGCTCTGACGATTATTTCGAGTTCGTGGCGGAAAGCGCCGTGCAGATGGCGCAGCTGGTGTACGGCGTGACTCTTCTGACGACGCCGGGCCTGTAATTCCAGGTTTCAGGGCCGCTCCAGCAGGTAGAGCTGAATGCCGAACACTTCCCGGTGACGGAGGAGGCGGCAGGTTCCTGCCAGCTTCGTGAGCAGGAGATTCGCGTCCCCGAAGGTGTGGTATGACAGCAGAAGCCAGATTCTGCCGCTGTGTTCGAGCTGCGGCATCAGCTCGGAGACCGTTTTTTCGTTGATCTCGGATGAGGAAACCGGAAACGGCAGGACGCGCTGCGTCGTCCGCCTGAAATAATAATCGAATGACTGCTTGCACCGCGCTGACGCGACCACGATCGTGTCGTCGGGCCGGGCATCACCTGCGACGATGGCGGCTGCTTCCCGCCACTGGTCTTTGTCGGGCGAAAGATAGTATTCTTGTAGAGATAATATCATGAAAAACGTGAACGCACCGATCAGAAGAAACTTCAGCCGTATGGATGGAATCACCGAAACGCCGCGGGCCGCAAGAATATAGAGAGCGATAGAAGATAAAATCGTTACCCTGGTTATGAACACCGGTTGCCCGGCGAACGAGAGAATATACGGCACCAGCAGCGGAACCGCGAGCCAGAGAAGCAGCAGGTTCATGGTCGGGGAACGGACCCGGCGGAGAATCCAGGTGTCGGCCGATGCGGGCTCCGTCGCTGGGTTTCGCGAGATATCGACCGTCGAAATCAGTCCCGACATGAGCAGCAGAAACGTGGTGACAATGCCTGCGGAAATGTCATAATCCCTGGACGCATGGCATGAGGTGAGTCCTCCGCCGTATTCCAGGAGGGTGTCCAGCAGCGTCTGAACGTCGGGCGGAGAGATCCAGAAACTTTTCTGAGTGGATACGAGCTGTGAAATGAAGATCGGAAGCCAGGGAGCGAACAGGAGGAGAACGGCGCACTGGGAGATCAGCCAGCGGCGCTTTTCCCGGGGTTCCGTAAAAACAGATCCTGAAAGGAACAGGAGGTTCTGCGCGCATGGAATCAGCAGGCCCAGATTGTTGGTATACAGCAGCGCGGCCGTCGATACGGCGTACCCCGCCCCTGAAGAAAAGGTGAAGTTCTTCATGCACCGGAGGAAATACTGGAAGGAGACGAGCCCAAGCAGCACCATCAGGGCATAATTGCGCGCTTCCTGGGCAAATCTGACGTGAAAGGTGGAAAGCGCGAGCAGCCCCATTGCGATCAGGCCTGTTTCTCTGCCGAACGAGTCCCGCCCGATCGCATAGGCAAAATACAGGGAACAGACGGAAAAGACCGCTGACATCGATCTGATGGCAATCTCGGTTTCACCGAAAAGGGCTATCCAGAAATGCAGCGCGGCGAAATACAGAGGCGGATGAAATTCGATCGTCGTCTGGTGCATGCGGAGAATATCGCCGATCGGCATTCTGGCTATGATGAGCGAACCAATTTCATCTTCCCAGAGCGATTCCGCGCCGAGAAAGGCGAAACGGACGGCGATCCCGACTGCCAGAAGAATCAGAAAGAATGCCGTATGCCGGTTATCCGTGCCGCTCATGAACTGCTTCACGCGGAGGGACCGGATTTGAAGCTGCCGCGAATGACGAAGGGGGGCCGCCCTTTCACCTCGTCATAAATCCGTGCCACATACTCGCCCACGATTCCTATGCCGAAGATGTTCAGGCCTCCGAACAGGGAGACGGCGCATACAATCGAGGTCCACATCGGTATGGCGAGGCCCGTGAAGAATTTGTGATAGAGCGCGAAACACATCATCCCGGCCGCGAAAAGCATCGCAAGCGCCCCCAGAAAACGGAAGAAAAATAAAGGGACGTAGGAAAAGGAAAAGAGGGCATTCATCGCGAGCTTCCATTTGCCGCGCAGGCCGACCTTCACATCGGAGCCGGTTCTGACACGACGGGGAATCTGGATGCCGGTCTGCGAAAAGCCGACCCAGGCCCGCAGACCTGGAAAATACCTGTTCTGTTCCGGCAATGACTTGAGCTGATCCACGACCTTCCGGTCCATGATGCCGAAATTGCCGGCATCACTCGGAAGGCTGATCATTGCGACCGTCGCAAGAATTCGATAAAAGCACCAGAAAAGCAGGCGCAGAATCGCTGATTCTCCACGCGAGCTTCGAATGGCGTAGACGACATCGTTGCCCTCGCGCCACTTCTCGATCAGTTCGGGAATCGCCGCCGGATCATCCTGGAGATCCGAATCCATCAGGATCACGGCGTCTCCCGTCGTATGAAGCAGACCGGCCGTGACCGCCGAACTGTGGCCGAAATTTCTGCTCAACTGAAGGATGTGAGTCGGAAACAGGCATTCAGCGGTTTTCTGCCGAATTCTGTCAAGCGTATCGTCACGGCTGCCGTCATCGACGAGGATGAGCTCGAAACGGCAGCGAAGCTCCGGGTTCGACAAGGTAGCCGTCAGCTCGGAGAGAAACCGTTCTGCGACGGCGGATTCGTTGTAAAAGGGGGCGACGATCGAAACGAGCGCCGGTGAATCCTCTGAGTTCCGCATGTTCAACTCCTTCGAAAGATGCCGATCAGCGAAAGACCGAGCGGAAACGCACAGGCCGTCGTTAACACCGCTTCGATCCGGCCCCAGAACGAGAGCAGTTCGTTCACGACGTTCGGAAGGGCCGGAAACTCCGCTCTGGCTCCCCGGGGATGGTTGAACATCGCCCACGTTCTGAAAAATGCCGGGATCAGCGACAGCATATTCCAGAAACCTGCATGAATGGCGCTGAATCCATGAGCCTTCGCCAGCCGCAGAAGCATGCGATACGAGTACCGCCGTTCATGGCCCCACGCGTCGTCCCACGCGGAAAAAAGAAACGGATGAGCCGGCACGGTAAGGATCAGGCGGCCGTCGGGTTTCAATACCCGCGCCGCTTCATGCAGGGCGAGCGAGTCGTCTTGAAGGTGCTCGAGGACGTCGAGCATCACGACGCTGCCGAAGCTTTTCTCTCTGAATGGCCATTTTCCTGACGCATCGAATGTCGTTCCCAGGCAGCCACTGTGCGCGCGTGCAAAAGCGACGGCAGCGGAAAGCCTGTCAGCGGCAACGACTCTCGCCCCGGTCGAGGCAAGGAGGGAGGACGTGCGCCCGGCTCCGCAGCCGACCTCGAGCACCGGGCCTGGCAGCGGATCGGCAAAGGCGTTGATGGCGGCTGACACGATGCTGCGCTTCATGCGGTGCCACCAATACCAGCGTTCGGTCCGGTTCAGTTCATCCAGTTGTTTCGGATCCATGCCTCTCACGCGCATCCGGGCACCATGGGCCCGGATACCCTCCAGAACGGGGAGTCATTCTTCCCCGTCATCTTCTTCCGTGGCGATTCCGCGATCGATTCCGAGAAGTTTCATCTTCCGCTGCAGGGTCCGTCGTGAAATCTTGAGCACCTTCGCGGTCATTGAAACATTTTGTCCGTTATTTTCAAGAGCCAGCATGAGGATCTCACGTTCAGCCGCCATCATCTGATCCTCGAGACTGCCGGCGAGAGGGGCTCCCCGGATCGGAACATCCGCGCCGCCGGTTCTCTCCGCAAGATTCGGCGGAAGATGAGTCGGCATGATCACCATGTCCGCAAGCACGACGGCGCGCTTCAGAACATTTTCCAGCTCACGGATGTTGCCGGGCCAGGAGTAGCCGAACAGCAGCCGTCGCGCTGACGCATCGATACTCGGATTCGGCTTCCCGTTCTCCTGGGCGAATTTATTCAGAAAATAATCGATCAGCAGCGGCAGATCACCCTGGCGCTCGCGAAGCGGCGGAAGCGTGATCGTCATCTCGTTGATGCGATAATACAGATCGTGACGGAACCGCCCCTCGCGCACCAGCGCCGGGAGATCGCGGTTGCAGGCGGCTATGATGCGTATATCTATATTGATTGGTTTAATTCCGCCCACTCTCCGGATATTCCGCTCCTGGAGCACGCGCAGCAGCTTTACCTGGGTATGCAGCGATGTCTCGGATATTTCATCCAGAAAAATCGTGCCGCGGTTGGCGATCTCGAAATACCCGATTTTCTGGCCGACCGCCCCGGTGAAAGCTCCTTTCTCATACCCGAACAGTTCGCTTTCGATGATCGAGTCGGGAAGCGCGCCGCAGTTGACGGCGATGAACGGCTCGTTTGCCCGCGACGAGTTCGCGTGAATCGCATGCGCGACAAGTTCTTTTCCGGTGCCGCTTTCGCCCTGGATCAGCACGGAAAGGTTACTCGCGCTGATGCGTTCGACGCAGGAAAAGATGGACTGCATCTTTTCCGACTGGCCGATCATGCCTTTGAAAATGGCTCCGGAGTGAGGCGCCGGCGTCGATTTCGCGCCTTTGGCCACCCCGGAGCCCGTTACTTCGTAGACGTTGACCGGTGAAAACTCGAAGATCACCTTGCTGGAGATTTTCTGGACCCAGTGTGGAAGCACGGTTGCAAGCTCCTGGATCTCGGGGTCGCGCAGACCAAGGCGGCGGCCCTCTTTCCAGATAAGCGCCGTGAGGTCTTCCGGGCCCATATCCAGAAGATCTTCGATGTTCTTTTCCATCAGCCGGTTCAGAACGTTCAACCAGCCGATGTACCGCTGCTGGGCTGGCTCGGTGCGCGCCTCAGCAAGCCCGATGTCGCTCAGCAGCTGTTCCCGCATCGCCGGCGGCATCGCGATGCCGAAATTGACTTCCTGCTTTTTCGGCAGGCCGCATTTCCACTGCTCGAAAAGCCTGTCCAGTTCCTTGACGCCCCGCGGCGCAATATCGGTGAAAAACTGCGTTGCGATATCCTTCAGCCGCCGCGGGTCATCCATGATCTGCCGCTCTCAACGAGTGCTGGTTGCGGTGGAATCGCCAGGCGTCGGGGAGACGATGGTCGCCTGATTGAGCGATGGCTGCACCGGCGAGGTGCCGGGTGCATCAGGGGAAATCGTCGTCTGGGCTGCCGGTGCGGAAGCCGTGGCCGGTGCTGCCGGAGCGATTTTCTCTTTCTTTGGAGCTGGCTTCGATGCTTTTTTCGCGGGCTTGAGAAGCGCTGCGGGAATCTGGCGTTTGAGCTTGCGAAGGAAGCTGATTGCCGTCTTGTTGCCCGGATCGGCTTCCAGGGCTTTCATGTATGCATCGGCCGATGCCTTGTTTTCCTTGGCTTCACCCTTCATGCGGCCGACCCAGAGCCAGGCTTCGGCATTGGCCGCGTTCGCCGCGACGGCAGCCTCGAACTTGTCCAGGGCCGCTTCTTTATTGTCCTGCATATAGAACAGGTATCCCCATTTGCGCAGAGCCTCGGAAAGAAACACAACGATGATCGATTTTTTCTTGGTGTCCGGAAATTTCTCGAGATACTCTTTCCAGGCCGTGGCTTCTTTGGCTGGGAAGTTCATCTGCTGGAAAATTCTTGCGCGGCGGAAAAGAAGGATCTTGGCCTTCGCCGGATCTTGTTCCAGAAGATAATCGATCGACTGAAGTTCGCGGTCGAGCTGGGCGCGCTCAGACTCGCCGAGGCGCAGCTCCTTGCGGGTTTCTTCGTCGATCTGCCCGAGAACGCGCATCTCGGCGAGAGGCTCGGCACAGTCTTCCCCTTCGCAGAAATTGGCGCCGACCGGATTCAACGTGCCGCATTTGAGACATTTGTTCAGTTCCGTATTGCACTTTTTGCAGGTGACGTCGGTCAGATCCGCAAGCTCATTGCAACGAGGACAGATAATCCTGATTGCCCACGCCGATGACGTCAGCAACAGAGCTGCCACGAAAAAAACGACCACCCGGATTCTCGAAAAGTGCATTGCTGTTCTCCTCAAATGTTGCTGCAAGACCAAAAAACAGGTATCGCATCTTATTGTTGCATCAAGCAGATGTCAACCAATGCGGGCGATGAAAAAATCCCAGAAACGCTGATCCGATGCCGGAAGCACGCCTGCAATTTCACCTGCTTTTTCGCTTGCCATCAATCTGCCCGGCTGCAGATCATCAAGGGATGCGATGATCGGCTGTACCGCCTCGGTATCCGAATCGCTCCGGCCGTGCCTGAAAACATGCCATTCGCGCCCGTCAAAACAGGCGAGATACACCCCTCCGGCAACCGACATGCGCCAGAATTTCGGTTTTCTATAGCGGAATGCATTATAAAACGTCGCCATGAACGCTCTCGTAAGAATGAACCTGAGAGGAACCGGCGATCCGAGAAATGACTGCCAACCTTCCTTGATCAAGGCATCGCCGTCAGCATGGGACTCTTCACGGATTTCAACGGGCACATCCGAGGTCACATCCGCCGGATTGGTCCAGAAATAACAGCGATCGGGTTTCAACCCGATACTGCTCAGGTCTTCCCTGACTTCTTCCGTGTCGGCAAAGAGTTCGAGGCTTTGCCACTCGCGACGACGGGCTTCCTGGCATAATCCATCAAACATCTTCCTGGCCACGGAGGGCTGCCTGAAATCCGGATGAATACGCCAGCGGGGCACGCTTCCCGTCGCTTCGCTCTTCTGAATCAGATCGGCATACCCGAAAATCGTCCGTTCGCAGCTCAGAACCCAGGATGACCCGGGTGATCTGGCGACGATCTTCTGGTGCATGCGGCATGTCGACTCGTCGTCAAACCAGCCGCCTTCAAGCTGCTCGAAACAGCGGTGCATGTCCACGAGCGACGACGCGTCATCCTCGTAGGAAATCGCCCTGAACTCAAATCTTCGTATGAGATCCAACATCATCGGGCTATCTTAGCGAAAAAGCGAACCCCGATCAAGGGCTCGCGTGGATGCCGATAAAAAAAGCGCCCCCGGAGATACTCTTCGGAGGCGCCTTTGATGTGCTGGAAAAATTACTTCTTGCCGCCATTGCAGGTCTTGCGGAAATGTCCCTTGGTGTGTGAACCGTCGCTGTTGTAGTGACCCTTCACGAAGGTCTTGCACTTCTTGCCGGTGACACCCTTCTTGATCGCGACGCCGGCATCCATGACTTTGTTCTGTGCGGCGTCAAAAGCCTTCGTTCCAGCCTTCTTGCCGTTTTCAAATCCCTTTTTGAAGGAATCCTTGACCTTCTGGAAAAAACCAGGCTTCTGGTGGCAGCCGCCGTTATGCTGGCCGCACTGGCCAGACTGACCGCTCTGACCCGACTGCTCGCTCTGGCCGCTCTGACCGGACTGGCCGCTCTGGCCGGAATTCCCTGCGAAAGCGACGGGAGCGATCGTCATGGTGCCGATTACCAGAGCCGAAAGGATCAGATTCTTCTTCATTGAGATATCCTCCTGATAATTTTTCGATAGTGTTTCAATTTTGAACTTCGAACTTGATGCGCCGATATCAAGCAATGTTTATGCCAGGTTTCTTCTTTACTAAAATCGGCAATGTACCGATATTCTGACAGTATCGAATTTTTTGCATGTCGGAAATCCGGCATGACAGATGATGAAAATTCGTCGGTTCGGAGGCGGACATGAGCTGGTTGAAACAATGGCTGAAAAGCTCGATGGATGACGGGCTGACGGCTGTTATCGCGGGCATCGCATTTTTTGCTCTCGGAGAATTGGTCTGGCGCTCGCTGTTGGGACGGATGGAAAAGCGTTCGCCTGACGGCAAAGGTCTTCTTGCCAGGCTGACAGCTGCCGTCAGAACGCCGGGATATCTGCTGATCGGCCTTATGGCCCTCGATATCGGCCTGAATCTGTCGCCATTGTTTCAAAGCCGCACGTCCTGGCTTGCGACCTGCGCGCTTCTCATGCAGCTGACCACGGTGCTTCTGATCGGGGAAGCCCTCTTCGCCGCCGGAATCGATTACTACCTGCGCGAACGCCGTTCAACCGAGGTGCCGATCATCTTCGAGCAGCTCCTGAAAGCGATCGCTTATGTGATTGTCGGCCTCTCGATTCTCTCGACCGCCTATCGGATCGATATAACCCCGCTTCTGACCACATCCGCGGTTTTCACCATGGTCATCGGTCTCGCCCTGCAGGATGTGCTGGGAAACCTGTTTTCAGGCCTGTCCGTCCACTTCTCGCCGCCGTTCAAACTGGGCGACTGGATAAAAGTGGCCGGATGCATCGGGAAGGTCGTCGAGTCCAACTGGCGCGCAACGACGCTTCGAACAATGACGCGGGATCTGATCGTCTTTCCGAACAACGATATCGCCAAGAAAGAAATCATGAACTTCATGCTGCGCCCCGGCCTGCTGTATCGAGACTTCACGATCGGCATCTCGTATGAAGCCTCACCCGACCAGGTGCGCAGAGCTCTCCTTGGCGCGTGCTCCCAAGTGGACGGAATCCTGAAAACCCCTCCTCCGCAGATTTTCATGGAACAGTTCGCTGATTCCTCGATCTCCTACCGCATCAGATACTGGGTTGAAGATGTCGCTTATCCGCCGATCGTGCAGGATCAGCTGCTCTCACGGATCTGGTATCGCCTGAAACGGGATGCGATTTCGATTCCGTACCCGATCCGGGAAATCTATACACATCCGGAAAAAGATCTCCGCAGCGAAATGATCGAGCGACGGCTTCGCCTGATCGAAAATGTCGATTTTCTCACCGATCTGGATCGTACTCACAAAGCCTACATCGCGGAACGGCTCAAGGAACAGTGGTATGAAAACGGCGAAGAAATCGTCCGGAAGGGGGACAGCGGGACGGAGTTTTTCATCATCGATCGTGGAAGCGTCGGCGTCTATCTCGAAGAGAAATCGAAGAACAAGGTTGCAACTCTGATGTCGGGAAAATTCTTCGGAGAGATGTCTCTGCTGACCGGCGAACCTCGATCAGCCACGATTGCCGCTGAAGAGGAGACGCTGCTGCTGTGCCTTTCCCAGGATGCCATGAGCCATGTGCTTCATGAGAATTCCGAAATGGCGAGAATTCTGAGCGAAGCGCTTGCCGAGCGCGAGGCCAGCAACAGAACCACCGAGGCCGGATTGCCCGAAGAAACAGGGAGCCGGCACCTCAAGTCCGATTCGACCCCGGAGGAAACTGCCGCCGGTGGTGTCATTCTCGACCGAATCAAGCGGTTCTTCAGACTTGGCTGATGGTTTGACGATTTGTATCGTGTGGAAGTATAATCGGCAAAGATCCGTTTTTCGGGACGGGTATTCATTGGTTGGAGCCGTATATGACGCGAATGTATAAGAAATTCATCACATCCTTCAAAATGCAGGTGAAGCGGCGGTATCTCATGCTTTTGAAAAAAGACGAGGTTGCGGACGGTCTGCGCAGGCGCAGGGGCGAATGCCGTGGCTGCGGCGAGTGCTGCAAGGCCTCTTTCAACTGTCCGTTTCTCTTCAAGAAGGGTGAGCAGCTGCTTTGTCAGATTCACGAAACCAAACCCGAAGTCTGCAAAACATATCCTTTCAACGAGCAGGATGTCTTTCCGCATACGGTCGGCAAGTGCGGCTACTACTTCGTTAAAGATGACAATGAAGAGAAATGAGATGTAAAGATACGATTCGGTATCAGAAAACACCCGACGGAGAAATCCGCCGGGTGTTTTTTTTCAGATCCGTCTTTTCTGACTTCAAGGCATCACCGGATGCGATGGACCTTGATCATGTTGGTGTTGCCTTTGACTCCGAGCGGGACTCCGGCGACGATAACGACGATGTCCCCTGATTTCGCCAGGCCCTTTTCGAGCATCGTCTTTTCAGCGCAGGCGATCATCGCGTCGGTATCGCGAAGATCCTGAATCAGGACGGGCGTCACGCCCCATGACAGCGAGAGCCGGCGGCAGGTATCCGGCTTCGGAGTCAAAGCGTAGATAAGAGTCTCCGGATGATATTTCGAAATATTGCGGGCGGTATTTCCGCTGTGGGTGAACGGGACGATGGCTTTCGCGCCGATATTGATCGCGGATTCGCAGGCTGCATGCGCCATCACATCCTCGATATCATGCTTCACCTCGGGAAGCAGGGAGTCGGACGTGTTTTTCAACAGCCGCTCGGCTTCGAGAGCGATCGACGCCATGGTTTTCACCGATTCGACCGGATGTGCTCCGGCTGCTGTCTCGCCTGAGAGCATGATTGCGTCGGTGCCGTCCACGACGGCGTTGAAGACATCCGTGGTCTCAGCCCGCGTGGGGCGGGGATTGATGATCATTGATTCAAGCATCTGCGTCGCGGTGATAACCTCGATACCGCGTCGAGTGCAGCGGGTGATGATGTGCTTCTGGATCGCGGGTACTTTTTCGATGGGCATCTCGACGCCGAGATCGCCGCGGGCGATCATGACCGAGTCCGTCTCGGCAAGAATCGCCTCCAGGTCATCGATGGCTTCCGGCTTTTCGATTTTCGCGACAACGCGGATCGGGGAACTGCCGATCAGCTGGCGCAGCTCGCGCAGATCAGAACCGCGCCGGACAAACGACAGAGCGACGAAGTCCAGTTCCTGGGCGATCATGAATTTCAGGTCTTCGCGATCTTTCGCGGTGATCGTCTCGACGGATAGATTCGCCCCGGGCATGTTCATGCCCTTCTTGTTCTTGAGAATGCCGCCGTCGACGACCACGCAGGAGACGAAGTCGGTCCCCTTCGATTCGACGCGGAGCGTCAGGTTGCCGTCGTCGAGCAGGACCGCATCACCCGGGTTCAGATCTTTGACGAGGTATGGATACGTCGTTCCGACGCCGGTTTCAGAACCCGGCAGGTCAGGATTCTGGCTCAGCGAGAATTTTTGTCCCGCGGTGAGGGTCACCGAACCGGCAGGGAACGTTCCGATGCGAATCTTCGGGCCGCAGAGATCGCCAAGCAACCCGATGTGTTTGCCAAGCCGCTTCGACTCGCCGCGAACGGTGTCAACCAGCTGTTGATGGCTTTCATGCGTCCCGTGTGAAAAATTGAGCCGGAAAATATTCACTCCGGCTTCGATGAGTTTTCCGATGATTTCCGGTGTTGAAGAGGCCGGTCCGAGCGTTGCAACGATCTTTGTGCGCTTTTCCATGGTTCCTCCCACGATTTTCCTTCGATGCTGCGAGGATAGCCCATGCGGGATTCTCCCGCAAGACGATGGGCAAAGTTTGAACTTTGCCCTTCAGACTTCACTCTGTTTTGCCGATGTTGGCTGATGGGCGAGAATAATCCGCAGGAGGCGATGACATGAAAAGGCTGGGAATGGGACTCATGCTGGCGTGGCTGTCGGCTGCCGTTCCTGCCGTCGCGATAACGCTCGACACCCTGCCGAACTATCAGGATGCCGGAATGCGGATGTATGTGAGCGGCACGCAGAAACTTCAGACGAGGGATTTCGTCGGCGCTGCCGACGATCTGCGCCAGGCCGTGCGCGCACGTCCCGATATGGCCGAGGCGTTCCACAACCTCGGTTTTGCCCTCGAAAAAACAGGGGACATGAAGAGTGCCGCTTCGGCATATGAAAAGGCGCTTTCGCTCAATCCGAACTATTCGTCCGCTTTGAACAACCTCGGTTTTCTGTTGGCCACGCTTGAAGCCGATCCGCAACGCGCCGTCCAGCTCTGTCAGCGCGCCGTCGAGCTCGAACCTGACTCGGCGAGTTTTCGCGACTCTCTCGGCTGGGCCTGTTACAAAGCCGGCCGGCACGACGAAGCGATTGCGCATTTCCAGGCGGCGATCCGACTCGACGCGAACTTTTTCAAATCCTATTTCAACCTCGGGCTTTGCGAGTTTACGCGGAAAAACTATGCCGAGGCCGGCCGGAACTTCATCGGGGCTCTCCGGTTGAATCCCGGCTATGTGCGCGCGTATATTCCGCTCGGGGAGTGTTACGAGCGAACCGGCCAGAATAATAAGGCTATAAATATATATCAACAGGCATTGACAAAGGCTCCTGAAGGATCGCCCGTCAAGCGGCATGTCGAACGGAAGCTCAAGCAACTCAACAGCAACAGCCGTTCCTATTATTTCGCCAACGTGAAGTCGATCCAGGGCAGCTCCAAGTTGACCGAATTTCTGAAGCAGAAAGTGAAGGGCGGCCGTCTGGGGGCCTATGATACCAAGACCGAAACGATGGAATCCTCGACGTCATTTACCCCGGTCAGCGCGACGCCGGGAGCTGACGCGGTCGGCAGCGCCAATTTCGGTTCAGAGGCTGATTTCAGCATGCCGGCGGCATCCGTTCCGCTGTCGCGGCCGGTTGTTTCCAGACCCGCTCCCATGGCTTCGGTGCGGTCGGGGGAACTCTCGGTCAACCAGGAGCGCTCGCTCGAGAAACGATACGCGCTTTGCCAGTCGTATATCGAACGGGGACTTGTGACCGAAGCCGCGTCAGAACTGGAAAAGATCATCGCGGTTGCCGGCGAGGCCGGAATCGGCCGCCAGGCGAGAAGTCTTCTTCTGAAGGCGCGCAAGGAACTCGACGAGAAGAACCAGGAGTCTGCCAAGACGCATCTGGAAATGGGCAAGGACTTTTTCAGGGCCGGAAAGTTCGACATGGCCGAAACCGAGTTCAGGAAGACTCTCGAATTGCACCCGGAAGATGCGGAAGCGGTCAAGGATCTCGCTCTTCTGCATTACAACCAGGGCAACATGAAAGACGCGTATGAAGAGTGCAAGCGCGCGATTGCCCTCGACAGAGGGTTGAAGGAAGCGTACATCGTGCTTGGCTCGCTGTATTCGAAAAAAGGGCGCGTCGATGACGCCGTGAGAACCCTTCGCCGCGTTCGCGAAGTTTCGATGAAGCGCGACGCGGTCGATGATCTTGCCGAACGCATGATTGCAGCCCTGACCGCCGGTTCGTGAGATGCATCTGATACGCGAAGGGGAGATTCTGGCGGCGTTTTCAGAGCGCGCTGACGGAGACCTCGGCTTTTACAGGCAGCATCGTGACATGGCTGAAGCGGCCTGGCAGGGCCTTGATGTCGTTCTCCATACGGGATTGAAAGCCCCATTCTGGGCCACGCAGGTTCACGGCAACGCCATCCATGAAGTCACGGCTGATGCGAAGCCGGGAGACCAGGGGGATGGGGATGCCCTCGTAACGGCTGAACGGGGCCTGACCATCGGTGTCTTTACGGCGGACTGCCTTCCGGTGCTGATCTGGAGCAAGTCGGCGATCGCGGCCGTTCATGCGGGCTGGAAAGGCACCCGGAGCGATATCGTTGGCCATACGATCCGTGCCCTTGCCGACAGATTTGGCGCCGATCCGGCTTCGATGCATGTTGCGATGGGACCCTGCATCGGAAGCTGCTGCCTTGAGCTCGGGGAAGAAGTCCCTCCGGCGTTTTGCGATGCTGACGAGGGATTCATGGGCTTTTTTTCGCGCGGGGCAAAATGGCATCTCGATCTCCGCGGCTTGAACGCCGCTCAGTGCCTGCGTCGCGGTGTCCGGCTCGAAAACATCCGGCATCTCAACGACTGCACGATGTGCCTGCCGGAACGGTATTTCTCGTATCGCGGTCAGAAAGGGCGCCAGGGGAGCCTGTTTTCGTTCGTCATGCGGGCGTAAGTTCTCTTCAGACGCCCCTGTAAACAGAAGAATACTCATGTTCCGGAGGGATGAGATGATTAAGCTCGGGGTCAATATCGATCATGTTGCCACAATCCGCCAGGCACGAATGGGCCGGGAGCCGGATCCGGTAGGTGCCGCGGCTCTGGCCGAGTTGTCAGGCGCGGACGGGATTACCATTCATCTGCGCGAGGATCGTCGTCATATCCAGGATCGCGACGCAGCCATTCTTCGTCAGAGCGTCCGAACCCGGCTCAACCTGGAAATGGCGGTCAACGAGGAGATCATCTGCATTGCCGAAAAACTCAGACCCGACATGGCGACGCTCGTTCCCGAGCGGCGTCAGGAGGTGACGACGGAGGGCGGGCTCGATGTCGCCGGCCGGTTCGACTCCGTGAAAACCGGCGTGGAACGGCTCAAAAAAGCAGGTATTGCCGTAAGTCTTTTCATCGATGCCGATGAAAAACAGGTCGAGGCATCTGCGAAAACCGGCGCGGCCTTCATTGAACTGCATACCGGGAAATATGCTGATGCGGCAAGTGAAGCCGAGCATGAAGCGGAACGACAGAAACTGTATGACATGGCGGCGCGTGCGAAAAAGCTCGGACTTCGCGTGAACGCGGGCCACGGGATCACCTACTGGAATATTCAGGATCTGGTGTTCATGCCAGGTCTCGAGGAATTCAATATCGGTCACAGCATCATTTCCCGCGCGGTTCTGGTCGGACTTGGAAGGGCCGTCGGGGATATGAAACAGGCGATTCGCGAGGCCGAGCTGCTGGGACGAACCTGATGAGCAGATTGCATTTTCCGTTAACTCTTTCTCTCAGACTGCCGATGAATCATCCGTGGTAGTTGCCAAGCTGTGCATGAAAAAGGAGAACCCTATGCTGAGAACGGTGACGTCAGCACGATACAGACGGAGCTTCGTGGCCGGCATCATGCTGGTCATGATGTTCACCCTCTTCGGGTGCACCACCGGCGTCAAAAAGGATGCGGGACTGACGGATTTTGAAGCCCCGAACATCCCGTTGAACGTCGTCGGTGTCGGCAAGGAAAAGGCGATAATGCTTACCTGGAGTTCAAACTCCGAGGCCGATCTGGTCGGTTACCGCATCTATCGTTCGAACAATTCGGGCGGGCCGTTCACGCTTATTGCGACGGTCGGAAAGATGGCGGCGCCGACCTATCTGGACAACGACAACCAGAATGGACTGGTGAACGACCAGTATTACTATTACAAGCTCTCTGCGTTCGACACCCAGGGCAAGGAGTCTGATCTCGCGCGCACGAATGCGATTCAGGCCCGGGCCGGTCTTCCCGTTGAGGAACGGCCGCCGCGCGTCGTGAATATCAAGGTTCGCGCTTCCCAGCAGAATGTGTACATCGCCTGGGATAAAGTGACCGGTGCCCGGATCAAGGGATACAATATCTACCGCGGTCTCTCGACCAGCGCCGGCGGCGTGCAGTGGATCTCTTCCGTTCCGCAGGACACTCCCGGCTATGTCGACACCTCGGTCATCAGGACGTCGGCCGAGCAGTATACCTACGTGATTCGCTCGTTCAACGAGCAGTATACCGAAAGTGAAAACTCCGATCCGGTGCAGGTTACGTTGCGCTCGGGCGATGACACGATTCCTCAGGCCCCGTATGACCTCTCCGTCAGCAATGATACCGACCCGGTCATCGCCTGGCACAAGCCGATGTTCAATCAGAACGGCACCCCGATCTTCGAAGGGAACAACCCGACGCTGGATCTCGATGCGTATCTGGTGTTCCGGGCCAATCAGAACGACCGGCTCTTCTCCCTGGTCGGGATTGTGGAAGACAACGGGTCCGCGAATCTCACCCAGACCTTCAAGGATGTGAACGGCACTCCCTATAATCTCTATGCCGTCCGCGCGATCGACCGGAACGGCATGGTCAGCGATCTGAGTTCGATCGTCACCCAGTCTGCCGATGCCGATATTCCCGAAATCCCGGCCGGCGTCCTCGCCTGGTCTTCGACGAGCACGGAAGCGGGCATCAAGCTCGCCTGGAATGCCGCGAAAAATGCTGTCAGCTATAATATCTACTTTTCGACCGTCGCCGACGGTGGATACACCAAGTATGTGACCGGCCAGCCCCAGTGGACGGAAACTTCCGCCTATGTCATCAACACCTATCCGAGCAACTTCATGCAGAACCCTGAAAAGAAGGGACAGAAGCTCGAGTTCGGCATTCCCTACTTCTTCAAGATTTCCTCCGTCAGCTCTTCGGGGAAGGAAAGCGATCTCAGCAACTACGTGAAGGCCTATCCGGGCGGTATGTGGGTCGGACTGCTCGAAGGGGAAAACACCCTCTGGGAGTTCCTGGAACGCGGAACGGCGGGAACGATCGATGGAAGTTACCTGGTATACAACTCGAGGGATTACAAACATATTGATTACTATTCCGGGTCCGGCGTTGCCCTGCTGCTGGCCGACACCGTTGGAACGCCGGGAAACGGCGATGGGTATCAGTTCGGAAACACGGGGCTGTTCTCGACGCTGTATCACAAACTTCCGTCGCCCACGAGCGGTTCCTATCGCTACAATGTCTATGCCTACATCTTCCCGCACACCAGCTGCGGTAACTGGCGTGTGCAGATCCGTGAAAACGGCGTGCTGACGACATCCCTTCTGGAAAAAGATATCAGCGGCTATTCTTCGATCAATCGTGGCAGAACGCAGGTCGCGCTGGGCCAGATCATCCTGAACCAGGGTGTCGAAGGGGTTGCGATCGAAATGACGGCGATCAATGCCGGTGCCGGCGGCGGCGCCAACATGTTCTTTGATGCGCTGGCATTTGTACGAGCTCCCTGAAGACAGGGTTTCACAGGAATCAGCCGCCTCTTTCCGGGCAACCGGGAAGAGGCGGTTTCGTTTTGCGCGGTGCGGGGATGGCGTCGTTGCATTCGCAAGGGGGGGCGTTGTATACTTCGCCGTCGTCCAAATTATTTCGGGAGGCATTCATGTCATCGCACGACAGGCGCTTCGGCGCCGTTGTTCTGTTTTATGTGGCTGCGTTCGGACTTGTGGGCGTTCTTAACGCCGCCGAACCTGCTCCGGCCGCCGCTCCGGCCACAGGGACCCAGGTTGCCGCAGCTCCAGCCGCCGGTTCTCCGCAGGATGTTCTTGCCACCATCGGTTCGTATACGGTTACCCGGGAAGAGTATGACCGCGAACTCGGTCAGTTCATCACCTCGGTGAACCCGCAGGTGCGCGCTCATTTCGAGACGAAGGAAGGCAGGCAGCAGTTCCTCAAACAGCTCATCGAAATCACGCTGCTCGAACAGGAAGCCATGAAGCTCGGCATCGCCGAGCGCCCCGCGCTGAAAGGCGATGTTGAAGATGTTTCCGTCAACATGCTTTCCCAGTATTACATGCGTGGACTTCTCGAAAAAATCGATGCGCCCGCTGCCGACGTCGAGAAATTTTACAATGAGCACAAAGATCAGTTTGCCGAACCGGCAAAATTCCACCTGCATCAGATCACCGTGGCCGATGAAGCAGCCGCGAAGAAACTGAAACAGGAAATCGACGGAGGCAAGTCGTTCGCCGAAGTCGCGAAGGCGTCCTCGACCGACGCATCCAAAGCCAGCGGCGGGGACCGTGGATTCGTAAACCTTGGCGAGTCCTCTCCGGCCATCGCTCAGGCTCTCTCCTCATCGAAAGAGAACCAGGTATCCGACCCCGTGAAGGGCGACGACGGAACCTGGATGCTGGTCAAGTATTCGGAAAAGCAGGAAGGCAAGATCAAGCCGCTCGCTGATGTCAGCGGCCAGATCAAGCGCGAACTCGCCGACTCCAAGCGCCGTGAGGCGTATGAAGCCCGCATGGCCGAAATTCAGAAAGAGTTTCAGCTTACCGTCGCCTCCGAAGGCGTGGCGGTGCTCCGTGAGCCCGATATCAAGCCGGCGGATCTCGAAAAGACCATCTGCACCATCGGAACCGAAGCCGTCAAGGTCGCTGCCATTGCGCCCGATCTCGAACGCATCCCGCCGTTCATCCGGCCTCAGCTTCTCGAGGGTGACGGCCTGAATGATTTTGTGAAGCAGTTCTGCTATCGCGAGCTGGTGAAGCGGTATGTTCAGCGCAACCGGGCGGATCTCGAAAAGCAGTATCCCGAAGCCGTCAAGAATGCGCGACGCCGCGTGGCGCTCGATGCACTGCTGAAAGAACAGGTTTCCGGCAAGGTCACCGTCAGCGATGACGACGTGAAGACATTCTACGAAAAGAACCTTGCGCAGTTCTCGACGCCCGAACAGTCGCGCGCGCACCATATCCTCGTTGACGCCGAAGACAAGGCGAAGAGCATCATCGACCAGCTCGGCAAGGGCTCGAAGTTTGAGGATATCGCCAGCGCCGAATCCAAGTGCCCGTCAGGCAAGGAAGGCGGCGACCTGGGCTTCTTCGGCAAGGGACAGATGGTGCCCGAGTTCGACGAAGCGGTGAACAAGGCTGAAATCGGCAAGGTCACCGGCCCGGTGAAGACCCAGTTCGGCTGGCACGTCATCCGTGTCGACGAGCGGCGCGCGGCCGGCTCCAAGCCTCTCGATGAAGTCAAAGAGCAGATCCGCAGCCAGTTGCTTCCCGAGCGGCAGAAGGCTGCCCTGGAACAGTATGTGAGTGATCTGAAGAAGGCCCATGCCATCCAGGAGTTCGCGGACAAGCTGTGACCTGACCGGGCAGCCCGCCTTCATAACGCGGGCTGCCGCAGAATACACGATCGGATATAACAGAAATCGCATGATCGACCAGAACTCGAGAGGCAGGCTGAAGGCTTTGCTTGCCTCATCACCCAAAAACCCAGGAGGTTCTCGAAGACCGGCCATGTGGTACGTCATCTTGATGGCGTTGGCTGGCTTTGTCGGATATCAGATTTCCAGCAGGATGCGCCGCCACCAGGATGAAGAAGCCCTGGCGAACGCTCAGGCTGAAGGAAAAAAGATCGTCGACGATGCCAAGACCATCGCGCAGACTGAACTTGAACAGGCTCAGAAACGGGCCAGGGAAATCAAGGAGAGAGAGCTTCTTCTTCGGAAAAACACCGAGAAGGAAGCGAAAAAGCGGAAGCACGATCTCGACAAGCTCGAAGCTCAGCTCCTTGGGAAGATGGAAAAGGTTGATGCCAAGTCCGAAGTGCTTGAAAAACGCACGGATGAATTCCGCCAGCGCGAGCAGGCACTCGATGTCCAGCGCCAGGAAATAGACAAACTGATCGAGAATCAGCGTCGCGAACTCGAGCGGGTTGCCGGCCTCAGTCCCGAACAGGCGCGTGAACAGCTCCTCAAAAAGGTCGAAGAGGAACTGCAATACGACATCGCGGTCAAGATCAAGGATGCGGAACAGCGCATCAAGGAAACCAGCGATAAAAAATCCCGTGAAGTTGTAGCAAGCGCTATACAACGATGCGCGACGGACCACTCCGTGGATCCGATCGTGTCGGTTGTCGCGCTTCCCAGCGAAGAAATGAAGGGACGCATCATCGGCCGTGAGGGCCGGAACATCCGCACGTTCGAGAACATCACGGGAGTCGACGTGATCATCGACGATACGCCCGAGGCGGTCGTTCTCTCGGGCTTCGATCCGATCAAGCGCGAAACGGCCCGCGTCACGCTTGAGATGCTCACCCTCGACGGCCGGATTCACCCGGCCAAGATCGAAGAGATGTACGAAAAGGCGAAAAAGGAGATTCAGCTCCGCATCAAGGAAGCCGGCGAACAGGCCATGCTCGCTCTCGGAATTCCGGCGCTGCATCCTGAACTCGTCGAGATCGTCGGACGGCTGAGTTATCGGACCTCCTACGGACAGAACGTGCTTCAGCATTCGATCGAAGTGGCTCATCTGGCCAGCAATCTCGCCGCCGAGATTGGTGCGAACATCCAGCTCGCGAAGCGGGCCGGGCTGCTTCACGACATCGGCAAGGTCATCGAGAGCGATGAGGGAAACCATGCCTCGCTCGGCGCTGACTTCGCCAGAAAATACCAGGAATCGCCCCGAGTGGTGAACGCGATCGGCGCGCATCACGAGGATCTGCCGTTCGAGTCCGTGGAAGCCGTCCTGGTCGCTGCTGCGGATGCCATCTCGGCATCGCGGCGCGGTGCCCGCAACGAATCTCTCGATGCGTATGTGAAGCGGCTCGAGAATCTCGAAAATATCGCGAAAGGCTTTGACGGCGTGAGCTCTGCTTATGCAATCCAGGCCGGCCGTGAAATCCGCATCATCGTCAATCCGGACAGGATCGATGATGGAGCCGCACCCAAGCTGTGCCGCGATATCACGAAAAAGATCGAGAGCGATCTCGAGTATCCGGGACAGGTCAAAGTCGTTCTCATTCGCGAGGTTCGAAGCGTCGAAGTGGCGCATTGACAGGGTAGAAACAAGGATCAAAGGCGCCGGGCAGCGGTTTTCCGTTTCCCGGCGCCGTTCTTTTCGCCGGAAAGATCCGTGCCGGATCACCCCGTTTGCGGATTCGGGCGGGAAAAACGAGTATTCGTTCGATATCGGGGCCTGGAGTCGTGCATGATGCGAGTTCTGATGCTGGGTGACATTTACGGGAAGCCGGGGCGGCGCGCGGCCTGCGAGCTGATACCGGAACTTCGCCGTCGCTGGAGCCTGGACTGGGTGATCGCGAACGGGGAAAACGCGACGGGAGGGGCCGGTCTCTCGCCCCGCCACAGAAACGGGTTGCGTGCCGCGGGCATCGACCTTTTGACGAGCGGAAATCACATCTTCGCGAGGCCTGACTGGCCGGAGCTGTTGAAGAGCGAAGACGGGAACGTGCTGCGGCCGCACAATCTCGGCGGCGATGATCGCCCGGGGCGCGGCTGGGCATTGCTGGGATGCGGAACTCCGCTTGCATTCGGCGTGATCAACCTGGCGGGCCGCGTATTCATGGAACCCGGCGATTGTCCCTTCCGGACAGCTGATCGGCTGCTCGAAAAATTTCCGACCGGAGTTCCTGTCCTTGTAGACATCCATGCCGAAGCGACCTCGGAGAAAATTGCGCTTTCATGGCATCTGAACGGCCGCGTTGCCGCCGTTGTCGGTTCGCATACGCACGTCCAAACCGCCGATGAACGGATTCTTTCCGGCGGAACGGCGGTCATTACCGACCTGGGCATGACCGGCCCCCGGGATGGAGTTCTCGGCGTCGATCGCGAGCTGGTCATCAACCGTTTTTACAGAGGCTTCAGCGACAAATTCCACCCCGCGATCGGGGAGGTCGTGCTCGAGGGAGTGGTGGTGGAAATCGGGCCTGATGCAAAAGCCGTATCGATCCGGCGTGTGAGAGAGTTCGGGCCGGTGGCGGTGGCTGCCGATGAGGGGGAAAATTGACCCCGGGATTTGAACCCTCTCAGGCTGGTGGCTGTAGCAGTTGTTCGATGCAGGCGCGGAGAAAGTCTTCGGGCTGAAAGCCGGGGAGCGATTCGACAAGCTCGCCGCGCGCAAAAAGCAGGATTCCCGGAAGCGTGCGCACTTCGAACCGGTCTGCGATGGCTCCGTCGGCATCGACATCGACGGTTCCGATGAGGGCCTTGCCGGCATACTCCGCGGCAAGTTTTTCAAGGGATTCCTGCTGCCGGATGGACGGCTGGCACCAGGTCGCCATGAACCCGACCACCGCCACGGAATTCGGATCGAGAGCGGATGTATCAAAGTCTTCGGCGGTAAAATGCTTCATTGGTTCTCTTCCGATTCAGATGCAATTTGTCGCAGGATGCGACATCCGGTATAATACCACGCACTTGTATTCGATTAGAGCCTCTGAAGGGGACTGATACATTGGAACTTCGCAAAATGCTCACCGCTGCACGAGAAACCCTGACCGGCTGGGGGGCAGTCGAATTGCCGCCGCACCCGGGCATTCTTCCGAGTGCCTGGTTGCATCCGGACTTGTTTTCAAGGCACATTCGGGGTGAGGAAGGGCAGTTCTTCACCGTTCAGCCTGTCTTTGAGGGTGGCTGCGGCTGCCGCAGGCAGGGAGGGGCGGTAGGAACGCTCGTCTGGTGGCGTCGGCCCTTTCATGCCGCCTGGATGTCGCGCCTCCCGGAACTTCTGGCCGCGCTCCAGCCGGGCGCCGATACGCCGGTCACCGCAGGCTTCGAGACGGTGGGAAAAGTTGCTCAGCCGGGTGTGTGGGGCGAAACGGGGTGCGTCTGGGATATCCTGTGGAAAGGGTGCCGCGTCGGGGAAGTGCGTGTAATCGCAGGGATCGCGGGCGAAAACTCCGGAACTCCCGCGGGCGTGGCGATCTTGAACCTGGAGTCGATCGCTGCCGTCTGGAGCGGGGACCCGGCTCTTGAAACGATCATCTGGGATGGAGCGATCAATACGTGCGATCTCGCCGCCTGGAGACACTCCGGCCTTTGTTCTGATGCTGCCGGAGATGCCCCTCTCCGCATTGCCCAGGCACGGTGGGAACGCATACGGTTAACCGGAGAAGCGGCGCTGAATGGCAAATGCTGGCTCGATGCCTTTGTTCAGCTGCTCGATGGAACCTCGCTGCTTTCTGAAGCCGCCGTCTCCGGACCGGGCCTTGAAGGATTCAGGCAGACCTGTGAAAATAGCCTGAAAACCCTGTGTCGCAGACTGATCCAGATCATTCCGCGAAAAGAAGCCGTGAACGCCGGGGGGAGAAATCCGAAGGACGGGGTGCTGCGATGAACTCGCCAGTGCAGGCATACCGTCGTGCAGAAAGGAACGACCGCTTCTTTTCCCCCGTTCTGCCGCTCGTGATAGCTGCCGTTCTGCTATTTATAACTCAAGCTATAGCTATCGAGATGACCCCGGATCTTCTGTTCCGGCAGATGGAAGAACGGACCGAGCAGGTGTTCTCTCTCGTGTCGAATGTCAGACTGTCCTCTGCGCGCGGCGTCTGCTTCGCGCGGCTGTCCATCCAGAGCCCGGACAAGTTCGAGATGGATATCAACGAAGGGGCTTTCCGCGTGATATTCGACGGAGAACGGCTCTGGATCTATATTGCCAGTTTGAATGAAGTCATGACGCTCGATGCAGCCGGCGGCGGAGGTTTCATATCCGATGCCCTCCGCCAATGGATCAATCCGCGGGATATCGTGACGAAGGTCACGAGGCGGACTCTTTTTACCTTTTTTGATATAGAAATGGGTCCCACGCCTCCGGCCGGCGGATGGAACATGAAATTCAAACCTCGCTCCGGCAGCATCTGGCGCAAGCTGTTCGATGTGGGGAACTATGAAATGAACTTCGCCACGGGAACCTACCTGCCGACGCGGGTTGTCGAATTTGCTTCCGACGGGGCCGAGCGCGGAGTGCTCGAAGTTGTGGAATACCGAATGAATGAACAGCTTCCGAAAGAGCGGTTCGTGTATGAACCGGCCTCCGGGGTCGTTCAGGTGCCTGTTGCGACAGTCGTCATGGAAAAACTGGGCGACGGGAAAGAGTATCTGTTCGAACGCATTGGATCCTGGTTCGACGAGATGAAAAAGTCGGTGAACGATTGGGGTTTTTGAGATGGCAGAATTCAGAAAATTCATAACACCTGAAGAAATCCACACGGGAAATCTTACCTGGGATGAGGAGCATGATGCCGATCTTCGCCGGGTTCTTCCGGCAAGTCTGATGTTCGACATGATGTTCGACGGTCGGAAGATCGAGCATCTTTCCGCCGTCTGGGAACGACGGGAACTCGCGATCGGCGAGCCGCTGACGAAGATTCTTTCCGGTTCCGAAATTGTGCTGTATCCGCTCTCGGAGCGCGGCACGACGGTCATCTGCCGGGTGACCGCTCCCGGCGATGCGATCGTCATCCGCAAGCGGCTTTCCCTGAATGAACATAAACATCGCTATCTGAAATGGTATGCGCGCGAGGATGAGTTGTACCGGCGGCTGTTTCCGGGCGAAGAACCCTTTGTCATCGAGATTGGCGGCAGACGCGTTCCCGGCCATACCCCGGATTTTGAAAAGCGTCAGCTCGTTATCGGCGAGGCGCTGCGATTGTTCCAGCCGGGCGACAACCTGCTGGTAAGCTGGAAGCATTCTGACACGGAAAAACTGCTTTCGGTGACCAGGGAAGAGATTCCCAGCAGCATCGCGAAAGACTCGATGATGTCGCTGCGCCTGATGGTCACGAGGCTGATTTCACGGCCGCTCAGCGAGTTCAATGAAGGCGACGTGAAGGGGCTGATTCTCCTTCTCGACGAGAACAAAAACCTCTGGGAGCGCTATTCCCAGGTCAAGGAAGAGAATGAAAAACTGAAAGAGCAGATCGCGACGATCGAATCCGTGTTCGAACAGTTCACGCGCAACACCTTTTTCGGTTGCAAGCGTGATTTCGAAGAGTGGGTCTCCGGCCACATGAGTCTTTTCGAAAAAGGCATCAGGCTCATTCACCGGGATTATTCGGTCATCGTGAAGGATAACCGGAAACGCCGCATCGATCTGCTCTGCCAGGATCGCAAAGGCGTTCTGGTTGCCGTGGAGGTTGTATTCAACCCGTCCATCGAGGATCTTGAAGAGACGCTCAGGCTTCTTGAATGGTTGAAAGGCAACATCGCGAGTTTTGGGAATGAATTGACCGGTGGAAAAATGAAGGCGACTTCGATTCGAGGGATGCTCGTGACGAACCGCGAGAAGCCGGAGCTGGTCGAACGCTGCCTGCAGAACGGCATCAAACTGTGCGTCGTGACAAGCGGATGTGTGATAGATGTCATTGAATGATCCCCGCCGTGAGCGTGAAAGAGATGGAGAGCATGTGAGAGATGATGGATGGGTGGATACCCTGCGCAGGGAACGCCTGCGCCGATCGGTTCGCAATCCCGGCCTTGCCGCGCTGATGTCCTTCTGTGTCATGGGGCTGGGACAGATTTATGCGGGCCACATTGACCGGGGCATCATTCTCATGATGATGCACATCGGTACCGTCGTGGGCGGATACAGCCTGTATGCGCGTGGGCTCCTCTATGAGACCATCGCGCCGCATTTCGGCCCGGCCGCCATTGTCACCGTTGTTTATATTATCGGTGTTGTATTTATTATGCTATGGATTTACAACATCAAGGATGCCTATTATCGGTCTCTGTTCTCGGGGCTTCGCGACTGGTTCGAAGTCGAACGCATCCTGATTCCCCATCTGAAAGACGGCGGCGCGAGCCATCTGCTCGGAGCGCCTGTCCCGGCCTGCGCCAGGCTGTCCGGGCCGACGCAGATGAACGCAGAAGTGGTCGACGATGCAGATGAAGCCACGGTCATCGAGGTCGCCCGGCACGAGGATGCCGGCGCAGCCGAACCGGCCGTGAAATCCGCCGGCGGTCCGGCCGCCGGTTCACGGGAGCCCGAGCCGCAGCGGAAAAAACGCGGCAAGCGGCCATCGAGCAGGCCTGCCGCGGCAATGGCCGATGCCCTCGAAGAGGCTACCGGAGTCACGAGAAACTGGCGCTTTACCATCGGCGTTCTGACCATCCTCCTGCTGATCGGCATCTGGATGTTTAACCGCCAGAAATGGCAGCTTGACGATCTGGGGCCGTCGCCGACACTCTTTTCCATCAATTCAGACACGGCATCCGGGACGGACCCGGCCATTCGGCACGCCTCGGCGGGCTGGAGAATTCAGCTGAGGCAGGCCGTCTCTCTTCTGGAGACCGGGTCACTGACTGCGGCGATCGGTGCATTCGAAGATGTCGTGAAGCATCCGGATGCATCTTCCGATGCCTGGAAGGGCCTTTTGCGAGCCTATCACCGCAGCGAGCAGATGGGAGCCTACGAGGACGCCCTGACGCGCTATTTGAAAACATTTCCGGATGACGCAGAGGAGTGGGTCACGCTCGGAAAGCTGCAGTACGACAGACGGGCGTATGTGGATGCTTCGCGCTCGATGCTCAAATGCCTTGCGAAAGATCCGACGCACCTCCGCGGCAATTATATGATGGGAGCTATATATCGAGAGCTTGGGCTTGCGGAAGATGCCGTGCCATACCTGAAAAGAGCCCAGCTGGGAGATCCGTTAAATCCAGAGTTCAACAGGGAGCTCGGAGCGGCGTATCTGGAATGCCGTGACCTCAGGAATGCGAGACGGCATCTTGAAAAAGCAATCAGTATAGATCAGGCCGATGACGTGACCCAGAAGCTTCTGGAGGATGTCGAGGCTGAGGAACGCCGGACCGGGTTTGAAAATACGGCCGGAATAAACGCCGGAGTGAGCGCCGGAATACCCCCCTGGGGGGGCGCTCCGATGGTTTCCGGTGGGGGACAGCTTGAACCTCGCGGACAGACGGCCGCCGCCGGTGCTGCCGCCGTCGCGACATTCTCGCTGCCGGCAACGCTTCAGACCGGCGCGGCCGCTGATGCCCAGAAAGATGCAGGCACCCCGCGCGGCCGCGGCGTGGTCCTTTACATGGCCCCGGGGTCGAAAAGCGGCCCCGGGCTTCCTGATTTCCCCGATGCCGTCCTGCGTGGCACCCGCGGATCGGTTCCGGTGACGCCGCATTTTGAGCCGTTTCTCACAAGCGGGGCGCTTTCAAATCCGGTTCCTGCTTCGGCCATGCACACGCCCCAGCCGGCTTCGGAACCTTCTCCTTCAGCGGCCGTGCCTTCTCATCCGGTTCCCGCCTCAGCTCCCGTGGAGAGCCAACCGCCTGAAATCGCGGCCGTGCCCGCAGCCGGTGAGCCCGATGCGGGGGCCGCATCGGAAGGAGTGCTGCCCATGTCCCCGGCACCGGCGGTGAAGCCGCCGATGGTGACGGCTCCGGCCGCGTCAGACGACACAAAGAAGGCTGGCGAGCCCGTCGCCGTCGCACGTGTCCCGGTTCCGGCCGCGAACGTTGAACCGAAGCTCGAAGCCGTCACACAGAAGGCGGAAAAAAAGACGACTCCAAAAACGGAGTCCGCAAAAAAGCCGCCTGCCGTGCCAGCCGCTGATCGGGATGAGCTGCTCGCCAATGCGGAAGCCGTTCGCCCGGCAGACCTTTCCCGCATTCAACCCGGTGTTGCGAAGGCGGCACCAGAACATTCCAAGAGTAATTCCATCGCGTCAGACAGCTGGGCCCAGCGCCGTACACGAGCTGTCGATGCGTATCTGCGAGGCCGATGGGAAGAGTCTCTGCCCGATTTTCTCGCGTGCCTGAAACAGAAGGAAGACCCGCACTTGTATGAGATGGTCGGGTTGATATTCCAGAGGCTTGGAGCCCCTGACGACGCCTACGATGCAACCAAGCGGGCAGCCCAGATGGGGCGGAAGGAACCTTCGTTCACGGCGCGCCTGGGCCTCATGGCGGCCGGACTGGGCAAGTGGACCGAGGGACGTGCCTATCTCACGGAAGCGCTGGCAAAGTTGCCTCACAGAGTCGATTTGCGGTTGCACCTGGCCCGATGTCTCCGCGGAACCGGCGATATCGACGGAGCGAGGCGGGAGCTTGAGCGTGTGCTTCGCGATCCTGGGCAGACCTACGCCGTCCGGCGAAGGGTCGAACAGGAAATGGCTCACATGGGCATGAAACCAGACAGTTCCTCCATGCCGGCGACGGCGGTGAAGGGGAAGAGCATGTCCCCGGTTGCATCGACTGCCAGGGACGTTCCGGACACTGCCAGCAAAACACAGAGCGTTCAAAACCCGCCAGCCGGTCCGGTTGGCAAGGCAGGCGCCGGAGCGGAAAAACCCGGCCCGGTCGTGCTGTTTGCAAAAACGAAGAGCACCCAGCCGGGAGCGAAGGTGGCGTCTGCAACACGGGCCGTCGATCTCCTGCCGCCTGGTTCGAGGGCGCCAAGTCGCTGGTAAAGGAGGCTGTGCCGTTGTCTGATTCCATCCGGGATGCTCTGTCACAGGAAATGATGGCCGTGAAAAGCGGCCTTGGCGGAATTCTTGAACTTGTGGAAAGCTGGATTCTCTCCATGACCGGGGAGAGTGAGCGGCGGAAAAAACTGGAACAAGTCGCCGCGATCGTGAAAGAGCGTGGTTCAGGTCTGTCTGACTCTGACCGGGCCACCTGCCTTGCGAATCTGGCAGCTGTTCTCGGAAGCTCTGATACGGCGATGATGTCCTCCATCGGCTATCGAATCAAGCTTCAGGCAATGTTCAAGGAACAGACCGAGAAGGTCCAGAGCCGGCTCGATCAGCTTTTGAAACAATCCGGGCGGCTTGTCGACTCGTATCAGAAGCCTGGGGATGATGCGAATCCCAAGGGCGGGGTGGTGATGGCGCAGGAGGAAGAGCGCCGCCGCATCTCGCGGGAAATTCACGACGGCCCGGCGCAGAGCCTGGCAAGCCTGACCATGCGTATCAACTTCTGCCTCGAGCATATCAGCGAAGTGGATGTCCTGAGGCAGGAACTGAATGATCTCAAGGAGGCGATCGGCAGAAGCCTGAAAGATATCAGAAGATTCATCTTCGATTTGAGGCCGATGGCGCTTGATGACCTGGGGCTTGTTCCGACGCTTGAGCAGTTCATGACCGGATTTAAAAACCGCACCGGAATCAACGTCTATATCGATATCGAGGGTGAGAGGACCGCTCTGGCTCAGGACACGGAGCTCGCGATTTTCAGGGTCATCCAGGAAGCGGTGAACAATGCTCATCGTCATGCCGCGGCGAAATCGATCCACGCCTTTCTGACCTTTGACGCATCCTTGAACCGGTTGAGCGGCGTCGTGAAGGATGACGGCAAGGGATTTGACGTGGCGACGATGCGAAAGAATTATTCTTCGATGAAGAAACTCGGCCTTTTGAGCATGGAAGAGCGCATCCGGCTTGCCGGCGGTGACTTTGATCTCGTTTCGAAAAAGGGCGAGGGAACGGTCATTTCTTTCTGGGTGCCGCTGTAATGCCCGTTATCCGGCCATGAACTGGTTCCCGCCGCGCCGGCTGCAGAGCGCGCTGATTTTTTACGTGGCCGGCATCATCCTGTTCACGAACTGCTTTTTTGCCATTACCACGATCTCCCGGGAAAATCTGACGTATCTCGGCAATGCCACTTCCAACGCCCTTTTCCTGGGACGCGTGCTCCAGGGCCCCGCGTATCGCTTTCTGGACGAGGGAGATACGGCTGATCTGGACAGAATCATGGCGGCGCGCCAGCAATCGATGAGCAGCATATATGTGACGATATATGATGCGCATTGGTGGCGGCGCTGGGGAAACCCCGCACGGATTTCCGACCAGGGATTTCCCCAGATCAAGAACCTCGGGAATGGCTTGATAAATACAGGTGTCTATGGAATATCCGTGCGGGAAATATATCTCCCGATA
>CAZQYQ010000006.1:0-36577 GCA_964597625.1 uncultured bacterium
GCAGCCCCACCAGGCCAAGAATGCCGAACGCGAAGATCAGGATGGCGATCATCGTGAGAGCCAGGAAGCGTTCGTGCAGGAAATGCCGCGCCGGAGCTTTTTTCCAGGCTTGATTGATATTCTGCGCAATCCCGGCGAAGACGCCGGTGGCCGACCAGAGAAGGACGACCATGCCGAGCAGACCGACGGTTCCGCGCAGTTCGATCACCTGCCGGATATTTTCACTGACGATGTCCCGCGAGCCGGGCAGAAACTGATCGCAGGATGTCAACAGCTGCGCCTTCAGTTCGTCGCTCTTGAGAACGGAACTGTAAATCGCGATCAGGAACAGCAGCAGCGGGAAAAGAGAAAATATTGCATAGTATGCTATTGCCGCCGCGGCTTCGAGAGCTTCCGTTTCGGCGAACCGCTGGTTGATAATGACGACCAGGCGCATGAGCCGATCGAACCGTTCCAGGAACCTGTGAGCTTTCATTGACGGCATCTTCTGCTCAGTCGCCGCTCAGGCCGCCGGCCGCGATGAAGGAGTCGAGTTCCTGCTTCATCAGCTCCTGCAGCTCCTGGATGCTGGCTTTTCCATCGAGCTGGGCGAAAAAGCCGCGCAACTTCTGGTAGTAGGCGGTGAAGGGAATCTGCTCAACAACCTGGTTCAGAAAGCCGTTTGCGCAGAACACCGGACCTGCGATCTGGTCCCATTCCGGATCACGCAGATGGTGGTGATCGCCAATGACGCGCACGAGATAATCGGGAAAGCTCCAGCCCGTGGCAAGCACCTGACCGACCTGCTGATGCTCTATGCCGAATACTTCAAGCTCGGCTTCATAGGTACACTTTCCCTGGGTGCGGACCAGCTCGCGTGTGCGCTGAAACTCGGCGGGAAAAACGAACGACAGCGCCAGGCTGCCGACATCGTGCAGGAGACCTGCGAGGCGGACTTTCCCGAGAATCGGCCGGGGAACCCTGGCTTTTTCGGCAAGAAACGCGGCAATGTGGCCGCACGACCGGCCGTGGTCCATCACTTCCTTCTGGGCTCCCGCCAGACTGCTCAGGCCCTTGAAAACGTTATACATCAGCAGCTGCTTCAGGCCCTCCGTTCCCAGGTAGGCCATGGCGGCGCTGAGAGTTTCGACTTTGTTGCGTCGCATGAAAAACGCGGAGTTGGCACTTTTCAGAATCTGGGCCGATAACCCGGGGTCGTTGGAAATCATCGTTTCAAGGTCGGCGAACGACGTTTCAGGCTGGTTCAGTTTCTGAAGCATTTCGAACGCCTGTGAGTGAAGCTGCGGAACTGCGTCCATCTTTGACTTGATCTGCTTTATGGAGGCATCGCCGCGGATGCTGCGGATCGCGTCTTCGGGAGTTGAAAACACGCTCAAACCGGCTTTTGCATAAGGCAGCGCTGTCGGGTCCGATGTGACGATCCGCAGGTCGGTGAGCGAGGAGACTTCAAGGAGTTTGGGCAGAACCGTGGTATCAAGGGATGCGCCCGGCTCGAGGGTGAAAAGAATGTGCCTGAATTTCCGTGCCAGAGAGGTCAGAGCCACGATGGTCGGGTGCGCCGGAGTCATTCCGGGAAAGATGCCGATAACTTCGAGAATCCCTTCCCCGCGATCCCGTGCCTGAAAAGGATGTGCCTCGGTCATGATTCCCTGCCTCCTCGATGGCGAATGGGGCGCAGTCTCCATTGCACGGCATCAGGATACCAGAATCAGATCAGCAGGGAAAACCCCCATTTTCCAGCCGGCTGGTCGCGCTGGATGAGAGTGGGCACGATCGGATACAGATCCGGCTGCAGCAGATAGGGAAGATCATCAGCCAGTCCGATGCTCATGATGGCCTTGCCGGCGCCGGAGTTCTGGAAAAGCTTCAGCGGGTCCCGGTAATACCCATAGATGGCAAGCGCCGCCTGACCGCCTTCGCCGAGTTCGAAACTCTGGTCAGAGGGAATGCGGCTTATCAGCTGGGCAATGAGAAACCCCGCGCAGTAGGCATCGTCGATGGCGAAGCGTTCTTCCCGGCCGGCGCAGACCATCGTGATATCCAGCCCGTTCAGGGTCGCCGTCGAAAGAGCCGCCTCGACGACCGCGCCGGCATTCAGAAACGAACCGAGAAAGACATGGGGCGCGAGGCTCACGTCGGCGACGGCCCTGGTGCCGTTGCTGGACGTGAAAACCACGGTTCGCCCCGTCAGATCGAGATTCGCATACTCGCGCGGACTGTTCCCCCGGTCGAATCCTTCCGGAATAAGCCCGCCTCGTTCACCGCACAGCATCGGATGCACCGTCTGCTGCGCGGCGAACTTCATGGCCTTCTGGACGGTCGGGGTCAGAATCACTTTCGCCGGGTTGCGTGAGTAGATCACCTGCAGGGTTGATGTCGATCTGATCACGTCCACGACGATGCAGACCTTACCGGAGGGCGCCTGCACCTCGTCCGGCGTGAATGCGGCATCAATGTTCATGGCCATCCGGCTCGTTTGTGTTTCTCAAAAGATCATGCCTGCCGAGTTTGATCAGCGAACGGCGGGAATCATCGATGACAAGACGGGTTTCGCGGCGCAGGGTGTCTATCTGCGAAAGAGCCACTCCCCGGTCGATCGTGCCGGTTTCAGTCAGGAGGATGCTCATCAGTTTGTCGAGGCGGTCATTGCGGATATTCAGTTCTTTCAGATTTTCCAGAACCAGGGCCAGGGTCTGTCCGACGGAGGTGTCGGAACCGGTTGAACGGGTGGAACCGCTGTCGCGGAGATGCGATACCTCCTCTTCTCCCAGCTGTTCTCGCACTTCTCGCAACGATTTTCCCTCGCCTCTCGAGGAGCTGACAATGCGCATGAGCAGATCTATATGGGCCTGCCGGTATTTGCGATGTCCGCCGACGGTGCGTTCCGCGACGAGACTTTTCGGAAACTGTGTTTCGTAGAAGCGGATTGTATGCGCCGCCAGCCCCGTCATGCGGCAGACTTCGGCCATGCTGAAGAGTTTATCCATGATGAACGTGAGTCTCCCTCAGAAATGCGGCCAGACGGGCTGGCCAGCGTTCGGGTTCGGCTGTGACTGCCAGTAAGAGGATCACGGCAACGCTGAGTGCTATGCAGAACATGACTTCCTCCCTGTTTGATTGAAATGGAAACCCGAGTCGTTGAAGTGTATCGGCTGATGTATCACCTCCATGAATGGTTCACCGGTTTTTCTTCGCCGGGTTTTGAGGAATGACTCCGGCGACAACGTTTTCAGCTCCACCCAGGACCGAGTCGGCGAACCTCCAGAGACGTCGTTCTGCTTCTTCGGAGGATTCGCGTGTGGCGACGGCCGCGCGGTACACGACGGGGGCCGGCAGGATGGCTGCCGGCATTTCAGCCTGAGCTGGCGCGGCAGTCGGAGCTACGGTGCGGGACAGCTGCCGTGGGGCGGCAGCCTGCACGTCTGACATTTCCGCGCTTGCGACAACGATCTCGGTCTGGGGAATGGCGCCGCCGGCCGCCGTTTCCAGCCAGCGCCGGATATTGATGTCAGGCGGGCGTTCGGGGCCCATGGCGAGCGGCGTCGGAATGTTGTAGAGCCTGTCGAGCTGGTTGCGCAGACGTCTTTCATGCTCATACATCCGCCGTTTCTCCCCGTCCACGGGAGCCGTCTGCACCTCGGCCCCGGAGGCACCCCAGCGGTATTCGACCGCGTGATACGGATCGAACGACAGGTCGAAGAGCCGCTCCAGAACCTGATGAAACGTGAGGGTGACACGGTTTCCGATGCTGTTGACATAGGTGACGGTCAGCCGTGGGCTGAGCGAGTCATAGATCGACAGAAGCTCGGCTGCCAGTTGATTCGCCGAGCCTGAATACTCGATCGACGGGTCTCCGCGGGCGGCCATCTGCACCATGCGCACCGTCTGCGAGAAAAACTCCTGAAAGGCCACCTTCAGGCGCGCATCGCGGGAGGGCGTCGAAAATGATTCCCATTCGCCGTCGGTGCCGTAAATATTCCAGGGCAGCGAGCCGGGATGCGGCTTGCGATGGACGCCCGCCTGCACGCAGAGCTCAACGGCCAGCGCGCGATACCGGATGTCCTCCTGGATATCCTCCATCATCGACCTGAAATCCTCGAGCGGCCGCACCCGGCCGCCGCGCGAACTGAGACGGGCCCGCACGTAATCGAAGTAGGAAAGCCCGTTCATGCCCTGAAACTCATACGTGCCGCGATACTGGTCGTCGGGAGAGTAGTCTTTGATGTTATGGTTCGAAAGCCTGTGAATCTGGCCGTCCCCGCCATACCAGGCCGGTCGCCACTTGCGGAACCCGCCGCCCTGATCGCGGCTGCCGAGAGCGAATTTGCCGCCGAACCATGGCCGCGAAACGCTGCGGTCGGGATGGGCGTCGATCAGGCGTATGCGACCGTCATCGGTGATTTTATAAACGAGCGCCACATGCCCGTTGGGATCGTAATAGACGGTTCCCGGCCTGATCGTATCCGGACCGATACGGATCGGGTAGGTATCTCCTGTATCGATTTCAGGTGCCATTCTATAGTAACCGGAATTCACCAGGGTGACGTAGCCGAACAGCTTCTGGGGGGAACTGAATGAATCCTGGTCCTTGAAGCATTTCGGCCGGTTGCCTCTGCTGTATCGCTCGTCTCCGCGGCTGTCCTTCGTGATTTCGCACACGTATCCGAACGGGAGACGAAGCTTGTAAGCCACATAAGCCCGAATCATGTAGGGAAAATCAGCGCAGTCGGGCGAGAGATTGAACTTCTGGTCCTCGATTCCATAGAGCGGGTTCTGGTTGCTGTCGCGAATGAAACGGTTCAGATTCGGATGGCCGGATTCTCCGAGTCGTGCCACGAAATCGCTGTATACCTGCTCGTCCTGGTCGGTCCAGCGCGTCGAGTTGAGCGCCCATGCCCCCGCATCGACGATGGACGGCATGAAAAACCAGCATACGGCCATGAATGCGGCCGTAAGCGCTGCGGTCAGCAGCCTGCGCCCAGGGCGAAGCCTGCATGACCCTGTATTCGAACATCCGTCCCGCTGAAACGACATGCCGAACTCCTCGGTGAACACCTATCGGCAGGTTTCGCCGTTTTCTTTCGCCTCTGTTGAATCTGGATGATTTTCCGCATTCAGCCGAAAGGAGACATGACGTACAGACGAGAGGTCAGCGAATGACGGGTAAAACAGCATGGCAAAATATACTTAAAAATATATCCATCATCGGAACGGTGGCTCTGACGGTTGCCGCCGGTGCGATTCTCGCGGTTACCGTGCCGGCCGTCGGGGCGGCGGATGTGGACGAGCTGCTCATTCCTGCCCCGCTGGCCGATCCGACCGTATGCGGGTATTTCAGGCTGAAGGACGGGTTCGTCCATCTCATGAACGGCAACGTCGCGTTGAAATCAGCCGGGCCATCCGTTTCAACGGCGCCTGAACAGATCTTTTCGAATGCCTTTCATGCGGCGGCTCAGGTCAGGAAACAGGTCAGAGCACATGCGCAAGGGGAGCTGATGCCCGCCTCGTCGAAGGCCGGGACACCGTCGGAAAGCGGGAACCCGGCCGATGTGATCCAGGCGATCCGGGCGTTCAGCGCGGCTCGAAAGTTCATCCCTGAAGATCTGTATGTGTATGTCCGTGGCCCGGGAGAGTATGCCGTGATGGTTACCGGGAGCATCGTTCCGCAGGCCTGGGAAGGCCTTTTCGATGCATCGGCCAGAATGCCCCGGGCAACCGGGTTCACCGTGAATCCGACCGGTGCCGGAGCCGAGGCAGACCAGCCGATTCTCCATGTCGGGCCCGGGTATCTGCTTCTCTGCCCGGCGGGGCTTGAAGGCAACCTGCTTGACGCACTCCAGGCCGGTGCAACGCTTGACCAGGAAAAATGGAAGGTGTTTCGAAGGATGGCCGGCCTCAGGCCGGTCGCTGCACTTGAAGCTGATATCGCAGGCCTGCTTGAACGTTCCCGCGGCGGTGGAAAAGGGAATGGACTGCTGCCGTTTCCCTACGATAAAGTCCAGGTTCTGCGGTGCCTGATCGATTCACGAGTCGTCAAGGCTCAGCTGTACTCTCCTGACGAAAATGCCCGAACGGTGCTGCGCCAGGCTGCCGGAAGCATCGCAAAAATCCTCAAATCCGCAGGGGCCGGTTCGCTCTTTGCCGAATCCCTGGGCTCCGTGAGTGAATCGATGCACCAGACAAGCGTCTTCATCGAAGGCCACGGCCTCGATCAGAACGCCCCGCTCGCCGGCGTTTCAACGCTCGGCATGCTCTCGAATCTGCTCTGCAGGGCGCTTCCCGGAAAATGAGTTCCCGGGCCGCCTACTCGAACCGCAACGCGTCGATCGGGTCGAGCTGAGAAGCCTTCCAGGCCGGATACAGACCGAAGAAAATGCCGACGGCGGCTGAGAATGCGACGGCTATGACCATTGCCGGGATCGAGACATACACCTGCCACTCGGTCAGCGCTGTAATGAGCCTGGTCAGAGCCATCCCGACGCAGATTCCCAAAAAACCGCCGACGCACGATAACGTCACCGATTCGACGAGAAACTGGGAAAGAATGTCGCGACCCCGGGCGCCGATCGCCATGCGGATGCCGATCTCACGGGTGCGCTCCGTAACCGAGACGAGCATGATGTTCATGATGCCGATGCCGCCGACCACCAGCGAGACCGATGCGATCGCGCCCAGAAGAAGCGTGATGATGCCCAGCGTCGAGCTTGCCATTGCCGCCATATCAGCCTGGGTACGAATCTGGAAATCGTCATCCTGATTATCCGTGAGCCGGTGTCGGCGACGCAGGATGTTTGAAATTTCTTCTTTGGCCGTATCAACCGATTTGTCGCTCACGGCGGAAGCCACGATCATGTTTATGTGCGTTATGCCCATCATGCGGCGCTGAATCGTGGAAAACGGCGCCAGAACGACGTCGTCCTGGTCCTGGCCCGGGCCGCTTTGACCACGCTCTTCGAGAACGCCAATGACTTCAAACGGCATCTTCTTGATGCGAATGGTCTGACCGACCGGGCTGATCGAACCGAAGAGGTTATCGGCCACGACTTTTCCGAGGACGCAGATTTTCGAACCGTTGCGTATCTCGTGCGAAGTGAAAAATCTGCCGGCCGTTAGTTTGGTTGCCCGGATCTCGAGATAATCGGCGCCGACGCCCATGACCTGGGTCGTCCAGTTCTGGCTGGAAAACACCATCGGGCCGCTGGTCCTGACGACGGATGACACCAGCGTGATCGACGGACAGTCTGCGGCGATCGCCTCCGCATCGGCTTCGTTGAGAGTTGTCATGGTGCCCGCGCCCATCCGGGCGCCGCCCTGCGACGAGCTGCCTGGCATGATCATGATCAGATTCGTGCCCATCTTTGAAATTTCCGTCTGGACAGAGGAGTAGGCGCCCTGACCGACGCCGACCATTGTCACGACCGAACCTACGCCAATGATGATGCCGAGCGCGGTGAGAAACGAACGCATCTTGTTGCGCGCGAGGCTGATGAGTGCCAGACGAATAACCGCCCATACATTCATGGCAGCACCGTTCCTTCCTGCTCTTCCGGCTCTGGGGGCTGTTCAAGCTCGTCTTCCGCGCCATCCTGGACGAGCGGCGGGTGCGCCGCCAGCTCTTTGATGGCGTCAAGGGGATTGGAAACCAGCTCATCGCTGTTGATGAGCCCGTCGCGAACGCGCACGCACCGCTTGGCAAACTGGGCGATGTCTGGTTCGTGCGTGATGAGAACGATCGTGATGCCCTGCTGATTGAGAGCCTGAAAGAGGGCCATGATTTCGATACTCGAGTGGGAGTCGAGATTTCCGGTTGGTTCATCGGCAAGGATCACCGCAGGTTTGTTCACCAGAGCCCGGGCAATCGCGACGCGCTGCTGCTGGCCGCCCGAGAGCTGGCTCGACGTATGGTTCTCGCGGCCCGTGAGTCCGACCGAGGCGAGCGCCGACAACGCCCGTTCCCGGCGTCCCTGAGCCTCCACATTCGCGTAGATCATCGGCATCTCGACGTTCTCGAGCGCACTGGTGCGTGAAAGCAGGTTGAAACCCTGAAAAACGAAGCCGATCTGACGATTGCGTACCGTCGCAAGCTGGTCTTTGGAAAGATGCGAGACTTCGATGCCGTTGATGCGATAATTTCCGTGCGTCGGCCGGTCGAGGCAGCCGAGAATATTCATCAGCGTCGATTTCCCTGAGCCGGATGCGCCCATGATCGCCACGAACTCACCGCGGAAAACCGTGAGATCGACGCCACGAAGCGCCTTCACCGTGACGCCGTCCATGAAATAGGTCTTGTGAACGGCAGAAATCTGGATCAGCGGGGGAACTTCACTCCGGCCGGTTTCGCTTTTCGCGTCTTTTTCCTGACTCATCATGTGTGCTCCGTCAATGAATACGGATGCCTCCGCTGCGGCGGTTGTTCTTGGCTGTTTCGCTGGCTTTGTCGCTGACGAGAAGCATCTGCCCCGGCTTGACCGCATCACCGATCACCTCGGTGTATCTGGTGCTGCTGATTCCCGTCTGGATCGTGATCGGAACCGGCAGTGAGGCCGGCGAGAGGGCCCAGACCCGCGCATTCTGGGTGCTTCCTTCGCTGAACGGGGGCAGATTCGCCGGCATATACGCGGTCGGCGGCTTGAAAAACAGTGCCCGTGACGGCACTCTGACGACATTTTCCTTCTTTTCGACAAGGATGTCGACATTTGCCGTCATGCCGGGTTTGAGGACCATGTCATCGTTATCGACCATCACCATGACCGAGTAGGTCACGACGTTCTGGGAAATGGTCGGAGCCAGCCGGACCTGTTCGACGCGGCCCTTGAAGGTCCGCCCCTTGAACGTGTCCACCGTGAAAAATGCCGGCTGGCCTTCTTTGACCTTGCCGATATCCGCCTCATCGACGGCTGTGTTGATCTGCATGTGCCGAAGATCGTTCGCGATCGTGAACAGGGTCGGCGCCTGGAGGCTTGCCGCGACGGTCTGGCCGACATCGACGTTCCTGGAAACGATCACGCCGTCGATCGGCGAGCAGATGGTCGTGCGGCCAAGATTGATGCGGGACACGTTCAACAGTGCTTCCATCTGCCTGATCTGGGACAGCGTGCCGCTGTGCTGGGCTTCTGCCGCGGCAATCTGCGCCGTAATGGCCTCCTGCTTGGCGCGATACGTCGCAATCTGGCTGCGGGTGCCTGCAAGAGCCGCTTTCTGTGAGTCGAAGGCGGTCTCCGCCGAGTCGAGATCGGACTGCGAAATCAGTTTGCGGGCGGCCAGCTCTTTCATGCGTTTGTAATTGCGCTCCGCGTCGGTTACCGCGACTTCGGCCTTGCGAACATTCGCTTCGCCGACCTGTTCATCGGCTTTCGCGCCGAGCATGGATGCTCGCAGGTTTTCGATCTGAGCCACGCTGTTCCGCTCCCCGGCGTGGGCATTTTCCAGATTCGCGGTGGCCTGCTCGACCTGCGCCTCATAGGTCGACGAATCGAGCTGTGCAATCACCTGGCCGGCCTTGACATTGTCATTGAAATCCACCGAAATCGACGCGAGGATTCCGCTGATCTGGCAGCCGACTTCCACCGTCGTAACCGCGGCCAGGGAGCCTGTCGCGGAGATGGTCTGACGAATCTCCCCCTGGTCGACTTCTTCCAGATTCCAGTCGGGAAGGGCGTTGCGCTGCTTGTACCAATACCAGCCGCCGCCCACGAGACTGAGCAGAAGCAGAATGACCATTGCCATACAGCCGTATTTCATCGTTTCACCTCACTGCCGGTATCGGTGGTATCCGTGGCTGTCGGAACGACGATGGACTCGCTGGAAACCCTGGCGGTTTCCTGGTTGATCTCGATGGTTCCGGAAGCGGCGGTTGTAATATTAGCAGATATAGATCCTGGTTCGGGTTCGCTGGCCGGTTCGTCCGTCACCGCGCCGGCTGTCCAGCCCGACAGGCCGCCGGCCTCGGCCGGCAGGAGACCAAGAACCTGGTCCAGGTTGGTCAGCGCAATCAGGCTGTCGTAGTATGCGGTTACATGGCTGCCTCGTGCCGATGAAAATGCCGCGCGGGCATCCGTGATTTCGATGGGCGAGCCAAGTCCTGCATCAAATCTTCCCTCGGCGAGAGAAAGAGACTCTCCGGCTTCCTTCAGAAGCACTTCGGAAGCCTCGAGCCGATGAAACGCATCCCGCACGCCGGTGATTGCTGTTTCAACCTCGGCACGCACGGCCAGCCTGCGCTGGTCTCTGGTTGAACGGACCTGTTCCAGATTGCTGCGCTGCTCATCGATCGAGTAGCGGGTCAGCTTGCCGTCCAGCACCGGCATGGAAAGCTGCATGCCGACGCTCCAGCTGCGGTCGAGCGGCGTGACCGTGCCGCTCCAGTCATACCCGGCGCTCCCCGAGAGCGTTGGTTTCATGCCTCGCTGAGCCGCAGAGAGCCTCTGCTGTGCCGAGTCGACCTGAAACTGTGCCTGAGTGAGATCGGGCCTGTCGAGGGCTTCCTCGATGAGGCGGGCCGAATCGAGTTCGGGCTGTACGAGTTTCAAAAAGCCCGCCTGGGAAGCGATATCGATGTGCCCCTCATATCCGACCGCTTTGGTCAGCTGGGACAGCGCATTCTGAGCCTGGCTCTGAGCCTTGATGACGGCCACTTTCGTGTTCGCGACATCAACCATTGCTTTCGTTATATCATAGGGTGCCCGCGTGCCGACCTCGACAAACCCCCGGACCTTCACCAGGTGTTCCTCGAAGCTGCGTAACAGATCCTGCTGGACTTCCACCTGAGCCATTGCCTGCAGAGCCATGAAATAGGCCGTCTTGATGTCGACGGCTGTCGTCACTTCCTGCCATGTGCGGGCGGCCCGCGAAGCCCCGAGATCCTTGTTCGCAGCAGTGAGCTGCGCTGATGTGCGGCCGGCATCCGCGATGGTCTTGCGAATGCTTATGCTGTTTGCCGTGGAATCGACCAAATCATCGCTGCCGGATATCTTGGATGCGGCCGCCAAAGCCCTGGCGCGGCTGTATTCCTGCTTGTTTCTGGTGAACCCGGACTGGGCGGTGATTTTCGTCCCCATCCCGCTTCGGGTTGAGCCGATGCGCGCCATGGATGCGCGTACCGCAGCATCCGCACCGAGAATGGCCGGATGATTTTTCATCCCGTATTCCAGACACTGTTCGAGCGTCCATGGACCTGAAGCCGGCTGAGCCGAACCCGCGACCGCAAGTCCCATGATGCAGCCGAGGGACAAACAAATGTACCGTATATTGAGAACTTTATTTAAACTCGTTTTCATGGCATCACTAAGATAACACTGGGTTGATGAAGATTGCGAGGGGCAGAATGTAAATTAATTTTAATACAACTTCATCCGGTTGTGCCCGTTGGATACCGCCGGATAAATAAAATAATGATAAATATAACAATGGCGTCGTCGTTTCTTCGTGTACACTGTCGGCGTTTTGACTTCTGGTCGTGCGTTCGATGATCATACTTTGCAGGATGGGAAAACGGAGGAAGCGAATGAACCGGCGCATCGATGCCTTTTTATCTGAAGACCTGGGCCCGCATGATTGTGACATCTCGGTCGAGTCGATCGGAGACGCGGCTGCCCGTTCCGCGGTCGGGCGTGTGACCGCCAAGGCCACAGGCCTGATCTGCGGATTATGGCTCATCGAACCGGTCGTGCGCGCCGTTGAAGCCCGCAGAGCCGCTTCCGGAACATGCTGCAGCGCGACGGAGATCAGCATTTCGGCCCGCGACGGGGATCGGGTAACCCCGGGCACCGTCGTGGCCGAGCTTGCCGGCCAGGCCGGGGTTCTCCTGACGGCTGAACGCACCCTGTTGAATCTCGTTCAGCGCCTTTCCGGCATCGCGACCCTCACGGGCGCATTCGTCGAAGCCATGCGCGGAACGCGGTGCAAACTTCTGGATACGCGTAAAACGACGCCCGGCCTGCGTGATCTCGAAAAGGCCGCAGTCCGGGTCGGCGGCGGTGTGAATCACCGGTTCGGCCTGTTTGATATGGTGATGCTGAAAGATAATCACATCACCGCGATGGGCGGCGACATCAGGGCCGCTGTGGCTGCCGCGAGAACACGGGTCGGTCCGGCTCTCAAAATCGAAGTCGAGGTCGCGACGTTCGGACAGCTGGAAGCGGCACTCGAAGCCGGTGCCGATATCATCATGCTCGACAATATGCCGCCAGAGCTGATGAAACGCTGCGCAGACCGCGTGGCAGGCCGCGTTCCGCTCGAAGCATCCGGCGGAATCACGCTCGAAACGATTGCCGCCGCGGCCGCGACGGGGGTGGATTACGTCTCCGTCGGGGCGGTGACGCACAGCGCAAAAGCGCTCGATCTATCAATGAAAATACACATCGGCTGACCGCGCCGTTGCCGTTGCGCGCGGTCGGGAGAGGCGCGTCAGCGGCCTTTCAGACCTTCCGGAATGAGAAGCGATGGGTCCGACGTCGAGCCCGCCTGTTCCGCTTCTTCAAGGGATGCCGCTTTCAGCCACACCGGGCAGAACGTCGACTCGCGCAGTCTGGTGAAAACCGATACCATCTTCGGGTCGAACTGCGTGCCGGCGCAGCGGCCGATCTCAGCCATGGCTTCATCAAACGTCAGCGGTTTCCTGTAGGGGCGGCACGAGGTGATGGCGTCGAACGAGTCGGCGACCATGATGATTCGCGCGCCGACAGGGATCTCGTCACCCTTGAGATTCCCCGGGTATCCTCTGCCGTCGAACCGCTCATGATGATGCTC
Organism: uncultured bacterium; assembly: GCA_964597625.1. GTDB lineage: Bacteria > Muiribacteriota > Ozemobacteria > Ozemobacterales > Ozemobacteraceae > MWAR01. The sequence continues at coordinate 12,748 of CAZQYQ010000006.1, forward strand.
GATGATCATGCAGACATTCTTGAGGAACTCGATCGAGTTTAAAATCCCGGCCCCGATATGCGGATGCGACTTGATCGTCTCGAACTCGTCGTCGGTCAGTCGGCCCGGCTTGAGGAGAATCTGCTCGCTGATGCCGATCTTGCCGACGTCGTGAAGCAGCGCGGCATGCCTGATCGTGTCGACTTCCGTGCGGGGAAGACCCATCGCGAGCGCGAGAGATACGCTCAGATCCGTGACACGGCGTGAATGGCCGTGCGTGTAGCTGTCTTTCGCATCGATCGCCGCCGCAAGGGCCCTGATCGTTTCGAGGTAGACGTTGAGCAGATTGTGATACAGCCTGGCGTTTTCGATCGCGACGGATGCCTGCGATGCGAGCGTGTCGAGCAGATCGAGGTTTTCCGCCGTGAACGGGCCTTTCTTGTCGAGTTCGCGTTCGCAGTTGATGACGCCGACAAGATTGTCGCGGTTCAGCAGCGGGGCCGAGATCAGCGTCACAGGCTTGGATCCGGTTTCCAGGGCAAGTTTTTTGAACTGGGGTTCAAGAATCGTATTGCTGACCCGCAGCGGTTTGCGCTGCCTGGCGGCCTGGCCGGCAATGCCCTCGCCGATCTTGAAGCGGACGTCCTTGATCCTGACATCGTCGAACCCGCGTGAAACCTGCACGTGCAGCTCCTGCGTCTCGTCTGAATACAGCATGAGCGTTGCACGGTCAGACTCGGTTATCCGGGTGGTCATGTCGATGAAATAGGTCAGAACCGAGTCCAGGTCGAGCGATGAGTTGATCGCTTTCCCGAGTTCCTGGATCAGGCTCAGCTCGGCTACCTGCTGCTCGGTGCGCTCATACAGGTTCGCGTTCGCGATGGCCTGTGATATCTGCCCTGATATACTCAGAAGCAGGTTCAGATCGTCTTCCGTAAACGCACTTCCGGAGCGCTTGTTGTTGACGTTGAGCACGCCCAGCAAAATCTTGTTGTGGAGGATCGGAACGGATAACACCGACCTGGTGGTGTATTCGAGCCGTCCCGACCGGTTGGCGAACCGCTCGTCCTTGGAGATGTCCTTGATGAGAACCGGCTGCTTCTGCTGCGCGACCCAGCCGGCAATGCCCTCGCCGAGAGGCACCGTGACGCGGCCGACGAGATTCTTCGGCATGCCGAGCGCGGCGTCGAGCGACAGGAGGTTGCGCATTGGGTCATACGCCATCAGCGAGCAGTTCTCGACGTCCATCACATCCTGGACCTGCTGCAGGATCATGTTGAACAGCCGGATGATGTTGAGCGTCTTGGAAACGGATGAACTGACCTTGTAAAGAGTGGTCAGATACTCGAGCTTGCGCCGGGAATCCTCGAACAGCCGCCGGTTCTCGAAATGCGAGGTGAGCAGCCGGCCGATGGTTGTCAGGAGCTTCTCGTCGGCCTCGGTGAACGCGTTTGAATCTTTCTTCTGATAAACGCTCAGAACGCCGACCAGGCGCTCTTTCGTCGCGAGCGGCACGGCAAGCACCGAACGCGAGAAATGGTCGAGGAACGAGAACTTCACGACGTTCACGTCATGCGTGACATCGGTGATCAGCACCGACTTGCGTTGCTGTGCGACGTATCCGTGAATGCCCTTTCCGACGGGAATGCGCAGATTCTCCAGCTCACCCGGGAGCCCGATGCTCGCCGACATGAACAGATCATCGCGGTCCCCGTTGTGAAGCATGAGAGATACGCCGCTGCAGGCGAGAGCGGCCGCGACGTCGGCAACGACCTCGCCGAGCAGGCCGGGATCGCCGGCTCTTTCCGAAAATTTTTCGGAAATGGCGAACAAATTACTCATCTCGCGGACCTGCTGGCTCGAACTGCTGAGCAGCCGCGCGTTTTCGAGCACCTTCGTCACCATCGACGCCAGGGTGTTGAGCGTGGTGCAGTCATCTTTCGTGAAGGCATTGATCTCGGATGAATCGACCGCGATGACGCCGATGAGCTTGTCCCCGACCGTCAGCGGAACCGCCATTTCCGAGTAAATGGCCTCGGGAGTCTCGATGTAGCGGGGCTCGAGAAGAACGTTCGGAACGACGAGCGGTTCGCGGTTCTTCGCGACCCAGCCGGTAACGCCCTGGCCGATCGGAACCCGGATCTTCTTCACTTCCTGCGGATACGCGCCGCGCGCGACGGCGACTTCGAGATACCGCTTCTTATCTTTCCGGAGCAGCAGCGCGCCGCAGGTGGCACCTGTTATATCAATTGCGATATCCATCATGAACTCGAGCAGGTTCTGGAAGTCCAGGGTCGAGTTCATGATATTCGATGCCTCTTCAAGCACCGAAAGAATCTTTTCCTTCCGCCTGAGGGCCTCGCGCTCTGAGGCCATGTCGGCCTGCTGCTGGAAAAAATGTTCGACCATCTCGTTGACGGCATCGATCTGCTCGTCGCTGATTCGCGGCCAGTCCTTCGGGCCGGCGGCGGCCGCGGAGGAAACGAACGGGCCGATCAGCACGGCGCCATAGATATGGCCGCTCCAGCCCAGTTTGACGACTTTGAGGGAGCTGCCGTCCGGGCGCATCATGACGCCCCCGCCGGAAAAACCCGTCAGGTCGGCAGGCTCGACCGGGCCGCCCAGGACACGTTCGTGTTCCCCGACGACGGCTTCGCCGCGCTCGTTATAAACAGTGAGGTGAAGCCCGGTCAACTTGAATACGCGTTCAACGAACGCCTTCAGGCTGACTCGATCGACGCTTTCCTCCAGGTATATTTTTTTGACCACGGTGTGCGATTGTCCTGGAAGCTAAAGTCGGAACGGCGACCCCGCCGCTCCGCGATGAAAGACGATGTTACCGGACCTCAATGACGGAGGAACTGCCGCCGTATTTGTCGGCGACGGTATCCTTGGCTTTTGGATCGCTGATCCAGTCGGTCTGGTTGATGACGAACTTGTACTCATGCCGGCCCGGCTTGAGGTTCATGCTGCATTTCCAGACGCCGTTCTCATTTTTCATCGTGCTGGTGTCCTTGTTCCAGTCGTTGAAATCACCGACGACCGATACGCTGGTCGCCTTTGAGTCGGCATATTCGAAGGTGACCGATCCTGCACCTGCGGCCGGTTCCGCTTTTTTCGGAGCTTCGCCGCCTGCCTGAGATCCGGCGTCGGCAGACTTGTTTTCTTCCTCATTATCCCACTCTTCATCTTCCTCGAAGCTGTGCTCGCGGCCGATGATGTAGCCGATTCCAAATACGCTGCCCACGATGAAGAGCTTCCAGACGAACCGAAGAAACCTCAGCATCCCTTGACCTCCTGAGTGTGTTGTTTCTTTATAACCCGAAGTGACGCATACTGCAAGAGCAGAGTCTTGCGGCCGACCTTTTCAAAATCGATCGTAAGCCTGAAATCACCGAGAGAACGGCCTTCGACAAGGGCAACCCTGCCCTTGCCGAACACCTGATGGAAGACATCCGAGCCGCTCTGCAGATTCAGCATCGTTCCTGGTTCCGAATTTGCCGGGTGGTCCGGAGCTGCCGACCGGGACTCCGCGGCAGGTGACGTCTCCGTTGATTTTCGGAACGAATACCCCGGTGCTTGTGCTGCCGGATTCGGAGTGCGGATATCCCGCGACTCTTCCGCGGGTGCCTGGGATTTCAGGAAGGAAAACGAAGCTGCTGATCCCGGGGTGGGGTGCCAGTTCGTGCCGGCGCTTCCGCTTCCCCCCGCTGGTCTGCCCGTGAGCATACCGGCAGGGACTTCGCTGATGAAGCGTGAAACGAGGTTGCCCGTCCAGCCACCGAACATCATGCGCCGCCGTGCCGCGGTCATGTATAAACGCCGCATCGCGCGCGTCATGCCGACATAGGCGAGGCGTCGTTCCTCTTCAAGCTGGTGAGGCAGGTCTTTTGAGGAGTGGTGCGGAAACACCCCCTCCTCCATGGCCATCAGGAAAACGACCGGAAACTCGAGCCCCTTGGCATTGTGAAGCGTCATCAGATGGACGCGTTCCGCCGTTTCGTCGAGATCATCAACATCCGCATGCAGGGCGACTTTTTCAAGATACTCGCGGAGCGAAAGCTGCGGGTTCTCTTCCTCCTGGAACCGGATATCGGCCAGCAGGCTTTCGACGTTGGATATCCGGTCTTCGGCTTCCTTTTCCTCTTCGGTTTCATTCAGCCAGTCGAAATACGACGTGCGATCGAGAATCGCCTTGGTAAGCGCGGAAACCGTCGCGTGCTCCGCAGTTCCGACAAGCTCTTCCATGAGTTTGAGAAATGCGGCGATCTTGCCGCGCGGGCTTGCGCCCGCCTGAACCATGACTTCGCCCCACAGATCACCCGATGCCGCCAGTTTCGAAACCGTCGTGTCGCCGATCCCGCGGCGGGGGGTGTTGATGATGCGCCGCAGCGCAATCGAGTCGTTCCGATTCCCCAGAAAGCGCAGATAGGCGAGAATATCCTTCACTTCGCGGCGCTGAAAGAATTTGAGGCCGCCCGTCACTTCGTAGGGAATCGTCCGGCTCGAGAGCGCCTGCTCGACGGTGCGGCTGAGGCTGTTCATGCGGAAGAGAATCGCCATCTCCCCGTAGGGAATCCCGTCCCGCTCGAGCGTTCGGATTTCGCTTGCGATCCGGTCAGCCTCTTCGCGGTCGTCAGCCGCATGGATGAATCTGGGAAGTTCCCCGGCTCCGTTCGTTGTCCAGAGCCGCTTCTTGTGCGTGCCCGCATTGTTCGCGATGACGGCGCTGGCGGCATCGAGAATGCCCTGCGTCGAACGGTAATTCTGTTCGAGATACACGACCCGCGCGCCCTGGAAATCCTTTTCAAACTCCCGGATGTTGCGGATCGTCGCGCCGCGCCAGCTGTAGATCGACTGATCCTCATCGCCGACCACGCACAGGTTGCGACTTGCCGATGAAAGCAGGGCGATCAATTTATACTGGGCGGTATTTGTATCCTGATACTCGTCGACGAGGAAATACCTGTATCGCTCCTGGAGCCGCGCCAGCAGATCGGGGCGTGCGTTGAGCAGCTTCCAGACGCAGAAAATCAGATCGTCGAAATCCATCGCCTGGTTTTTCGTCAGCGCTTCCTGATACCGCTTGTAGACGGCTTTGATCCGCTCGGCCTCAGGGTGCGGCGGCTTGAATTCCTCGGGGCCCTGCAGCTCGTTTTTCGCCTGCGAGATCACGCTCTGCATCGCTCTTGGCGTGCACTTTTTGGGGTCGAGATTGAGGTCGGCCAGGACAAGCTTCATCAGCTTCTCGCTGTCGTCTTCATCGTAAATCGTGAATCCTTCGGGGAATCCGGCGGCCTCGTGCCACTTGCGCAGAAGCTGGCTGCAGAACGTGTGAAACGTCGTCAGCGTCACGGCTTCGCCCCGGCCGGGCAGCAGCGCCTGCACGCGTTCCCGCATCTCTTTCGCCGCTTTGTTGGTAAAGGTAACCGCGAGGATCGCCGTCGGATCGACGCCGTGCCGTTCGATAAGGGCCGCGATGCGCATCGTCAGCATGCGCGTCTTTCCCGAACCGGCTCCCGCAACCACCAGAAGCGGCCCTTCCGTTATGCCGACAGCCTCGGCCTGGCGTGGGTTCAATCCTGCAATCTGTCGTTCAAGCGCGGCGTTCACTCGTGTTCCTCGTCGATCCCGCGGCGCTGCCGGTCCACGACATCGTGACCCAGCCGTCCGCGATATAGGTGCAGCCGTCCGTCGTTTTCACGTCGTATAACGGCCCCTGGTGCTCTTCCATGTCGATTTCCACAATGGTGTCTTCTTCGATGACGCCTCGGTCGCCGATCACCGGAACCAGCATGCCGATTTTCAGATGCGACGCCGGAAGCAGGTAGAACGCGGGTTTTTTGGTCAGCTGAACCTTGCGGATGATCTCGAGGTTGTCGAGCGCCGAAAGCGTCTTGACGAAGAGCTGGGCCTCCTCGTCGTCATCGCGCGTGACTTCCAGATACCACTGGCCGTGGCTTGTCTGGCGCCGTTTGAACTGCTTGTGCTCGGCCTTTTCAGGGTCCTGGACATTGTCGATGCGGATCAGATGCGTATAACCGGGTCTCGACCCGGCTTTGTCGGTTCCCCCGAAAACAACGAACTGGACCGCATTGCTCGAGGTCTGCCCGGCTTTCGCGAGGCGCATCGTCACATGCGGGCTGTCTTCGAACATCAGCCAGTCGAGCAGCATCTGGTGGGCCCTCGATGGAGTATCGATACGATTATATAACTCGCGGATCATTTCATCCGAAAATTCCGATTCGACCTGCCTGCCTGAAAACGGCACATCCGGCAGTCCGTATTTGAACATGGCGTATTTCAGCAGGAAATGAGCTTTGGAAGCGTTCTCCGTCGACTCGATGATCCAGACGCGGTCGATGATTTCCTGTTGATTGAACAGGTCCTGGCGCAGACTCTGCGTTGCCATCAGATCCTTCATCAGGTCCGAGGAAAGCCCGACACGGAATCCGAGCGCATTCCGTTCCATCAAATAGAGATGATACAGCCTGTTGACAGGGTTCAGCCGCCCGCAGCACGGGTGGTCGGGGCTACATCGCAGCTTCGCGCCGCGCGACGTCGTCAGGCTGAGGACCGGCCCCTTGTGGTCGAACTGGACGAAGATGTCGGCAACCTTTGTGGGAATCGACTCGCCCCAGCCGCCGGCCGCGACGATCTCGTTCTCTTCGCGGATGTCTCGTGTTGCGCGCGGCCCTTCGGGCGTCAACAGCCTGGTCTCGGCAGTCAGCATGCTGCCGGAACCTCCGGGCCTTCGCTCCGCCGTGAAAGCCATGGAAAACGTCCGCGCCGGGCCTGTCGAAGCGTGGGCGGAGAACCCGTCGCGTCTTCTTCGACAGACCCGGAACGAACGAACTGATTTTCCATTATATTCTATTCTATAAAACCTGGTTCAGCATCCGTAGGACAGGTTGAACTCATAGGGGTGCGGCCGCAGAGCCACCGGCATCGCTTCTTCATCGGTCTTGCGCTTGATCCAGTTGTCGATCAGCCCCTTGGTGAACACGTCGCCTTCGAGCAGGAACGCGTGATCCTCCTTGAGGGCCTCGAGGGCTTCGATCAGGCTGGTCGGAAGAGACTTGATCTTGCGGCGTTCCTTCTCGGGAAGCTCATACATGTTTCCGTCGATCGGCCCGACATTCGCCTTCGCGGGGTCGAGCCCGCGCCGGACGCCGTCAATCCCGGCCATGATCATGGCGGCGAACATCAGATACGGGTTTGCCGTCGCATCGCCGGCGCGATACTCGAACCGCTTGTCTTCGGCGCTCTTCACATAGCCGGGAATACGTATCGCGGCCGACCGGTTCGAGCGTGCCATCACGATCGAGACCGGTGCCTCGTATCCCGGAACCAGCCGTTTGTAGGAGTTGGTCGAGGGGTTGGTGAACGCCGCGAGCGCCCGGGCATGGACGAGAATACCGGTCATGAACTGGATCGCCGTTTTGCTCATTCCCGAATACCCCTTGGGATCGGCAAAAAGCGGCTTGCCGTTCTTGTCCTGGAGCTTGAAATGCACGTGCAGTCCGCTGCCCGGCGCGCCGAACATCGGTTTGGGCATGAACGTGACGGTCTTTTCGTGCTCGACCGCGAAATTTTTTGCCGCATATTTGATGATCATGGTGTTGTCGGCCATGCTGCGCGGCGTGCCGAACTCGGTCTCGATCTCGCACTGGCCCGGGCCACCGACTTCATGGTGGTGATACTTGACGCCGATCCTCATGTCATGGAGCATTTCGACGAGACCGCCGCGGAACGACGCATACAGATCTTCTGGCTGCTCGCCGTGATAGCCGCCTTTGAGGGGCATCGGATAACCGAAATTGCCCATTTCGGCGTCATCCGTGTTCCAATGGGCCTGCCGGGCATCGATTGCGAAACCGCACCCCTGCATGGAGTCTTTGAACGTGACCGAATCGAAAACGTAGAACTCGTATTCCGGCCCCAGAAGCAGCGTGTCACCGACCTTCTGACTCTTGATGTACGCCTCGGCTTTTTCGCAGACGAAGCGCGGATCCTGCTCGAACCGGGGTTCGTCGCCCTCGGTGACATGCATGTTGCAGATGAACGAGAGGGTGGGTTGATCCCAGAAGGGGTCGACAAATCCCGTCGTGATGTCGGGAATCAGGATCATATCGCTGTTGTCGACCTTCTTGAAACCGTAGCTCGAACCATCGAAGCCGAAGCCTTCCTTCAGCGTCTGCGGAGTCAGATATCGTGCGGGAGTCGTGAGATGCCGCCAGCGCCCGAACAGATCGCATGCCTTCAAATCGACGTTGGCGATCTTCTCTCGCTTGATGAACTGAACGACTTCCTGGAAACTCTTGAACATGACCGTCTCCTTTCCTGGAAGCGACTCGTGAAAGCCGCCCTCGCCGCGTCGCCTGTGCCACCCGCGCGCGTCCCGTAAGGATACCCGAGACCTGCCTCCAAGGCAACGATATTTCCCGCCCCGGGACGGGAGAATCAGTTCCTGCCGTGCCTGTCATGTGCTGTTCGATCCGGGATTCTTTATCAGACATTGACATTCACGATGCGTGCGTCTACCTTGAACCGATGCGGGTTTTGACGGCCCGACTTCTCACGAGGTGACGCAGATGCCGCCCAGACTTCCCAAGGGACAGCGCAAATACCAGCTCACGGCCATTTCCGACGCCCTGACTGACATCATCATCGAGGTTGAGGATGAGGAACTGGTCTCACTTGATCTGCCGAAAGGCAACAGCATCGAGCTCAATCCCGAGAATCTCAAAAAACTCCAGAAGATTGCCCAGAAGCATCTTCCGACCATTTCTCCCGGCGGGTCGCCGACCAACGTGATCTATGGCGCCAGCAATCTCGGCCTGCGCTGTTCCTTCATCGGCTGTGTCGGAAGCGATGATTATGGATACGACTATATTAACAATCTGCGCGAGAACGACGTCGACACCTATGTTTCGATCAAACGGGGCCATTCGGGCATCTGCTATACCCTGATCAGTCCCGATGGGCAGCGCACCTTCGGCCTTGATTTCGGCGTCACGAAAAAGCTGTATGATTACGAGATCCTTCACAGTCTGATCGCGGATTCCGAATATCTCCACTTTTCCGCGTATGAACTGCGCGGCGAGAACCCGATCAACCGCTCGACCCGGCATGCCTACGAAACGGCTCGCAAAGTCGGCACGCATATTTCCTTCGATCTGGCCGACAGCTTTGTCATCAACTCGGCCCGCGCCAGAATCGAAGAGTTCCTCGCCGACCGCGTCGACATGCTGTTCGCGAATGAGGAAGAAGCCCGCGCGCTGTGCGGCCCGGACTTCCGCCGCCTGCTTCAGTATACCGATCTTGCGGTCGTCAAACTCGGAGAGCAGGGCTCCGTCGCGATAACGCCCGAAGGCGAAACCCGCATTCCGGCGTATCGGGTGGAAGATGTCCGGGACACGAACGGTGCCGGCGATAACTTCCAGGCCGGGTTTTTCTACGGCATGTTCAAAGGACTGCCTCTCACGACCTGCCTGCGCATCGGCAACTTCCTTGCCGCCAACATCATCCGTCGTATCGGCGCCCAGTCCAAAGTCAAGATTCAGGGTATCGAGTTCATCATCTGACCTTGCCGGGATCCTGCCTCGCCTCGGGTGCTCAGCCATGCACGACGGGGAGACGCGGTCCTGAAACGAATGATGTATATATAACAATATTGAATGACAAGTATAAATTCTTCGAGGGTGAAGGACATCGCCATTCAGCTGGGAGCTGAAAAGTGCGGCATCGCCGATGTCAGGCGGTTTGCGGATGCTCCCGCAGGGTTTCATCCCAGGGACATTTATCCGAAAACGGAGTCCGTCATCGTCTTTTTGAAGAGCATGCCGGCCGAGATCATCACCTGTCCGAACCCCGTTCCCTATACGGGTGCCGCCTTTCTCATCTATTCGGAGATCGATCGGATCGGTCTCGCATTGGCCCGCCGTCTGGGAGAACACCGGATCGGAGCGGTTCCGGTCCCGTGCGACACCCCCTATCTTTCCTGGGATGCCGGGGCGTGTCGTGGACAGGGCATTCTCTCGATGCGTCATTCCGCATGGCTTGCCGGTCTTGGATATCTCGGCAAAAACACGCTGTTGATCAATCGAGAGCTCGGCAACATGGTCTATATCGGGGCTGTTCTCGCCGATCAGCCGTTTGAGCCCGATCCGGTCATCGCCGATGAGTGCCCGGAAGACTGCCGTATTTGCATCGCGGCCTGTCCCCAGAGCGCACTGACCGGCAAAACGGTCATTCAGAGCCTCTGCAGAGAGGTATCGATTTTCACGACGGAGCGGGGCTTCGCTATCTACAACTGCTCCAGATGCCGTCAGTCATGCCCGCGACGCGTGGGATATCGGGAATAGCGACCGGACTTCATCGCAGGGTTTCCTTCTGGCCGTATCTCTGATTCGCCTTCGTATAATTTGTGATATATAAAACCCGGGCGGAGCCTTTCGGCCCCGCCCGGGTTTGGTTCCGGATGAGTTCCTGCGATGGAACGGTTACTTCTTTTCGGGCATCGGGATTCCGGCCAGCGCCTTGTAGAGGTGGAACCGGAGCGTCAGGTCTTTCTGTGCGGAGTCGATAAGGATTTTCGAAGCTTCCGGCTTGGCGCTCTTGAGGGCGCGATACCGGTTTTCGCCGTAGACGTAATCGGCCAGCGGCAGAGTCGGATCCTTCGAGTCGATCTGCAGCGGGTTCTTGCCTTCGGCGATCAGGCTCGGATTGAACCGGATCAGCGGCCAGTGGCCGGCTTCGACGGCTTTCTTCTGCTCGCCGAGACCCTTGCTCATGTCGATGCCGTGCGCGATGCAGTGAGAATAGCACATGACCAGGGCCGGACCGTCATAGGCCTCTGCTTCGGAGATTGCCTTGAGAGCCTGGGCCTGGTTGGCGCCGAGAGCGATCTTTGCGACGTAGATGTTGCCGTAGGACATGGCGATCATCGCGAGATCTTTCTTCGGCAGGGGCTTGCCACCGGCAGCGAACTTCGCGACCGCACCCTTCGGCGTGGATTTGCTCATCTGGCCGCCGGTGTTCGAATAGACTTCGGTGTCGAGGACGAGGATCTTGATGTTGCGGCCCGAGGCCAGCACGTGATCGAGACCGCCGTAGCCGATGTCATAGGCCCAGCCGTCTCCACCGATGATCCAGACGGAGCGTTTGACCAGGTAGTCGGCCAGTTCCAGCAGCCGTTTGCAGTCCGGGCCGGTGCACTTCTTCAGGGATTCCTTCAGTTTGGCGACGTTGGCGCGCTGCTGTTCGATCCCCATCTGGGTCGACTGGTCTGCTTTCTTCACCGTTTCGAAGATCGATGGATCCTTGCAGGAGGGGCAGCTTCCGCCCATCATCTTCTCGACGAGCTCGAACGCCTCTTCGCGCATCTTGTCAACCGCGACGCGCATTCCCAGACCGAACTCCGCGTTGTCTTCGAACAGGCTGTTGGCCCATGCCGGACCGCGGCCATCGGCGCGGGTGCAATACGGGGTGGTCGGCATGTTGGCTCCGTAGATCGAGCTGCAGCCTGTCGCATTCGCGATCATCAGATGGTCGCCGTAGAGCTGGGTAAGAAGCTTGATGTAAGCCGTCTCGCCGCAGCCGGCGCATGCGCCTGAGAACTCCATCATCGGGCGGGTGAACTGGGAACCCTTGATCGTGGCAGGGTTGGAAATGGTCAGATCGGGGTCGGGAATGTTCAGGAAGAACTTGAAGTTTGCGGCTTCGGCCTCGCGCAGCGGGGGCTGGGCCGTCATGTTGATGGCCTTGGCCTCGAGCTTCTGGCCGGCGGAGTCTTTCTGGTGAGCCGGGCAGATGTAGACGCAGGTTCCACAGCCGGTGCAGTCCTCGGGAGCGACCTGAACCGTGAACTTCATATCCTTGATGCCCTTCGCATCGACGGACTTGAAGGCCTTGGGGGCGCCGATGAGATGCTTCGGATCATACGCCTTGATGCGGATCGCGGCGTGAGGGCACACGAGCGAGCACATGCCGCACTGGATGCAGGTCTTTTCATCCCAGGCGGGAATGGTCGTGGTGATATTGCGCTTTTCCCACTGGGTGGTGCCGGAGGGGAAGGTGCCGTCGATGGGCATCTTCGAAACCGGCAGATCGTCACCCTTTCCGATCATCATCGGGGCGAGGACTTCGCGGACGAATTTCGGAGCATCCTTGGAAACAGCATCGTGGCGTTTGAGCTTGCTCGTCGCCTTGGCGGGAATCTTCACTTCGTGGAGATTCTCGATCGCGCGATCGACGGCGGCGCAGTTCATCTTGACGATCTCTTCGCCCTTCTTGCCGTAGGTCTTCTTGACGGCTTCCTTGATTGCCTTGGTGTAGACTTCGCGCGGCAGGATCTTGCTCTTGCTGATCTCGAAGAATGCCGTCTGCATCAGGATGTTGATGCGGCTGCCGAGGCCGAGCTCTTCCGCATGCTTGCAGGCGTCGATGACGTAGAACTTCGCCTTTTTATCGATCAGCTGCTGCTGAACTTCGACGGGAAGGTGGTCCCAGACCTTGTCGGCCGGGTGGGCGGTTTCGAGAAGGAACGTGCCGCCGGTCTTGAGGTCGGCCAGAATGTCGAGCTTTTCGAGGAAGCTGAACAGGTGGCAGGCGATGAAGTCGGCCTGGGTGATCAGATACGGGCACCGCAGGGGTTTCTTCCCGAATCGGAGATGCGAGGTGGTGACGCTGCCGGACTTCTTCGAGTCGTAGACGAAATACGCCTGAGCGTAATTGTCGGTCTCATGGCCGATGATCTTGATCGAGTCTTTGTTCGCACCGACGGTGCCGTCGGAGCCCAGACCGTAGAATTTGGCCGCGTAGGTCGACGGATCGCTGGTCTCGATGACGTCGCCGACCTTGATGCTGGTGTGCGTCACGTCGTCATTGATGCCAACGGTGAAATGGTTCTTCGGCTCGGCCTGCTTGAGGTTGTCGAAGATGGCCACGCACTGCGCCGGAGTGAAGTCTTTCGATCCAAGACCGTAGCGGCCGCCAATGACCTTCGGCCAGCTCTTGAACGGGGCGACCTTGCGCTCGAGCGCTTCGCCGATGCCGTTGCGGATGTCGAGATACAAAGGCTCGCCGCCGGCGCCCGGTTCCTTGGTGCGATCCATGACGGCGATCGCCTTCACCGTGGCGGGCAGCGCCTTGACCAGGTGGTCGGCCGAGAACGGCCGATACAGGCGAACCTTCAGAACGCCTACTTTTTCGCCCTTCTCGACCATGTGCTCGACGACTTCGTGCATGGTATCGCCGCCGCTGCCCATGATGCAGACGACGCGCTCGGCATCCTTCGCGCCGACATAGTCGAACAGCTTGTACGTACGGCCGGTGATCTTGGCGAAGCGGTCCATCGTCTTCTGAACGATTTCGGGCGCCCTGTCATAGTAAGAGTTCACGGTTTCGCGGCCCTGAAAATACACATCGGGGTTCTGAGCCGTGCCGCGGATATTCGGCCGGTCAGGGTTGAGGCCGCGCTTCCGATACTGGTTGATCAGCTCGTCGCTCATCATTTCCCTCATCTGGTCATGAGAAATGACGCTGACGGAGTTGATCTCATGCGATGTGCGGAACCCGTCAAAAAAGTGAATGAAGGGAATGCGGCTTTCGAGAGTCGCTGCCTGCGAAATGAGTGCCAGGTCCATCGCTTCCTGGACCGAACCGCCGCCGAGAATGCCATACCCGGTGGAGCGGACGGCCATGATGTCACTGTGGTCGCCGAAGATCGACAGGCCCTGGCAGGCCAGTGAACGGGCGGCGACATGCATGACGGCAGAGGTGAGCTCGCCGGCGATCTTGTACATGTTCGGGATCATCAGCAGCAGACCCTGCGACGATGTGAATGTCGTGGTCAGGGCGCCGGAGGTCAGTGATCCGTGTACGGCGCCAGCTGCGCCGCCTTCAGACTGCATCTCAACGACAGCTGGAACGGTACCCCAGATGTTCTTCTGCCCCTTCGCGCTCATCTCATCGGATATTTCACCCATACCGGAGCTTGGCGTGATCGGGTAGATCGCGATGACCTCATTCGTCGCGTGAGCGACGTAGGCCACGGCTGCATTGGCGTCCATGATGTCGTGCTTGTGGTTGTTCTTGGCCTCAGACACGGTGTCCCTCCTGAATGTGTTATCGCGGGGATGTACCCCCCGCGTCCCTGAAACGGGTGAAATGATAGGCCCTGCAGGATCAGAAGTCAACCCGCCAGCCGCTGAAATGTATCTAATTCCATTTCAACAGCGCCTGACTGACTGGAAACATATTTATTTCACAAATAGCAGTGGCAATAGGAGGTATATAATAATATTACCTATATTTAGTGAGCCTGCATTTCCCGCAGGGGCATCTTCCGTGGTGTGCGCTCTCCCGCAGCGGAAAATCAACTTCATGCGAAACCCGGTTGCCCGGAACGGCCGCAATGCGCCCATATCCGCAGCCCCGCGCAGTGAATGTGCCGGAGAACAATCTGGGGACCTCCGGATGCCGGATGAATGAACGGGATGGAAATGAAACGAACGGATATGATCTCAACCCAGGCTTCCACTCGAAGCGGATGACGAAAAATAGATGAGAGAAATTAATTTGCGAGAGAATCTTTTACGGGAATAGTGTTATTTGGATTGCAGGATGCCTCTGAAACGGGATTCTCTTTTTCAGAAAATTCAGCTGGAAATCCTTCAGGACAAGAAAGAAGTCGCTGTTGAAAAATGAACAAATCCGTTTGAAACATGCGAGACCAGTCGCGGCTTCTGTTCGATAACGCGGCATCGATTTCAGGCCGAACAGGTTTTCCGATCATCATTCGTATCGGAGAGACGCGCGGGATGTAACTCCCCCGGGGGAGGACCTTCTCACAGCCATCAGATGCAACGGGAATAAAGGCGCATCCCGTGATTTTGCAAAGCAGCGCCGCTGCACGAATTTCTTCCGACAGGGTTGATGCGGCCGCAAACCCGCCGGGAATAAAAAGACCAACGCGTCCGCCGCTCCCGAGAACGGCTTTTGCCTTCCTGATCCAGTTCAGCCGGCCACCGGTCGGGGGAATGCGCAACAACTCAAGCCGGTCCCCAAGACCTGACAGAAAAAAATTGTCCCAGATGCCGGGCCGTACGACCGCCTGGATGACCCTGGGAAAATAAGCCGTCAGAACCGCCTGAGACGCAATCCCTTCCCCGACCATCGCGACCACTGCCGGACCGGCCTCTGATGCTGCATTTGCGGCACCATTGACCTGCACGTTCAGGTCGAATGCCGAAAGGATAAGTCTAAAAAGGTGCCTGGCGAACCTGAAATGGTCGATGAATTGCATCTGGACAAGATCTCGTCGATCCTGTCTCAGCTTCGCCGTTCCGGGATGCGCGAGTAGACACGATTGATATCATACCGGTTCAGAAGTTCCGAAAGAACGATCGAGTCGATCAGTTGCTGGCGTGTCCATCGTTTGGCCGGTCTGTGGGCGGTGACCGCCGAGGCCGGGCTTGCATGGCTGCTCTGAAGCTTTTCCTGTTCGTATCCGGCCTGCCCGAAGAGGGTTGGCGCATTGTCGAGGCATGGCCCCTCGTCAGAGTCGCCATTTGCAAAATGCGACAACGACGGCGGCGGCAGAGGAAGTTCACGTCCCCCTGAGTCGAGCGCTGCCCGGTCTCTGCCTTTTCCCCGCTTTTTATCTTTTTTCTCTTTGCGGCGTGGAGCGTTGGCCGGGGGCTGGATCTTCCGTGCTTCGTATCCAGGGGTGTTCAGAAGATCCTGGGGTGGGGTTTCAAGAGAAATCGCATCATCGTCGAAGCCGCCGACGGTCGACCGGGTCTGATCGGCCTTTTTGGCTTTTTCCTGCTGCTTGAAAAAATCATCGATCGCCGTGAGATCGCCGAACTCGGAGTCTGAGCTGCCGGTTGACTTGTTCTTGCTCAATTCAGACCAGACGGAAGCCGCGACGATCACAACGAAGATAATGATCTGGAAAAGCGTTTCCACGTTTCAGCGTCCCCTCGTCACTTGTTCGGGATCACCGGGACATCGACCATCTGCGAGAACGATTTGCGCATCTCGGTGTCTGAACTGATATTTTTCAGAGTATAATAATCGAGAATACCGATGTTGCCGTCGGAAAGCGCTGCTGCAATGGCCTGCGGAATCTGCGCCTCGGACTCGACGAGCTTCGCGCGCATTTCCTGTTCGAGGGCGCGCATTTCCTGCTCTTTCGCTTCAGCGGCGGCGCGGCGCTCGGCAGCCTTGGCCTGGGCAATTTTCATATCAGCCTCGGCCTGGTCGATCTGAAGCTTGGCGCCGATGTTGTTGCCGATGTCGACGTCCGCGATATCGATGGAAAGAATCTCGAAAGCGGTTTGCGCATCGAGGCCCTTTTCCTGAATTGTTTTGGAAATGCGGTCGGGGTTTGCGAGAATTTCCTTGTGCGACTCGGCGGAACCGATCGTCGTGACAATGCCTTCGCCGACGCGGGCGAGGATCGTCTCTTCCGTGGCACCGCCGATCAGTTTGTTGATGTCGGTCTTTACGGTGATGCGGGCAACGGCCTTGACCTGGATCCCGTTTTTGGCCATGGCGGAAACTTCGGGAGTCGTGATGACCTTCGGCTTGACGCAGTTGCGAACCGCATCGAGCACGTCGCGACCGGCCAGATCGATTGCCGTGGCCTGTTTGAAGCTCAGCGGAATGCCTGCCCGCTGTGCCGAAATAAGGGCCGAAACGACTTTCTGAACATTACCTCCGGCCAGATAATGCGATTCCAGGGCCTGGATGGAAAGATCAAGGCCCCCCTTGAAGGCGGTGATGGCCGGGTTGATGATCTGATACGGAGAAACGCCGCGAAGCCGCATGCCGATCAGATCGAAAAGTCCGACGGGAACGCCCGACGCGAGCGCGCTGACCCAGAGTCCGACCGGGACAAAATAGGTGATGACGAAGAACCCGATCAGACCACAGATAATTATCAGAACAACGAAGCTTTCTCCCACGGAATGCCTCCTTCAGATCGACACACGAAATTTTTACTCTGCCCGGGATGTACCGGACTATTTTGTTCTATAATCCGGGAAAGCAGAAGCAAAGTCAAGAAACAAGGTGAGGCCTTCGCCATATGCGAGTTTCCAAACTCGAACGATATCGACAGCTATCTTCATTTCCGAATATTCTGGAACCTTCGGTAAAAACGCTTCTGAATGCTCCTTTTGAACTTTCCGGCAAATGGAATGACTCGTTTTTCAGGCGGTCCGGAAAGTTGATTCTGGAAATGGGCTGCGGATGGGGAGACTTTTCGCTTGGCCTGGCCAGAAGGTTTTCAGAACGCAACATCCTCGGTCTTGATGTCAAAGGCGGGAGAGTCTGGCGTGGTGCAAAAACGGCTCTCGAGGAAGGATTGACAAATATTGGATTTATCCGGATTGAGGGTGAGGTTCTGGAAAAACTTTTCGCTCCCGGGGAACTCAGTGAAATCTGGATAACCTTCCCGACTCCGTATTTGATGAAACCTGAAAAAATGCTGCTTTCTCCGACATATCTTTCAAAATACCGAAAACTCCTTTCCCCCGATGGAGTTCTTCATGTAAAAACGGATGTGGAATCACTGGTGAGCTATGTTCATAACATCTGGCCACTCTGCGGATTTCAGATTCTCGGTCTGAATGATCTGCCGGGTGAATGCCGGCAAATCCCCGAATGTGGACGGGATGACATGCAAACGCGTTTCGAGGCGAGAGCGATAGAACGGGAAAAACCGATTCGCTCTGTAGATGCTGTCCGGATACCCGGGGAGGTGAGCCCGATACCTGCCGAAATCCTGAGATGTCCATGGTCTTTGGGGAAAACAGGAACATCGCCATGAATACCCGGGAGATGGTCACGTATTAGGGAAGCCGCCTGGGGAAAGGAGCGTTACGGGAGCCTGAAACGTCTTGTCCTGCAAGATCGATTGCGGATGCCTGTTTCAAATCCAGCGAAAACCCCGCGCGCCGTGCTGAAATCAGCGCGGCAACGACTTTTCCGGCATTGCCCCCCGCCAGATGATGGGCTTCGAGGGCATGCAGAGATACTTCGAGACCGTTTCTGGCGGCTGCGATTGCCGGTTCGACAACCGCATGCGGTGGAACACCCCGCAACCGCATGCCGAGAAGATCGATGGGGTTGATCGCAAGGCCTGACTGGCGGGCTCTGAGCAGCAGACCGATCGGAATCAGATGATTCAAAGCAAAAAAAATGCTCAGAGCGATGATCAGGCACAGATATCCCAGGAATCCCATGGTGTCGGATCTCAGGCGTTCTCGGCAGGCTGTTGAATCATTCCCACGATGAGAGCGCCGTTTTTCACGCGCAGGACCTTGATTTTACTCTGCCGCGGCACATACTCGCCGTCTGCCAGCACGTCCAGACGCTCTTCCCCGATTCGTGCGATGCCCGAAGGCCGCAAATCACTTGTGGCGATGCCTTCCATCCCTATGTATTTTTCGAGATCGCGTGTGGCTGTATAGCCGTCTTCTACGGATATTTTCGCCTGGAGCACGAATTTCTTCCCCATGCTGGTATGCGGAAACACATAGACAGCCCAGAAAACAAGACCGATCAGCGCTGCCAGCGAACTGAACGAATACAGCACGGCCAGTCGCATATCGAGTTTCCAGAAGGAAAGTCCAAGCCCGGCGAGAATGACGACGATGCCGGTGACGCCTGTGATGCCGAATCCGGGGATCAGCGCGACTTCAATGAACAAAAGAATCAATCCGCCGAGCAGCATGATGAGAACGATCATGCTGTAGGACATGGCTCCCGGCTCGGAAGAGGAATTACCGTCTGAGTCCGCCGATGTACTTGCCGTGTCAGACGTGGAAACGGCGGATGTGTGACCGGGTTGCCCGCTCGTCCCCGGTGTTTCGGAGGAGAGGCGGGGAAGCATCTCACCGCCCGACAGCTCCTGTGCAAAACCTGCCGGAGCCGTGAAAAGAAAGACAGACAGAATGACCGACAAGATCGGCAGCAGGCTGCGCATGGTGGCTCCCTTATCCCTTGAGTTCGCGAACGACGACTTTTGTTCCTTCGACGGCAATGACGGTAACCGGTCGACCCCGCTCGATAAAATCCCCGTCAGAGGTGACATCGTATTTATCCTGGCCGATCCTGGCGATTCCCCCGGGATGGCAGGGGGATACTGTTGTTCCTTCCATGTGAAGCAGCTTGTCAAACACATGTCCGTCGACAGCAACGAAGCCGGCTTCCGTCGTCATTGCTTCTTTGAGAATGAACCGATCGAACAGCTTCAGCTTTGGCCCGAGATGATACAGGACGACAACCATGAGGATCGACAGCGCCATGATCTTGCCGATTGCATATGCTGCGGTATATATGCCACCGAATACAATAACGATGCTTGCGCAGATAGCGGCGATGCCTGAGATGCCGGTGATGCCGAAACCCGGGATGACGAAAATCTCCGCCAGCAGGAGAACCGCGCCGGCAACGAACAGAAGCACGGCCTCAAAGCCGGCCATGTAAGCGAACAGGTGGCCGCCGAAAAAGAGCGCGAAACAGACAAGGCCGAACCAGCCGAGCAGCCCCCAGCCGAAAACCAGAAACTCGAGCACGAGACACCAGAATCCGATGGTGAAAAGCAGGACCGAAATGTTCGGATTGGTGAGCCAGCGTGCCACGACCTCACCGGATGTCGGCTCGGTACGAACAAGCGTCGCCTGGTCGAGATTCAATCTTCTGAGAACGCCATCGACGGACGTGACGACGGCATCGCAAAACCCGTGCTGAAGCGCGCTTTCGCTGGTCAGCGTGAGAATCTCCCCGCGTTTTCTCAGGCCGGGAATCGCGTCCATATCTTTGTCGACCATCGAGCCGGCTAGTGCTTTCGGACGTTTGCGAGCCTCCGCGGCTGATTCAAACTCGCCCCGGAAAGCCGAAACAAATTTGGCTTCGGCGGCTTCGATGCCTGATCCCAGGAGTTTGATCGGCGTCGCGGCACCCATTTCCGCTCCTGGTTCCATGTAGATGCGGTGGCAGGAAATCGTTACAAGGGCTGCGGCGGAAAGCGCCCGGCCTTTGACATACCCGATCGTCGTCACGTTCGACTTGAGAAGGGCATCTTTCATTTCCTGGGCGGCCGTCACCAGGCCGCCGTTGGAGTTGATCTCAAGGATGACCGCTTTCATCTGCTCGCGTTCCGCGCGGCGCAACATGCGTTGCAGAAAAAAGGACAGGCCGCTGTCGATTTCGCCTGATATCGGTACGATCATGACGGTGCCCTGATTCACAGCCTGCGCCGGTGACGGGGTTTGCGCGCGGAGCGTACCGGAAAAGACGGATACGAGAGAACCGATCAGGAACAGCAAACCCGCGAGGCGGCAAAGCCGCCCCGCGGGTAGATCATTGCTGATGAGATTCACGCGACTCACTTCCGCCGCCGCTGCTTGCGTCGGGCTTCGGCAGCCTTGCGCTTCTGCTTCTCGCTGGGCTTTTCATAGGCGCGCCGCCGCTTGATCTCCTTGATGATGCCGGCCTCCTGGCACTTCTTCTGGAAGCGCTTCAGAGCTTTTTCCAACGGTTCATCTTTAAGAACTCGTACTTCTGCCATATTGTTTCACCCCCCTCCTTAGCTGTTTACCGAGGGGAACATCGTTGCTCCGTCGTTCATCCCGGGGGCCACTGCATGTGGCGCTTGCCGAGAATATGGAAGTGGATGTGACCCACCGTTTGTCCGCCATGTTCACCTTCATTTGTCACGACACGGAATCCTTGCTTCAGGCCGAGTTTTGCCGCTACCTGCTGAACGCCGTGGAACACGGCAGCCAGCATCGCACCATCGGCCGCAGCCGGTTCGGTCAGGCTCGCGATGTGCTTGCGCGGTACCGCGAGGACATGAACCGGTGCCTGCGGATTGAGGTCGCGAAACACGACGATATCGGCATCCTGATAGACGATATCAGCCGGAATCCCGCCCTGTGCAATCCTGCAGAAAATACAATTTTCCATAGTCGGATTCACATATTACTTCACCCGGTTCCCCGTGTCAACAAAACCGTAATACCGCAGGTGTCCGCAGAATGATAAAAATCGGCTTCGGGGTTCCTGGGCATCGTGGGGTGAGAAACACGCTTGTTGCGGGGTGTCTGGGGCGCACGGCTGAAGAGAAAATTGATTTTTGAAAAAACCGCTTGACTCGGTACCCGCGATTTGGTAACATATCCCCATCGCAACGACGAGAAACCGGGGCGTGGCGCAGTTGGTAGCGCATCTGGTTTGGGACCAGAGGGCCGCTGGTTCGAGTCCAGTCGCCCCGACTGACGTTGCAAATGCGGGAATAGCTCAGTTGGTAGAGCGCCACCTTGCCAAGGTGGATGTCGCGGGTTCAAGTCCCGTTTCCCGCTCTGATCGAAGGCCTTTGGCCGTGAGCGCCTGTAGCTCAGGTGGATAGAGCAACAGCCTTCTAAGCTGTGGGCCAGAGGTTCGAGTCCTCTCAGGCGCGCCGATGGGTGCCTTGTCAGGTTTTGGCTACCATGGACAGAGTAGCACAATGGTAGTGCACTAGATTGTGGATCTAGGCGTTGCGGGTTCGAGCCCCGTCTCTGTCCCCATCCAAAGTATGCAGGCGCTTGTAGCTCAATTGGATAGAGCAACGGACTTCGGATCCGTAGGCTGAGGGTTCGAATCCTTCCAGGCGCGTATTCGGGCCGTTAGCTCAGAGGCAGAGCACCTGCCTTTTAAGCAGGGAGTCGTTGGTTCGAGTCCAACACGGCTCATCGTTTAACCCTTGGTAATGACACTTTTGCAAAGAAGTGTTCGGGACGTTAGCTCAGTTGGTAGAGCAGCTGACTCTTAATCAGCGGGTCGCAGGTTCGAGTCCCGCACGTCCCACCCATGAACCCCCGGAGTGAAAATACCGGGGGTTTGTTTTTTTCCCCGGTTGCTGGTATTCTTTCGAAAGCTCAGGAAGAATCCAGACAGCATCGAGGTATTGCATGCGCGCCAAGCGGTTCCTGCAGGCCGCTCTCGCTTTGACCTTATTCGTCTCTCCGGCAGTCCTGGCGAACAACGCCAAGCTGCACGTCGACGTCGGCTTGAACCACTTCTATAAAAAACGATATCTCGAGGCGTTCAAAGAGTTCCAGACGGCATCTGAAATCGATCCGAAATACGCCGAGGCCCGCTACAACATGGGCCGCGTATACAAAATGCAGGGGTTCCTGAAAGAAGCTGCGCTGGAATTCCAGGCTGCGGTTATGCTCGATCCAAATTATCTGGCCGCGCGCCGTGAACTCGACTCGATCAAAAGCTACCTGCAGCAGGATGTCTCGGCCGCGCTCAAGATTCAAGGCCAGGAAGAAGCCCTGCGCCAGAGGGTCCAGGATGTCGGAACCAATGTTGCCGAAAAGCGCGCCCAGGAACTTCTTCGCCAGGGAAAAACCGAAGCCGCTCTTCAGGCCTTTGTCGAGGCTGTACGAAGCGATCCTTACAATGCCCGCCTGCATAAGATGGTCGGCTTCCTGAGTTTTAAGCAAGGCCAGTACAGCACGGCTCTGTCGGCTTACGAGCAGGCGAAGCGGCAGGCGCCGGATGACCCGGAAATCGATTATGCACTGGGCCTTATCCATCTGCGAACCCAGAATTATGAGAAAGCGGCCGGCCTGATTGAGCGGGCTCTTTCTTCCTCACCGAATATGATCAAGGCTGTTTATGCCCTTGGAGAAGCATACGAGGGGCTCGGCCGGTATGAAGATGCGACGTTTCAGTTCCGCAAATGCCTCTCGATCGATCCAAATCTGAAGGAAGCGCAGAGCAGGCTTCGTGAGCTTGCCGGCCGCCTGAGCTATACCTATTTCTCCCGTGGGACCTACTATTATCAGCAGGGCGAGTTCGAAAAAGCCGAGGCTCTGCTGTCGCTTTCACGGCAGTACGGAGCTCTGACCCCTGATCAGCGTCGTCAGGTCGAGGAAATGACCGGCGCCGCCCGCTACTGGATCGGGAAAAAGAAGGCTGAAGATGTTGAGAAGACCGCTCGGCGCGAAGTGAAGGAAGGCTCGTATATCAACAAGCCGCTCGACATCGGAGACGTCATAAGCAATCCGACGGCTTATATCGGCCAAGCCGTCGACTGGGAGGGCTCTGCAGCTTTCAGCGATGAATCCAGAGGCAAAGAGCGTTATTTCGTCAACATGAATGACAAGGCAAATGCGGACTCGAACATGGATTACACATTCGGAATCGTGTTCCCAAAAAGCCTGCCGAGTGATCCCAGGGTCAGCGTTTATTCGAAAATCCACGTCAAAGGCAGGATCGTTAAACTTGAAAAACTGCTGAATACGTTTACTTCCGTCCAGAGCTCGAGGCCCCAGCCGATTATCGAGCCCTCGGAAGTTTCCTTCTCCCGCGAAAACTACCCCGAGTCATTGAATATTCGTTATTATTGAATGTCGGTTCCGTGTCATTGCGGGCAAGCTGATATCGGGACATCTCACCCAGATCGTGCCGTGTGAATCCGTCGGCTTCGTATAAAGCCGGGTTCCACGTGTCGCTGTTGCCGCACTCGCCACCTTCCGCTTCCCCAATAAGAACGTATTCGCGCACTGACGGGTGATTGCGGATCAAATACGTCCAGTCGCCGATCGGCATCCAGCACCAGATAACGAGGTCGGGGTCATATTTCTTGAGGGCGTTGGCCAGCTCGAGTTTCTCGACCGGGAAAACCGTCGTGATATTCCACGACCCGTTGTCGGTAGGAATGATACGGATCTGACGTGGTTGTGACCCCTTTGCCTTGCGCTGTCTGAAAACCCGGTGAATTGCATCGGAAAGGTATTTTGCCAGTCGTATCCATAGACTCAGGCACGAACTATACATG
>CAZQYQ010000007.1:0-35484 GCA_964597625.1 uncultured bacterium
AGGCTCCGCCCGGAATTTGATCACCCGCGGGGCAGGGCGGCGATGCCTGCGGGGTCGAGATCCGAGAGGCGACTCGGGCGGAAGCCGCGGGCCAGCAGTTCATCCAGAATGCGCGGCAGCGATCGGGCGCCGTTTTTGCTTCCGACATGCATCAGAATGACCGAACCGCGGCGTACGCGCGTGCGGACTTTCTGCTGGATCGAGGAGACAGAAGGCTCTTTCCAGTCGAGAGTATCGATGTTCCAGTAGACCGGCTTGTAGCCGAGTTCTTCGACGATCGCCTCGACTCTGGCGTTCTGAGACCCAAAAGGGAAGCGGAAAAACGGAACATACGACCGGCCCAGAATGGACGTCATCGTTTGCTCGGCTTTCTGAAGCTCTTCGGAAATTTTTTCTCTGCCCCAGCCGGCCATATTCGGGTGACGCATGCTGTGATTCGCGATCTCGTGCCCCTCGGCGAGAATCCGGCGGCCGAGATCGGGATAGGACTTCACCCACTGGCCTGTCAGGAAAAACGTGGTCTTCAGAGCGCGTGCCCTCAGGGCATCGAGAATCGCCACGACGCCGTCCGCATCAGCGCCGCCGTCGAATGTCACAAAAACCTGTCCGCCGGAATCGCCCGGCAGATGCAGTTGATACATCTGCGGCGTTTCGCGCTCGCCGACCGGTTCTGGTTCGGGCGTTTCAGGGGAAACAACGGGCTTCTTCGCCGGTTTGCGTTTTTCGACAGGCCTAACGGGGCCTTCAGCACCTTCTCCCGTCATCGCGCGCTGAGGCGGCGCGTGCGGCGGGGTGATCGCGGAGACCGCCTTATCGGGCAGTGGCGCATCGGGGGTGACCGACGGCAGAGCAATTGCGACCGGAGGCTTTGCCCGCGCCTCGTCGAATGCACGGTTCAGCCGCCACAGACGCTCTTCGGCCTGTTTGAAGGTCGGACACAGCCGCAACGCTTCATGATAAGCAAACCGCGCATCCTCGCGGCGTTTACGGTCTTCGTGCAGCAGGCCGAGATTGAACCAGGTCCAGTAGGTGGGCTGAACACGCAGGCTGGCCTGATACCAGGCGAAAGATTCATCGGCATATCCAAGGCGGCGCAGGGCGCTTCCGATATTATTATAGAGATGAACATAATCTGGTGCTATATCAAGCGCATGCCGCCACGTACGAATCGCGCCGATCAGATCCCCCGCCCTGGCCTGTTCGATTCCGTAGGCATTCAGCGCAGACACATCACGCGGATTCGCCTCGAGAGCCGAGGCGATTTCCCGCATATCCGTGGCGCCGAGCGGAGCGGGGATGAGGGGGATCAGAAAGCACAGGAAGATCAGCCCGAACATCAGGCTCCGGGATGAGGCTCTTTTCATGAAGGGGGTTAAAGCCCCGAGCCACCGATTTCCGTCTGTTCGAATGTCTTGCCGTTCCAGTCAGCCCAGAACCAGTATTCGCCCTCGTAATACATATTATTAAATATTATTTCGTCGATGCCATCCGAGTCGGCATCAATCAGGAAGGCAGTCAGGGTTCTCGATAGCGATACATCCGGCGTCGTGAGCCAGCCGAGAACAGCTCCGTCAGAGGCTGTAACGGCGACGGCAGAGACGAATTTCGATCTGATATCCTCCTCCATTCCGGTGACATCCGGCAGTGAAGAGGAGAAGATCACCAGATGCGCGGCACCCGGGAAAAAGGTACCAGTCGCTATTGTAAACATCTCCGGCCGCATCCCGAGTGCTGAAACCATTGGTTTCCAGTCATCCTCGACAGCGGCAACAAGATCGGTTCTGAATCTGCTCATGAACGCATCGAGCCCGATTGTCGGGGTGGCATGAGCAGCCGGTCTCAGCAGCCCCGTCGGCATTTTCACGCCGGGCTTGATCACGATCGCGTGTTCAATGCCCTCGGGAAGCCCGGTTATTTCAGCCGCCGGCATCGATGCGTCTTCGCCGCGAACCGTGATATTTCCGGTTGTTCCGGGAAAAGCACCTTTCACGGTCAGGAGGGGACAGCTTGCCGGCAGATCGGCCTCGGCGGGAGTCAGAAACGCCCCGGCCTCGCCGCTTGCCGTTTCCGCTTTCACGGCCAGCATCTTGACAAGCTCAGACCGGGACGGCTGTGAGCGCAGATCAATGTGGGGCGTGTTCCAGGACATGTCGACCCAGCAGACCGGCACCGATGCAAGCCGAGCCTGCTGTCCAGCTTCATCGAGGAGAAATCCCGTATCATGAAGACGATTGCAGGCACGGGCATTTCCCGCCCCTGCAGCCTTTTCGAGCCACATTTTCGCTTTGGCGGCATCCTGCCGGCCGCCGATGCCATCCCGCAGGGTATCCGACAGAAGGCATTGCGCTTCCGCATTGCCGGCCTGCGCAGCCTTTTCGAGCCACATGACGCCTTCGGCCGCTTTGTTCCCGTTTCCTTCGTCATGCATCCGCAGCCATTCACCGAGACGCCGTTGAGCGGTCGTATCACCGCGCCCGGCAGCTTTGCGCAAGGCCTCTTCGGCAAGGGTTTTACGGGTTTTCACCTCGTCGGCGGTGATATAAAACCGCTTCCGTTCGGCGGTATCAAACCATTTCATATCCTGGCCGGCCAGGGAGAAATACTCCTCGGCCGTATCCGGATCATACGGCACGCCGTTTCCGGTCAGAAACAGTTCGGCAAGCCTGAAAGCAGCTTCAGGCTGGTCGAGTCGCGCGGCAGCGAGAAGCCAGCCGGCCGCACGCCCCGTATCCGTGGCGACGCCTCTTCCTTCGAGATAGATCCGGCCGAGTTCGAGCATGCCCTCGGAATCCCCGGATCTGGCGGACTCGATCAGGGACGCGGACGGGGCACCGGAGGCGACAGCCGCTGCATCAGCTGCAAGCAGAGGGGGATACCAGGAGATTCCCGCAAGAGCGACGAACAACGCCGCTTTCAGAGTGTCCCGCAAACTCGACATCCTCGCCATTCAATCCCTCCGTTTCCCTGAGCCATTCGGCCGCAACAACAATCAGCCGCGACGCTTGTAATCGACCTCGCGCTTGCGGATACGGGCGGCGTTGGGAGTGACTTCGAGCCATTCGTCTTCAGCGACGTATTCGAGCGCCTGATCGAGCGACATTCTGCGCGGCGGAGCGATATGAACCAGCTCCTCTTTCGTCGAACTTCGATGGTTGGTGAGATGCTTCATCCGCACGATATTCACATACATATCACCAGCTATAGGACGTTCCCCGACGACCAGGCCGACGTAGATGTCTTCGGCGGGGCCGTAGAAGAGCGTGCCGCGTTCGACGAGCAGATCGATCGCATAGGGTGTCGAGAGACCGGCTTCCATGGCAACCATGACGCCAACCCGCCGGCCATCGATGTCGCCGCGATAGGCTTCGTAACCCTTGAAACACTGGTTCATGACGCCGGTGCCGTTCGTGATCGTCAGCAGCGCCGATCTGAATCCGAGCAGGCCGCGCGCGGGCGCGCTGAAAATGAGCCGAAGCGTGCCGTCGGGGAGTTTTTTCGACCCTTCCATGATCGCGCGGCGCGGCCCGAGCACTTCCATGACGGCACCGACATAGTTTTCAGGAAGATCGATCGAGAGCTCTTCGATCGGCTCGAGCGGGTTGCCGTTTTCGTCTTTGATGATGATCGCCTGTGGCTTGGAAACCTGCAGTTCAAACCCCTCGCGACGCATCGTCTCGACAAGGATTCCGAGGTGCAGTTCACCCCGGCCTGAAACCTTCACCGTTTCGGGCGTTTCCGTCGGTTCGACTTTCATGGCAACGTTGGTTTCGAGCTCTTTCGCCAGGCGGTTCTGAATCTGCCGGGCCGTCAGAAATTTGCCTTCACGCCCTGCCAGCGGGCTCTGATTCGGGGCGAACAGCATCGAAAGAACCGGCTGATCGATCGGGATAACCGGCAACGGCTCGCCTTCCATCGAAACAGAGACGGTATCACCGATGGAAACGTTCGTCAGGCCCGCCACGGCGGCAATTTCCCCGGCGGAGACCTCGGGGGTTTCGACCCGGCGCACACCCTGGAACCCATACAGTTGAACGATTTTCGACGGACGCGGGGACTGGCCCTCGTGAAGCAGCCAGACGTCCGATTTCGCTTTGAGAATCCCGTCGAACACGCGGCCGATCGCGATACGCCCCACGTAATCATTGTAGTCAAGGCTGGTAACAAGCAGCTTGCCCGGTTTTTCGATCGCACCGGTCGGCGACGGAACGAACTCGACGATGGCTTCGAGCAGGGGTTTGATGCTGTCCCTCGGATCGTCGAGCTTGCGACAGGCGTATCCGGAGCGACCGGAGGCGAACAGCATCGGATACTCGAGAGCATCATCTTCGGCGCCGACGTCGATCAGCAGGTCGAGCACCTCATCGACAACCTCTTCCGGGCGCGCATCGGGCCGGTCGATTTTGTTGATGACGACGATCGGCTTGAGGCCGGCCGCCAGCGCTTTTTTCAGGACGAACCGGGTCTGGGGCATCGGCCCCTCGAAGGCATCCACGACGAGCAGGCAGCCATTGGCCATCTGCATGACGCGCTCGACTTCGCCACCAAAGTCCACGTGCCCTGGAGTATCTATCAAATTGATCTTGACGCCGTTGAAATCAAGCGACATATTCTTCGCGAGAATCGTGATTCCACGCTCGCGTTCGAGGTCGTTGCTGTCAAGGAACCGCTCGGCGATCTGTTGATTATCGCGAAACAATCCGGACTGTTGAATCATGGCATCGACCAGGGTGGTTTTTCCGTGATCGACATGCGCGATGATCGCCACATTGCGAATCATCGATGGATCGTAACGCTTCTGAAACTGTACAATACTCACTTTATGCGGACCTCCGACTGCTGCAACTGATGGATGAAATAGAAGCAGACAGTCTACACCAGGGAAATCCGCAGCGCAAGAGGCTCAGACGAAATATCAGCGGGGTTTGTACTGTTCGAAGGCTTTTTTGTCGAAAGCCCGCCGATAGGCGTCTTCGGGCGATATCTTACGCGATTTGACGAGGTCCATCAGCGCCTGATCCATCGTCTGCATGCCCATCTGCTTGCTGGTCTGCATGATCGAGGTAAGCTGGAACGTCTTGTTCTCGCGGATCAGGTTCGCAACGGCCGGAACGTTCACCAGAATTTCGATCGCACACACCCGGCTCATGCCATCCATCGTCGGAATCAGCTGCTGGGCAATGATGCCCTGCAGCGCATCGGCAAGCTGCGTGCGGATCTGGTCCTGCTGATGGGCCGGGAATACGTCGACGATACGATCGACCGACTGCGCGGCTGAAGGCGTGTGCAGCGTCGCAAAGACAAGGTGGCCGGTTTCGGCCGCCGTGACCGCGAGAGAGATCGTATCGTAATCGCGCATTTCGCCGACGAGAATGACATCGGGATCTTCGCGCAGGGCTGAGCGCAGAGCAGCCGCGAAAGACTTGGTGTTCACACCGATTTCGCGCTGATTGACGATACAGCGTTTGTGCTTGTGAACAAATTCTATAGGGTCTTCTATTGTAAGGATATGATCCTGACGTTCATCATTCACCTGATCGACCATCGCGGCGAGTGTCGTCGATTTACCGGAGCCTGTGGGCCCCGTGACAAGGATCAGTCCTTTATTTCGTCGGGCCAGGTCCGTGAGAATCTGCGGCAGTTTCAGATCGGCAAGCGTCTTGATTTTTGATGGAATAACCCGGAATACCGCCCCGATGCCAAGTCTGCTGTTGAAAATATTGCAGCGGTAGCGCGACACTTCAGGAATTTCATAGGAAATATCGAGTTCGAGATCTTTTTCGAACCGATCACGCTGATCATTGTTGAGGAACTCGAATACCAGTCTTTTGGTGTCTTTGGAGGTGAGCGGCGGAAGATCGGTAGGCCAGAGTTTTCCCTGAAGCCGCATCATGGGCGGCGAGCCGACCGTGAGATGAAGATCCGAACCGCACTTATCGACGACCAGACGCAGCAGGTCGGTGATCGCATACTGGTCGACATCGATCTGGCTTCCGCGACGCTGCTGGGAAGGCTGCGCGGGTGCGCCGGCCTGTGCCGGAGGAGGGGGCTGAATCGATCTTGCCGGCGGAATACCGGTTGGCGGGGCTGCCGGATGGACAGGAGGCCGAGGAATCCCGGTCGGAGCGGGAGAGCCGGGCGGTCTCGGAATGCCGGCCGCACCGGGAGTTCCCGGAGGGGTTGGCGGGCGCGGAATGCCGGTCGGCGGTGCTGCGTTCGGAGCGGCGGGTGTGGCAGGAGCACCGGGAGCATTGGGCGGTTTCTGGGCACCGTCGCCGCTTCCGAAGAACTTATTGAAGAAATTGTCGTTATCGGTCATCGTTTACAGGGCCTCAGAACAGGCGCAGAAATTCGTCGACGCTCGTTTCGCCGGCCGCCACCAATGCCAGTGTGCGGTCTTCCAGGGTCGGAATCTCCTGTTTGCGGGCAAACTGGTAGAACTCCTGATACCCCTGCCGGTCGATCATCATGCGCCTCAGTGTCGGGGATGTCGGTAAAAACTCGGTAATCAGCGTGCGACTGGCGTATCCCGTCTGGTGACAGGCATCACAACCGGCGGCTTCGAAGATCGTCGGCTCGGTTGGAACGCGAAGCCGGTCGGCGATATCTGCCGGCAGACTTCCGGGCTTTTTACATTGCGGACAAAGGGTTCGGATCAGCCGTTGCGACAGAAATCCGCACAGCGAGCTTGCAACGACGACCGGATCGGCGGTCTTTTCCAGAAGCCGTATGACGCTGCTGGGGGCATCGTATGCCATGAAGGACGTCAAAATCGTCTTTCCACCCAGACCGGCGAAGGCAATCTCCTCGACGATCGGCTGATCCCCGAGATGATCGATGTAAACAACGTCGGGATCGAGCAGAAGCGCGAGATCGAGGCCTTCTTTTATGCTGCCGATGCCGCTCTGGCCAATCTGTATCTGCGTGATTTTCGTCAGACTCGCCTGGACCGGATCCTCGACGGTGACGATCTTCTGCTGTTCCACATCGAAGCTGCTGAGCACGTAATAATGGCTCGTCGTCCGGCCCGATTCGCGCGGCCCGGTTATATAGAGCACGCCATGGTTCGCATGGACGAATCCGACGAGCTCGTCAAGGGCGGCCTTGCCGGCTTTCCCGATCTGCACATTGATGTTGCTGAAATCGTTCAGCTTCAGGATCACCATTTCGCCGTTCACGGTCGGGTAGAACATCGACTGGACGTTCACCCACCGGCCGGAAACCGAGACTCTGAAATGACCGACCGCCATGTTCGGAGCACCGCCGCTGATCGGCACCGGAACCTGCGAAAGCACTTTGAGCTTCGCGATGACTTCCTGGTGGACCTTGATAGGGATCTCGAGCTTGCGGGTCAGGCAGGAGCAGGTGCGAAACCGGATAACGACGCCTTTGTCGGAAGGCTCGAAATGGATGCGGTCAACCCGGTTGATGATCGCCTGGCCAAGAATATAGTTAATGATTTTTTCAGGAGCTTCGAGGCCCTTGGGAATGCCCCGCTCTCCTTTTTCCGATGAGCTTTCCGGAGCAGCCGGCGGCAGATCGCCGGTCACGCGTTCCCCGGCATCGAGCGGGCCGTAAATAGCCGTATATGCCTGCTCGAAATCGAATTTCGTGCAGATCGAAGCGGATATCTGCAACCCCAGCCGCGCCGCAAGGGTGTCGACAGCCTCGGATTCAAGCGGGTCGACCATGCAGATGCTGAGCTGATTTCCAGCCTGGTACAACGGGATCAGCCGGAACTCTTTCGCGAACTCGGCCGGCACAAGTTTCACCGCGGCCGGACTCACGATGTCGGCATTCAGGTGAATGAATGAAATGTTCAGCTGGTTTCCAAGCGCCCAGATAATGTCGTCTTCCGACACGAGCCCGAGCTCGATCAGAGCTGCTCCCAGCTTGAGACCCTTCTCTTTCTGAAATCCGAGCGCCTGTTTGAGCTGGTCGCCGGTGATCAGATTGCAATCGATTAAGATGTCGCCCAGTCGTTTCTTTTGCGTACTCATGACAAGGTGCTATTGTACCGGACCCGCGGCCACATCGCAACAAAAGAAACGGCCGGCGAACCTCGAAAGGTCGCCGGCCGCACTGGTGCGCTGATTAGCGGTGCTTGTTGTTGATGGTTTCTTTGAGATCTTTGCCGGCAACAAAGCGAGCGACGTTGGTGGCCGGGATCTTGATGGTTTTCTTGGTCTGGGGATTGATGCCGGTGCGAGCCTTGCGGGTCGCGACCTTGAAGGAACCGAAGCCGACGAGGCGGACTTCTTCGTGCTTCTTCATGGCGGTCTTGATGATGTCGAGGGTCGCGTCAAGAGCCTGGGTGGCCTGGGTCTGAGACAGATTGGTGTTCTTGGCGATTTCCCTCACGAGTTCGATCTTCTTCACTTGGTGGATCCTCCTGGTAAAAATTGGGGTTAAAGAACTGATACGACAAGCCTACTTATTCAAAACCGGCCTGTCAAGCCCCCCTTGAAAAAAAAGTTCAATTTGTACCCTTAGCGGAGCCGGTTTCGCAAGTTGTCAAGCCTCTGAAGAAGCCTGGACTGCTGTTCTCGCAAACTTTTCAACCGCGCAACCAGCACGCTCATTCTCTCCTTGATCTGGGTGCTCGTCATGCCGCTGCCGGTCTGCGCTGTCGCGCGGGCTTTCAGTTTTTTCCGCAGCTCCTCGAGTTCGCTCAGCGCCTGCTTCACCTGATCCTGAACGAGCACAAGCTGATTCTGCGTGCGCAGATACTCTTCACGCAGAGACCGCTGATCTGAAGCTCCGGCCGGGCCGGAACCGGCCTGTCCGAACCGGGCCCCGATTCCCTGGCTCATTTTTTCCACATTGATGGGAGCCGCATCGGCAGTTCGGGTTTTATCCGGCAGCAGAGCCGCCCGCTCCGCTTCATCCGCTTCGTCCGGCCTCTGAACATGCATCCGCTGGTCCTGCATCTTCTGGAAAAAATCGACGTTCCCACGGATACCGGTCGAGGATTGATCGGCTTTCTCCCCTTTTCCGGCCGGTCTTTCGCCGGGCTGAATTTCACCGGAATCGCTCTGACCGCCCTCCTTGAATATCGGCTTCCATTCCCCTGAAGAGGGCTGCCGCATCGGGGGCAGGCCCTGGGGCATGTTCGGCCGTTCCGGCCCCAGCTTCATCGGAGCAAGGTTTTTCCATTCGCTCTGGATGCGCGCATCTTCACCGCTCGGATCGAATTTCTGAATCTGTTCACCCGTATTTTCACGGTTCTGAACGCTCGTCATCATGCCCCGCTGCAGCACCAATTGCCGTTTGCGCCTGTCCCCATGCGCTCTGACCGAAACCAGCCCATCGAAGACACGCACCTGCGTCCGGCCGAAACGATCCACATTCACATCAAACGTGGTTCCAAGCACACCACAGACGGTTGTGGGCGTCACAACCTGGAACGTGCGCCCCTGTTTTTTCAGATTGAACCAACTTTCTCCGACTTGAAGCTGAATTCCATCATTGAGGAGAGTCAGCCGGGAGTTCGATTTGACGCGAAACAGGCTGCCGTCAGGGAATTTCAGCTCGGCACGCGTTTCCCCTTCGGTGCGAAACATATACTGGATCTTCACGACAACAGGCTCCGGACCCAGATCGAGCCAGGTGCCACCGCCGTTACGAGACAACGCGGCCCGCCCGCGCAACAGCTGAAACGTTATTTCGTCGGCCGCCGCTCCGAAGGCACTGGTTGCGCTCCAGACCAGCATGACGGCAAAGATCACGAGGCGCATAGGGACACTTTGTCCGAGTGGTTTTCCGGTCAACATCGAATCACCCTCCATGCTCAGATGCTTTCGTCACACCAGTATAGCACCAGTCCACCCTGCTCTTTTTCCCTTCTCCCCATCCATTCCCTCCCCGGAATATTCCTCCATGGAGACTTCCGCACGGTCGCGGATATTGGCACCTCATCCGGCGGCAGGGACCGGTTAAAGATGGACAATGCCGTCGATTTGGGCTACGTTTGAGATAAGGGGAAAACCCCGGAGAAGATGAGAGAGGAGGCATCCCATGGAAAACGACATCGTCACGCTCGAGTGCCCGTGCGGCGCTGTTTTCGAGGTAGAGAACGAAGAGGTCGATAGTTCCGGCGACCGCTGGACGCGCTGCCCCACGTGCAACCGCAGACTCCCCATTCCCGAAGAAGAAGCCGAAGAGTAACATCTTCAGGAACGCCCGAAACAAAGCCGGAGGCTCCGCATCGAAGCCTCCGGTCTCTTTTTTCATACAGCCGCTTGTCGTCGCAGATACCTGCAGCCGCCAAATATATAGCACACGCAATTTTACACTATCCAGCCATCATCCGCGTCCGGAATACCGCTCTCCGCGATCGTGCGAGCTCGTCCTGAACTGTGTTATTCAGAAATCGGCGCTGCCCGTCGTGCGGGGGAACGGGGCCACATCGCGGATGTTGCCCATACCGGTCACGAACATCAGGAAGCGGTCAAACCCGAGTCCGAAGCCGCTGTGAACGGCCGTACCATATTTGCGGGTCTCAAGATACCACCACATGCTCTCTTCCGGAATCTTGAACTCCTCGATCTTCTGCTTGAGCTGGTCGTATCGTTCTTCGCGTTGCGAGCCGCCAATGATCTCACCGATGCCGGGCGCGAGCACATCCATCGCGCGAACCGTCTTCCCGTCATCGTTGAGCCGCATGTAGAACGCCTTGATCTCCTTCGGGTAGTCGGTGAGGATCGTCGGCCTCTTGAAATGCTTCTCGACAAGATACCGCTCGTGCTCCGACTGCAGATCGACGCCCCATTTGTCGATCGGATACTGGAACTTCTTCTTTTTATTCGGAGTCGAATTTTTCAGAATCTCGATCGCCTCGGTGTATGTGATGCGCTCGAATGTGTTTTCAAGCATGAAATGCAGCTTCTGAAGCAGGCCCATCTCGCCGCGCTCTTCCTGCTTTTTGGTTTTTTCTTCGTCCGCGAGGCGTTTGTCGAGGAACTCGAGATCATCCATGCAGTTGTCGAGAGCGAATTGCACGAGATATTTGAGAAAACTCTCGGCCAGATCCATGTTGTCGTTCAGATCGGCGAACGCGACCTCAGGCTCGATCATCCAGAACTCGGCGGCATGCCGCGAGGTGTTCGAGTTTTCGGCGCGGAACGTCGGCCCGAACGTGTAGACTTTGCCGAGCGACATCGCTGCCAGCTCGGCTTCGAGCTGGCCCGATACGGTGAGATTGGTGGACTTGCCGAAAAAGTCCTTCGAATAATCGACGGTTCCGTCATCTTTCAGCGGCGGCGCCTTCGGATCAAGCGTCGTGATGCGGAACATCGCACCGGCGCCTTCGCAGTCCGAGCCGGTGATGATCGGCGTGTGAATATTGAAGAAGCCGCGATCGTTGAAAAACTTGTGAATCGCGAACGTCATCGCATGGCGGATGCGGAAAATCGCACCAAACGTGTTTGTGCGAAACCGCAGATGGGCGATCTCGCGCAGAAACTCGAACGAGTGCTTCTTCGGCTGCAGCGGATATTTTTCCGGGTCGGCGACACCGAGAACCTCGATCGTCTGTGCCTTCAGCTCGACAGCCTGGCCGCTGCCCTGCGATGCGACGAGATTTCCGGAAATCCGGACCGCTGCGCCCGTGGTGACATCATTGAGAACGGCTTCCGTAATGGTGCCGCCCTCGATATCGGCGACTGCCTGGAGGTTTCTGATCGTCGAGCCGTCATTGACGGCGATGAAGGCGACATTCTTGCTGGTGCGCTTTGTCCGGACCCACCCGTTGACAACGACGGTATCGGAAGAGGGAGACATCTTGAGAGTCTGTGCGATCGTAGGGTGCATTGCTTGCGCCACCTCCATGGTCATTATGCGGTTTACTGCCTGCGGAAGCAGGTTATACCCCGAACGGGCCACAAACATCAAGAGGCGGCACAACATCCCATTGCCAGAAAACCCCGCCCTGTGCTATTCTCTCCGTGTTGCCGGAATGGCGGAATTGGCAGACGCACGGGACTCAAAATCCCGCGCCTTCACGGGCGTGTCGGTTCAACCCCGACTTCCGGCACTTTTTTCAGTTCTTTCTTCAAAAGCCTCGGCGGGCTTCCACCCGTCGAGGCTTTTGTGTGTTTGAGCCGCCCTTCGCCTTACACTTTCACGTCGGTGAAGCGGCGCTTGTATTCCTGAGTTTCGGGGAATGCGAGTTCGCAGACGTCGAGAGCGATCTGCAGCTCCTCGTTGGTCGGCACGACCATGACGGTCGTCGGCGAGTACGGGTGGGAAATGATGCCTTCCCGCGAACCCATCGAGCGGTTGAGCTCGTAATCCATGAAAATGCCGATGTTTTCGAGGCGGTGGCAGATCCGCTCGCGCATCTTCCAGCCGTGTTCGCCGATGCCGCCGGTAAAGACGAACAGATCGACCTTGACCAACGTCGCCATGTAGGCCCCGACATAATGCCGGACGCGGTGCGCATAGGCCTCCAATGCCTGAATGGCTGCCGGATGCCCCCCCTCGGCGGCTTTTTCCAAATCCCGGAGATCGTTCGAAAGCCCCGAAAGCCCAAGCAGACCACTTTTCTTGTTCAGGATCGTGCTCAACTGCTTCATGGTATAGCCACGTTCGTTGAGATAAAACAATATAGCAGGATCTATATCTCCGCTGCGGGTTCCCATGATCAGACCTTCGAGCGGCGTGAAGCCCATCGACGTATCGACGGATTTTCCGCCTTCGATCGCGGTGATCGATGCGCCATTCCCGAGATGGGCCGAAATCATGTTCGTATTTTCGGGAACACGCTTCAGCAGGCCGATCGCTCGGGACGAGACATAGCGATGGCTGGTGCCGTGAAACCCGTACCGCCGGATCCGGAACTCGTCATAAAACTCGCGCGGCAGCGCATACATGTAAGCCGCCGGCGGAATGGTCTGGTGAAATGCCGTGTCGAACACCGCTACCTGCGGAACATCCGGCAGAAGCTCTTGTGCGGCTAAAATGCCGGTAAGATTCGGCGGGTTGTGCAGTGGCGCGAGCTCGATGCACTTTTCCACCGTTGCGATGACGTCATCCGTGATGATGGCGGACGAGGTGTATTTTTCCCCGCCGTGGGCCACCCGGTGGCCGATGCCGGCGATTTCCCTGATATCATCGAGAATGCCATGGTGTTCATCGACCAGATACTGTGCCACCAGTCCGATCGCAGCCTTATGATCGGGAATGGGCTGCTCCTGCCCGAACTTGCCGCCCGGCGTGCTCTGCTCGATATGACCAACCGGTTCGCCGATGCGCTCCACAAGGCCACGGCCGAGACTTTCCCGGTGAGGCATGCGGAAAACTTCGTATTTTACCGAACTGCTGCCGCAGTTGAGGACAAGAACCAGCTTTTCTTCAAGTTTCGGCTGTCCCATTCCTTCTCCTTACTCCTGACTCAAGCTTCTTTTCCGCTCGTCGTGCATACCATAAGCCATGAGAACGGCAAGGTCAAGCCGGCGATGAAATGGGAAATGAGTTCGTCTTCGATATTGTAGGAAAAACATCGCTGCGTTACTCTTGATACTGATATTCGAAAGGGGGCTCATCATGCCCGTCCGAAAAACAGCCGCTCCCGCGGGACGGCACCCGAAAGAATCTGGTTCCCGCACTGCCCCCAAAAAGACCGCCCAGAGAAAAGGACTGATCCCGGAGGACCTGACACGGTTCGTGCTGGTCGAAGACTGCCACATCGCTCCCGAAGGCGATTCCATTCTCTTCACCAGACGCCACGTCGACGATAAAAACAAAACCGTTTCGAACCTCTGGATGGTCGCAACGGATAACCGGTCGCACGCCAGACAATTCACGGTCGGCGGCAAAGACGGCCACGGAAGGTTTTCCCCGGACGGCCGCCACATCGCGTTTACGAGCTCCCGCGACAAATCACCGCACCAGATCTGGCTGATAAGCCGAACAGGCGGTGAAGCCCTCCAGCTCACCAGCTTTCCCGAAGGCGCGATCGGCGAGTTCCGCTGGTCGCCCGACGGCCGCAGCATCGCTGTTTCCTTCCGCGAACAGGGTTCCGACTGGACGGAAAAAGCCCGCAAAGAGCGGGAATCAAAGGGCCTGAGCACGCCGCCCCGGGTTCTCGACAATCTCTGGTATCGCCTCGATGGCGACGGGTATTTTAATACTTCACGCTATTATTTATATCTCATCGATGCGGCGACGGGAAAACACCGCAAGCTGTTCGATCGGGCCCCTCTCGGTGTCGGCAGCTTCGACTGGTCACCCGACGGCAGCGAACTGGTGGTCGTCGTCAACCAGGACGCCGACGCGATTGTGAAGCCCTGGAAGACCCGCCTGATTCTCGTGAATGCGAAAACCGGCCGTTCGAAGCCGATTCCGGCCCAGGCCGATGGCGCGAGAAACGTGGCTGCCTGGTCGCCCGACGGAACGCTGATTGCCTTTTCTGGCACCATGGGCAAAAGCGAGGTCTGGCGCGCGGTAAACCAGCATCTTTTCCTGGTCGACCCACGAACCGGCGCGCAGCGTTGCGTTACCGAAGGCGCGGATGTATGCCTCGAGTCGGCGGCCCTGAGCGATACCCGGGAAGCCGACTTCATGCCTGTTTTTTACTGGACCCCCGACTCGCAGTCGATCTGGTTCGAAGTCGGCGTCGAAGGAACGAGACGCCTGGCACGTGTTCCGATCAGCGGCGGCGAGCTCGAGTGGATAACGGACGGCCCCGACCAGGCATCCTTCGGCGGCTTTTCCAGTGATGGGAAACGCATTGCCATGCGCCGCGGCAGCCCGGTCGATCTTGATGAAGTAGCCATAGGAATATTATCAGCCGACGGAAACCTGTCCGCCCGCCCGCTGACCAGTTTCAATCAGGAGCTGCTCACCGGAGCAGCCCTGTCGAAACCCGAGCCCCACTGGGTCGAATCCGCTGATGGAACGCGTGTTCAGCTCTGGGTCATGAAGCCGGTCGGCTTCGAGAGCGGGAAAAAATACCCGGCACTGCTCGAAATCCACGGAGGACCGCACGCACAGTATGGCGGCCGGTTCTTTCATGAGTTCCAGATGCTCGCAGCTGCTGGCTATGTCGTCGTCTTCTCGAACCCGCGCGGCAGTAAGGGGTATGGGGAAGCATTTGCCGACGCGATCTCCGGCGACTGGGGAAACCTCGACTGGCAGGACATCCAGGCCGTCACCGCGTGGATGCAGAAGCGACCGTATATCGATGCGAAACGGCTCGGCGTGCTCGGCGGAAGTTACGGAGGCTACATGACGAACTGGATCATCGGCCACACCGATGCCTTTGCGGCCGCGGTCACCGACCGGTGCGTCAGCAACCTCGTCAGCATGGCCGGGAACAGCGATTATCCGCTGCCACCTGACTCCTACTGGCCCGGCAACGCCTGGGACCGCCCCGAAGCACTCTGGCACCAGAGTCCGCTCAGATATGCCGGCGCGATCCGCACCCCGACGCTGATTATTCACAGCGAAGGCGATCTTCGCTGCAACATCGAACAGGGCGAACAGCTTTTCACGGCGCTCCAGCTGCGAGGCATCCCGAGCCGCATGGTGCGCTATCCGGCTTCGACAGGCCACGGCATGAGCCGCAACGGCCCGGCCGACCTGCGGATTCACAGGCTTCGCCAGATTCTCCGCTGGTTCGACACCTGGCTCAAACCAACCGGAAAAAAGCCGCCGCAGGAATGACTCCCCGATGAGCGATGATGCCATCCTGGCCGTGCTCGATCTGCCCGGCAACCGGCAGTTCCGGGTTGTGCGCGGCAATCTGCTCGATCAACAGGTCGATGCGATCATCAACGCTGCAAACGGATATCTGTCTCACGGCGGAGGCGTTGCCGCCGCAATAGAACGTGCCGCGGGTCCGGCCCTGACGGCTGAGGGCGATCGGCTCATACAGGAGCGCGGCCCGATCCCGACCGGTGAAGCGGTCGTGACGACCGCCGGGAATCTGCCGTTCAAGGGCGTCATTCACGCAATCGGACCGCGGCTGGGCGAGGGGGATGAGGAAAAACTCCTGGAAAAAGCGTTGCAGGCGGCTTTTCACATCGCGGACGAGCAAAACTGGTCATCGATCGCGTTTCCGGCTGTCAGCTCAGGCATATTCTCCGTTCCGCACGAACTCTGCGCACGCGCATACGTGGCCGCGGTCACGGGCTTCGTGAGAGAAAATCCCGAAACCCCTCTTCGCTGGTTTTTGTTATGCCT
The DNA here is from genome assembly GCA_964597625.1 of uncultured bacterium. GTDB lineage: Bacteria > Muiribacteriota > Ozemobacteria > Ozemobacterales > Ozemobacteraceae > MWAR01. The sequence goes on from CAZQYQ010000007.1 coordinate 16,183, forward strand.
CTTTCCCGGACGGCTCGAAACGATTTCCTGCGAAGAAGTGATCAGGGCAGGAGGCAGACGGGGCTCCTGAACTATTCCCAAGAATCGAAAACGCCCCTTCCGCAAAATCAGGAAGGGGCGTTTTTTCTCTTGATGACGATCTTTGACGTCAGGGCAGTTTTTTCTCGACCAGTTCCATCGTGGTTTCGCTCTTCATCGGGGCGGTCATGACGGTAACCATCTTCACGAGGCTGCCGGGCACTTCATCGGAAGCCCAGATCTTCGAAGAGACTTCGGAACCCTGCTGATTTACCTTTGTGTCGACGACTTTGCACTTGAAGGTGCCCGCCGGAACGGTGACCTGCTCTTCGCTGGTCTTCGCGTCCGCCTTGAGCAGCTCAGCCATTTTCGGGTCGACCTTGGTGTTCTCGACCTTGGCAGAGTGATCCATCCTGGTCGGCGGCAGTTCCATCTTGTTCCCCGCGACAACCGATGCGCCGCCCATCTCGACGACGGCCTTTTCAGGGGTCAGTTCGACAAGCTTGTAGGTGATTTCGCTCTCGGTCTTCATGTTCGCAACTTCTGAAACCTGCTTGTATTTCAGCTCCGTGCCGATCTTGAACTTCGACCAGGCGGCATAAGACGGATTGTCGACCATATCGGCGGCAAACACCGTTGCGGCAGCTAACACAGCCATCAGAATACATGCGAAACGCTTCATGAAAACTCTCCTTATCTGTTTCTTCAGGTTCATCGCAGGCTTTTTTTGATGCGCCGCGATGGGAGGATTCTAGCCCGGCACAACCCTGTCTGTAAAGGGAAAGATCACGTCATGACTCTGGAAATGGCCATCGCAAGCGACTCGAACGTGAATGGTTTCTGAATGAACTCGCGAATGCCCATGGCAAGGAGATCATCCACGCGTTCGTCCTGCGTGTATCCGGAAGCCAGCAGCACACGCACATTCGGGTCAATCGCATGCAGTCGCTCGAACACTTCCCGCCCTGAAAGCTTCGGCATGATCACATCGAGAAGAACGACCGAAATTTCGGAATGGCGTGCCGCAAACACTTCCAGAGCATCGAGAGGGCCATCCGGCACCAGAACGTCATACCCGCATGACTTCAGCATGGCACGCGCGGTTTCACGAACGGTCGATTCATCGTCGATAACGAGAACAAGGCCGGATCCGCGAGGAATCACCGGCTTCGGCTTCTCAGCGCCTTCCCCTGATGCTCCCGCATACACCGGAATGTGAACGATGAAATTGGAGCCGATACCGATCTCGGAATAAATCTTGATGAAACCACCATGCTGATGGATGATGCTGTAAGCCATCGACAACCCCAGCCCGGTGCCCTGATGCTGGGCTTTCGTCGTGAAAAACGGCTCGAACATTCGCGCCTGCGTGACCGGGTCGATGCCGACTCCCTGATCCTGGACGGATACAGTCCAGTAGGGGCCGCAATGAGCATCCGGGTGGAGCCGGCAGTATGTTTCGTCGACATTCACCCGTTCGATACCGATCGACAGACGGCCGCCCTGCCGCTCACCCGGCGGACGCATCAGAGTCATCGAGTGGTATCCGTTGATCGCCAGATTCAGCAGAACCTGCTCGAGCTGGTTCGGATCGCCACGCACCAGTGCCGGCTCAGCCATCGGCCTGACCTGGACCTCGACGCACCGGTCGAAAGCATTGGCGCAGATGGTGACAAGGCCCTTGATGATCAGCCTCAGGTCCGTCGGAACAAGGATGATCTCGCTTTTGCGGGCAAGGGAAAGCAGCTGCTGAACAAGATTTGTGGCTTTACGGCCGGAACTTTCGATGATTCCAAGATACTGCTTCAACTTGTCGGGCTGAATGTTTTCTGTCTCAAGCATGTAATTCAGCAAAGAGACCGTGCCTACGATCCCGCTCAGCGCATTATTGAAGTCGTGAGCGATCCCTCCGGCGAGATTTCCGATGGTATCCATCTTCTGGATCTGGCGCAAAGACTGTTCCCTGACCGTAGCCTCCGTCACGTCGTCGAGCCGGATGACACCCCCTCGCTTGTAATCAAGCTCAATGGGAAAGAGGAAGAGATTGACGTACCGGGCGCTTCCCAGCTCGATCCGCTCGCAAAGCATCTCAACAGGTTCTCCGTCAGCAATCATCCGGTCAAAATCGTGACGATACTTCTCGAGAGCCGGGAACAGCTCCCAGAAGGAAGCGCCCGTCGCCGAAGAGATGCCTGTCATTTCGCCGGCGGCCCGGTTCCACTGAACGACGTTTCCGTCTGCCGTCAACGTAACAAGACCGGAAGGCATGGCTTCGACGATACGGGATAACGTCGCCATCGTGGAATGGAGTTTTCCGGTCATGGTGTTGAAACTGTCCGCCAAAAGACCGAGTTCTTCAATGCGTGCCGGGGTCGCGCGATGCTCGAGATCACCGGCCGATATCGTCTTTGCGGATTCGACAAGCCCATTTATAGGACTTGCTATAAAAGAGCCGATTCCATAATTGAGAGCAAAAACCGCCAGAAGGGAAAGAAGCGTGATGATCACAATTGCATGCCGCAATGTTGAAAGCGAGGTCATCACCTCGTCGAGGTAGTAGGTCGAAAGGACGATCCAGCCGAACTCCGGCAGGTATTTGAAGATGGCGATTTTTTCACGCCGCGCGAGTTCTCCGGGATTTACCCAGGAGTAGATGAGCTGACCGTTCTTCTTTTTGCAGATGGCTTCGAAGATCTGCCGGGACGCCTCATCCGCCGCCTCTTTCATGTTTTTTCCCTCAAAAAACGGATGAATGATGACATTGCCGTTGATATCAAAGATTGCCGAATACCCCGAATGCCCGTGTTGAATCCTCAGCAGACCTTCCCGGAAGAAATCCTTGCGAATGAGGTGAATGAAGTCCCGCCTGTAGGAAGTCGCCGACACAATCCAGTTCCAGGCAGAGTCATAGACCATGAACAGCGCTTTCGGATGTTCGCGGTCTTCGTCGGGGTTTCGCCACAGATATTCGAGATACCCTTCGCGTCTCGATATCTGCTCCCGAATGAACGGATACAGCAGCAATCGCTGACCCACAAACTCCGTTTGCGGATGGAACAGAAGCGTTCCGCTTGCATCAAGGCCGTAGTAATACCCGGTTTTGCCGAACTTCAACGACACCAGAAATCGTTGGGCACGGCGACGCGCTTCGGTTTCATCGAATTCACCTTCCGCGGCCCGTTTGCGGTAACTTTCGAGTATCTGCAGCGCATCCTCGGCGTGGGCGCGCAGAGAGTTCTCGATTGCGCTCTTGAGCGTCGCCTGAACCATGTCGCAGATATTCTGGCTTGCGACAGTCAGTTCATCGATCGTCTTCTGGCGGACGATGTGTTCGACATATGACGAAACGGCCACCATCGTGACCAGCGTCAGCGCCACATACGCCATTGTATTCGACAGCCAGATTGTCGTACGAATCTTCATTCGTTACATAGTATCAGATCGTCTTCATACAGTCCGCTCATCTGCCTGGCGCTGATTCATGCTTGATTTCAGCATGATCTTTTAATACACGGTGACCAGGTCCGTATCAACCACCCGACACCCGGGATTTGCATAACACTCCTCGATGAAAGGGGCTCGAGCAGGCCATAGGCCATAGACCTTTGACAGCGGGAAGGATTTTTTTGCCATTGCGGTATTTCCTCTCGACAGCGATTGATATCGACGGTAGTTTATCAGCTGGCTTCTCCGCGTATCATGGAATCTGCTGCCGGATGAAGGGGCAGATGCAAAATTCCGCAGCGAGCCTGCAAGGTGAGAATCAGCGTACCCATATGAACAATAGTCAAGATATGAATGCGGCCGCAGGCCATTCCGGATCGGAAAAACCACGGGGCAGATCCTGCGCTTCCTGCCTGTTCGGCCTCCTGATGTCTTCGTGCTTTCTCCTGTCCGGCGCTCTTTTCATGGTGCCGTTTTTTTTCATTCAAATACCCGCCGGTTACGTTCTTGCGGCAGGCAGTATCTTTGTTTTCAGCTTTATCTGGCAGCTCCGGGCAACACGCCGGGGTTGTTTCATACCGCTGCTTCTTCTTGTGGCATTCCTGGTTTCTGAATCTCTCGTGATTGGCCTGCTTCTATACGATACCGGAGCATATAAAACGTTTGACTTCACAAAGGCGAAGCTGGCACTGGAAAAGCATGCCCCAGGCCTCTACGACTCTGGAAGAAAAGCGCTCCAGACAGCGGCCGACCAGGGACAGCGGCTGTTCACCTCGGGAATGGAGTGGGCTCAGACCAGGTTCGAAGCCAGCGATTCAAAGATGGTGACTCTGGAAGAAGCCTTTCAGCAGCACCCGGGAAGCCCTGATGTGGTGCTGGCACTTGCGGACGCGTATATGGCACGGAACGACCTGGCATCTGTCAGGCTGGCGACAGCCCTTTACGAAGCGCTGGTGGAAACAGACCCCTGCGATACCTTTCTGGCCCGGCTGGCCGATGCATATGCCAGGATGTTCAGGTTTGATCTTGCGTTTGCAACAGCGGCACGGCGAACATGGCTGCCGAACGGCGGCTGTGGAAAAGCGGCACGCCAGCTGGCCTATCTGGCCACCTGCAGTGGGAATCTGCCGCGGGGTATTTTTGAGCTTGAACGGATTCTGAGGCTCGACCCCGCAGAGCCGGAAGAAGTCATGCTGCTGCTGGCCGGTCTTTACAACGACGTCGGGAATAAAAAGCAGGCTCAGATCCTGCTTGACCGGATTATCGAACAGACTCCCGCCGGATTGAGTGTGACAAAAACAGCCGTCAGCATGAAACAGTCGATAGGAAACTGATATGAAAAACAGATCCGCTGCCGTCATTTTCCCGTTTCTCGTGATTCTGGCCGGTTTTGGCTGCGCGGGCAGAGCGAACGGCCAGAGCGTTTCCAATGCCGACCTGGTCAAATACGCCCAGGCAGCCGCCAGAGGACAGGCGACGGAGCAGCAGAAAGCCGTTCTTTTCGCGAATAATGAGCGGCTCAACAACCTGGCCATGGCCGGGAAAATTCCAGACAGCGATTATCAGCACAATCAACGCGCCTTCGTTGAAAAGAATGATGAACTGATCCGGAACGCCTCCAGCCGCCATGGACTGGCGGTTGCACCGCCCAAGAACGCGGAGACCTACAAGGCCGGCACCGACACCGACCGGCAACTCCAGAATCCCCAGGGCGACCTGACGGTGGAGCATGTGAAAAAGGTGCGTCAGGAATATAACCAGGAAGTCGGCGAGTATCTCAAATCGCAGGGCGTCAAGAGCGCTGACGGCGAAAACTGGGCAAAAAAGCTTACGACCGACATCATGCCTTCCCCGTATGACATGAAACCATCGGATTTTAAAAATGCGAACACCTATATCAACTCCGAGGGCGGCCTGGCATACACCAGTGCCGATGCGGCCAAATTGCAGCTCAGCATCGATGGTGGGCGCCCACAGTCCCCGTCGATGCATGAGGCCGCCGCCTTCCATAGCGAGATGCAGAAAAAAACGGTGGTGATGAACAACGAAATTCAACGGCTCAATCGTGAGCGGTCCAACGTAAGCGATCCCGCCGAAATCGAAAATATCGATACGGAAATTCGAAAATACACCGCGTTCATGAGCAAATATCTCGGCCGGGATTCGAAGGCAGCCGAACTTGCGGGAGGCAATGCCGACAAAATCAAGCTTTCGGAAGATCTCTACTCGGGCTCTTCCGCGGAGAAGATCAAACAGGCTCAGAAACGTGATACGTCGAAAAAGACCCGGAATGCGGAAGTTTTTGTCGGCGCGGTCAACGAGCATCTTGCGCAGAATGCAACGCGGAAATTCAATGACGCCATCGCCGGGGCGGCCGTGGCCGGCGGAAACGAGGATGCCGCCAAAAATATTATTGCAGGCAATATTAAAAACCTTTCGGGCACCCAGAAAACTCAGGCGATTGCCGATCTCGAAATCAAATACGGCAGCGATTTTGCCAGAGGCGTCAATGCGGAGCTCAAGAAGGGCAACAGGCCGCAGTCGTCACCTGGCCGAAAAACCACGATCAGCAACAGCCTCGGGCTGGTGAATACCGTGCTGAATATCGGCAATCAGTATGCCGAGGGCAAAACCACGACTCAGATCCTCTGGAACATGTCGATCGGTTCGACACTGGAATCGGTCAATAAAGAAACGGCTGATTACACCGCCAGGGAAATCGAGCGCCTCAAGCTGCAGTATATCGCCGCCGGAGAAGATCCCGAATCAACCGCCGTCAAACTGAAAATCATGGGAGAAGCCACCCTGAAAGGCACGTTTCACGGCACGATGATCGGCAGCTACGACCTTCTGAAATCAGCGACCCACACCGCGGCCGGAGCAGCGGCAACAGCGGCGGATTCGGCTATTTTCCTGGTCGGGGAGGCTCTCGATACCCGCAATGTCCTCGAAACGACATTCGCTGAAATGCAGGCGCAGAACATGGAACAGAGTGTCCAGAACGCAAAGGCCGTCAAATTCGGGAAAGACACCATTGTCGAGCTGAAGCGCCTGGCCAACGAAGCCGCGTATCTCAAATCCGTGCTGGAACAGAATGCCAGGTCGGCAAGGCAGTTCTGCCGCGAGTGTGATGGCACGCTCGACGATTTGAAGTCAGGGCTGCGCGAAATTAACAATCTGAAAGAAACAGATACGCTCAAAGCACTGCCGGAAACAGAAAAACGAATCGCAACGTCCCTTGCGGAAACCGAAAGCGCCCTTCAGACGATGACCAGGCAGGCCGAAGCCTCCAGGCGGGCACTGACGTTGGGCGGGGATCCCAAAGAAGCTCTTCTCGCTGTTCAGGTGCTGGCTGCCGGCTATGACAAGCACGCCGGCATCATCGTAACCTGTAAAAATGAGTTATTCAAAATCGGCGAGCTGTCTTCGTTAAATAGTATAGAAACTATTATTGCGGATTTTGAGGCCCGGAAGGCGGCCCTGGCGGAGCAAGGCCGCCAGGGCGCCGCCAATGCCCAGGTCATGCGGAAAAACGAAGTTCAGTACAAGAAATCGATCGCCGCTTTTGACCGCCTGAAAGAGCGCGTCGAAAAATCAGAGGCCTATTTTGCGGACAAACGCCAGACCAATGAAAGCGACTGGATCGTCATAAAATCGAAATTGCGCGGCATTGCGCGTCCTGATGGCAACATGCCCGAAGACTTTTTCGGCGAAGTCGGCACTCTCGAGCGCCTGCCGGAAAAGATACGAAGTGAAGCCGGGCAGCTGAAACCTGCAGCAGTGACATCTCCGGGGGGCTCTCCGGAAATCGGCGGTCTCGCCGACGCTGCTCTCGAAAGGCTGACTCCGCCCTACAATACCGCCGCGCGGGCTCTCACCGTTTTCAAAGAAACTCTTGATGCATTGCGTGAAGCCGCCGGCAGAAAACCGGAGCCTCCCATACCGTCAACGGCAGGCCTGACCTGCCCATCCGTGGCGAATACGGGTGAAACCATCCATATGAGTGTCGCGTTGCCCTCAACCGGCAGCGGCAGCAGCAGCAGCGGCGGTTCTCCCGGAATATTCGACCCCTATGACGGACACGACCCCGACTCACCGGAAGGAATGCTGGCTCTGTTGAATTACAAACGGGCGGTAGAGTCGGGCCATCCGCCGGCGCGCACCGGTCAGTCGGCTGACAGCGGACAGTCGCCGGGGTTCCTGGTCAGCTGGGATTTCGGAGATGGAACCATCAGCGGCAAAAGTTCCGCGAAAAGCGCAAGCCACGCATACCGGAATCCTGGCCGCTATACAATCCGGGTATCCATCTGCACGACAAATGAACCGAACACAGCCGTGGCGGTGAATGCCACGCAAATAACCATTCAACCGCCAAAAGGAACGCCCGAAAAAACTCCGGCGAAGCCACCTGTACAATCCGATGGCCGCCTTCCGTGCGGCCACATGCCGGGTGAATGCGCAAAAAGCGGCATCAAATCGATAAGATGCATGCTCCACTCCGGCCAGATCAGCAGCCACTAGGAGCACCGTCCACAGGATTTCAGGCAAGCGAAATCACTTCTTCTACCGGTCAATCATCTTTCACCGTCAGGTTCCCTTCCACAGCTACGCCCCGATTGCCGTAATTGGGATTGACCTGGGTCAGGGTCATGTTGAACGTTCCGCCCGAAGCCCCTTCCGGAATGGCGACGGACAGGTTGAACGGCTTGTTCAGCTTTTCCCCGGGCGGTGCCCTGTAGCTGAAGGTTTTGGAATTCTTTCCGATGGTGAGGGAAACTTCGATCCCGTAGTAGAAAGCCTCGGATGTCGTCGGATTGTCGGAGATGGCGGTTCCGGAGATGGTGACGATCCCGACGTGATGAACCTTCCCGGAATACGAGTATACATCCCAGAATTTCGGCGAAGTCATCGTGGGTGGGGTGACCAGTTCCACGCCGGAAATCGTGTATTGGATGTGGTGGCATCCCCACTCGGCGACTCCGGTGACGCTTCCGCCGGCCGGGGCAGCCGGCTTCGGTTGCTGCGCCTTCGGCTGCTCCGTCTTCGGTTTCACCGTGACATGACAGGTGAAATCCCGCTTCGAGCAGAAGCTGTCTTCAACCTCGAGCCGGACGCTCTCGGTCTTTTTTGCGGTGCGCCGGAAAACGGGGCCGGTCGGCTCCATCCTGACGCCATCGACATACCAGCGATAGTGAAGGATATTTTTTGGTTCCTTCCCCCGCAGGGATGCCTTCAGCTCGTAGACCTGGCCCTCTTCGGGGTTGCACACTCTCGGGTTGGTGAAGACCTGGAAGCCGGTGCGCTTGAGAATCTGTTCCGCGCTCGCTTTCAACTCCGCGACCTCACTGGCTGCCTCATCGAGGGTCACCCGGTCCTTGTCCTGTCCGGAACTTGTCAGAATGATATCGCCGTATCCAGTAGTATAGTTTTGACGATAGTTCAGAAAGCCTTCGCACAGGTCCTTCACTTCGGCGGCGGCTTCCTCCCGCTCCGCTTCCAGGTTGGAATTCAGTTTGCCCCGAATCATGGAAAGCCACGTGAGATACGACTGGAACCCGGCTCGCCAGCCCTCCACCTCGGAGGGATAACCCGTCTTGGTCGTCATCCACTGGGCCGTGGAGCGCATGATGAACGATGCCGGCTGCCCGACGTGGACATACTCATGTTTGATGGTCGCCGCCCAGTCCGCCGTGGCTCTGAAGTCTTCCGTTCCCAGTTCCTGCTTCTGGCTTGTGCCCTTGATCACCTCTTCGGCCAGTTTTTCATTCAGGGTGATGACCTTGGTATCGACGTTGGTGTCTGCATTGTCGTTGGATTCCACGGGGCCCACCCGGATTTTACCCGTGCTGAAGCGGCTGCGGAGTTCTTCCGCGGCGGCTTCACCCTCGAACCTGCGGTAGAACCCGATAATGGAGTCGATCGCCTTCTGCTGCCGCGGGGAAAACGATTGTGCCTTGTCTGAGACCGATGCCGGGGGAGTGGGTACCGGAACCGGCGCCGGAGGCTCGGGGGCGGGTTTCTTGTCCTTTTTTCCCAGAACCTCTTTTTTCCAGGGTTTCTCCACGTTCTTCTTCCAGAACGAGGAAAACCCTCCCGCATAGGCCGTTGCCGAAACAAACACGCACAGAATCACCGCCAGAATCCTCATTGAACCCTCCAATCGATTGAAACCCCGTTGAAACAGAAGCGCAGGAATTCGCAATATTTTTTTCCAGTATACCATTTTCGTGGCAGGAAACTGGTTGCCCGTTTTTCTCAAGGGGGTGAAACGAGCAGGTCGATTCCCCGACGTTGAACCAGCTTATCGGAGCCATGCAGAATGTCCAGGCCGACCAGGGTCTTTTCGTTGCCTGGAGCTGATTCAAGCAGACTGTCGAACGTGAGCGGGCTGCTGGCGCACTACGACTCGCTCGATGAAGATCTCCGGGCTGAACGTCGCAATGCAGGAAGAAGAATGACAGGCAAGGAAAATCGGAAAAACCATCAGCAAAATCAGGAGCATGGGGTTTTCCGGAAACAACAAGCCCCGGATCCCATCAGGGGTTCCGGGGCTTGTTTCAGAGCGGGAAACGAGGGTCGAACTCGCGACATCCAGCTTGGGAAGCTGGCGCTCTACCAACTGAGCTATTCCCGCAGCACGGTCAGGATACCATACCCGTTTCACGGTGTGCAAGAGGGTTCCGGGTATGCGCTCGCCAAGGGAATTTTCCAGCGGGTGGCCATTTCGGGAAAGCAGGGATATACTATTCTCATGATCCCGTCAGATGGATCAAAAAAGAGAGAGAGAGGATCCTCGAATGACATTCGAGACACATCCCGCTCGGGATGACGTTTCCATCGTTCTCGCCGGCGAAGCCGGCTCAGGGATTCAGACGATTGAATCCGTATTAACCCGGGCATTCCGCCTCGAAGGCTTTCATGTCTTTGCAAGCAAGGAATATATGTCCAGAGTCCGGGGTGGCAGTAATTCAACCGTGATACGCATCGGCTGCAGAGAAGTGCGGGCCTGGACGGACCGCATCGATCTCTGCATCCCATTAGGGGCCCAAGCCCTGGCTCATCTCGAAAGCCGGATAGGCCCCGGCACGCTTGTTCTTGGAGACAAGACAGCCATGAATGTCGATCACCCAATCATCGACACGTGCCTGACAGCCATGGCACGGGAGGCCGGCGGACCAATCTTTGCGAATACAATAGCCGCCGGTATTATCTGGGGTGCATTCGAACTCACGCTCGAGTTGCTGAATCGGGCCATCAAGCATCAGTTCTCGGGAAAAGCCCCTGAGGTTCTTCAGACAATTCTGACCAGTGCGCAGAAGGGATATGGAAAAGGTCTTGAACTGCGCCACAGCGGCGCAATACCAATCGTTCTTCCCGGCAAGCCCGAGTCGGTGCATTCCCTGTTTATGACTGGCGCGGAAGCTGTAGGCATCGGCTCTCTGTCAGGAGGATGCAATTTTGTCTCCTCTTATCCGATGTCCCCATCCACAGGAGTGCTGACATTCCTGGCCGGACACGCCCATGATTTTGGAGTCGCCCTGGAACAAGCCGAAGACGAAATCAGCGCGGCAAACATGGTTCTCGGAGCCTGGTATGCCGGCGCCCGCGGACTTGCGACAACGTCGGGCGGCGGCTTTTCACTGATGGCAGAAACATTGAGCCTCGGTGGGATGATCGAAACGCCCATGGTCATTCATCTGGCGCAACGGCCTGGCCCAGCCACGGGTCTGCCGACGCGCACGGAGCAGGGCGATCTCGATCTCGCCCTTTACGCGGGACACGGGGAGTTCCCCAGATTGATTCTTGCTCCGGGAAATATCGAGCAGGCATTCAGCCTCGCCCGAATGGCCTTCGACCGGGCCGATGCATGGCAGGTTCCGACCATTATCCTCACGGATCAGTATCTGATGGACTCCTGCTATGATGTGAAGGAGTTCGAGCTCTCCGATCACCACCCCAAACCGGCCATCATTGAAACAACCACGGATTATCGCCGGTATGCCGTGACGGAAGACGGCATTTCACCGCGCGGCATTCCCGGCTGGGGCACCGGCCTGGTCGGCGTGGACAGCGATGAGCACGACGAGCAGGCCCACATTACCGAAAGCCCGCATGTTCGTCGCCGCATGGTCGAGAAACGCATGAAAAAATTCGCCGCAATCGCCAGGGAAGCGCTTCCCCCGGATCTGTATGGCCCGGCAACGGCAAGCCATCTCATCATCTGCTGGGGATCCACGCTGGAAGCAGCTCGTGAAGCCGTGAAACGGATCGACTCGCCGGATGTCGCAATTCTTCACTTCACGCAGCTGTTCCCCCTGCCCGTCGCAGCCAGGGAACTCGTGGAATGCGCACCCCAACTCATTCTGATAGAAGGGAATGCAACCGGCCAGTTTGGCCGGCTCCTCAGGAGCGAATGGGATATCGAATGGGCCCATAGAATCCTGAAATACGACGGGTTTCCGTTCGCTGTCGAGGAGCTGCAGACGTCGCTCGAATTCGTCCTGGAACGGGAGGTGCAGCCGTGAACAATAATCCCTTCAACGCCCACGATGCAGATATCGCCTGGTGCCCCGGCTGCGGAAACTTCGGTATCTTGAACATGATTCAGTCAGCCCTGGCGGAGCTCGAACTCGAACCCACCTCGGTTGTTCTCGTTTCAGGCATCGGCCAGGCGGCAAAAACTCCGCAGTACATACACGCCCATTTTTTCAATGGCCTGCATGGTCGCGCGCTGCCTCCGGCGACCGCCATAAAGGCCTCGAACCCCGCCCTCACGGTCATTGCAGAAAGCGGTGACGGCGACATGTACGGCGAAGGGGGAAACCATTTCATCCACACGATCCGGCGAAATCCGGATATCACCAACATCGTCCACGACAACATGGTCTATGGTCTGACAAAAGGCCAGGCGTCACCGACCAGCGGAAAGGGGTTTGTCACCCCGGTTCAATGCCATGGAGTGACCAGCGAGCCGCTCAACCCGATCGCGCTCGCCCTTTCCCTGAACGCCTCGTTCGTGGCGAGAGGTTTTTCCGCAGATCAGGCCCAGACGAAGGAGATCGTGAAGAAAGCCATCCGTCACAGAGGGTATGCCCTGGTCGATATTTTTCAGCCATGCATCACCTTCAACCGGGTGAACACCTTCAGCTGGTTCAAAGAGCACACGTATTATCTCGACGAAACTCACGACAAAACGAGTCGTGAAGCTGCTTTCAAACGAGCCTTGGAAACGCAGAAACTTCCTCTTGGAATTTTCTATCAGGAAGAGGGACGTCCCACGTTCGAGGACAACCTGGGTATTTACCAGAATTCTCCGGATCCGCTCTTCAAGAGGAGTATTGACGTCTCGCGTTTGAACGCGACGATCAGTTCAACCTTTGGATGTTGATTGTTCGCTTTATATATCTATATAAATTCAGGAGGGGACCATGAATATTTACGAGTTTGCAATGGAAAAAGAAGCTCAGTCAGAGGCTCTGTATCGGAAGTTAGCAAATTCAGCCGTCAACCAGGGTATGAAAAACATTTTCACGATGCTTGCAAATGGCGAAAAGCGGCATTATGAAACGATTTTAAAAATGGAAAAAGCTGAAAATGCTGATCTTTCCAGGTGCAAAATTCTCGATGACTCCAGGGATATTCTCGCAAAGCTCAGAACCGGGAAAGAAAAATTCAATCTGGATGGCACTCAGACGGATGTTTACAGGGAAGCCCGCAAGAGCGAAGAGGCCAGTGAGAAGTTCTACCGGGAAAAAGCCCGGGAAACAAACGACGAACATCATCGGAAGCTTTTCTTAACGCTTGCCGAGGAGGAATTCGACCATTATACAATACTTGATGAAATTATTCATATGGTCGGCCACCCGGAAGCATTTCTGGAAAACGCTGAGTTCAATAGGCGCGGAAGCATCTGATCTCCTGGCGTCCTTTCTTCTGAAACAAAGCAGTCGGGAATCCAATACCTGAAGAACGGGGCTCTTCAACAGCGACGACCTCGATCCGGCTCTGGGAGATGACGCTCTCCCGGCTGGGCAACGCACCCCGGAGAATATCAGAAGGCAGATCGAGCGTATCCGGTTTCAGGGCGGTGGGAACCAATGAGACCGCACAGCCTGCTTGCCAAAGTGACTTCAGGGTTATAAGCTGTCCAAAAGTGGAAGAGGACAAATTTTCTTCAGGAGAAGCAGCACGTGTGGAAAATTCTTGTCGTCGATGATGAGGCTCTGAACAGGAAACTGATTCGAGAGTGTCTGGCGGAACTTGCTGACTGCATATGCACGGCCAGTGGCGCGGAAGCACTCCAGGCATTCGAGCTTGCAATGAAGGAAGACAAGCCCTTCGATGTCGTTCTGCTGGATATCGCCATGCCGGAAATGGACGGGATCGAAACCCTCAAACGTCTTCGCGGAATTGAGGAAAAGAAGAAAATTCTGTTCGGGACAGGAACGCCCGTATTGATGGTTACAGCCTTCACCAACCCGTTCATGAAATCGTTCAGAGAGGGCGCTGATGGATATGTTGTCAAGCCAATCGAGCCCGATAAGATGATCGAAGACATCAGAAAAGTCCTGATGTCACGCAAAGCCCAAAAAAAGTGAACGGAAGCCTATAAATATCGTTAGATATTTTTTCTTATCCGTCCCTCGTTGATATACTGCAGGATCAGTTCGCTCAGCATTTCCAGATCCAGCGGCTTGGGAAGATAGCCGTCCATCCCGGCTTCAAGGCAGATGTCCCGGTCACCTTTCATTGCGTTGGCCGTCAGGGCAACGATCGGGGTCGGGTAAGCACCTCTTTTTTGCTCACGTTCCCTGATTTCACGAGTCGTTTCGAGCCCATCCATCCCGGGAAGCTGCCAATCCATCAGAACAAGGTCGAATGGTTCCGTCGAGAGATGAACGAGCGCGGCAGAACCATCTTCTGCGACCGTTGCGGAGCACCCGAGCGCTTCAAGACAGTCTTTGGTAAGTTTCCGGCTTTGCGGCTCGTCTTCGACGAGAAGAACGTTGAGCCGCCTGCCGAGATCGGATATCAGGTTGAATGTCTTCGGTTTCTCAATCTGTTTTCCCTGAGCTGAGCTGCCGCAGGATTCCGCGGTGTTGGCCGTTCCCGCTACCGGAAGCCGCAGGGTGAAGGCGAAAACAGAGCCGACATCCGGCGTGCTGGTTGCAGATATTCTGCCGCCCATGAGCTCGATCAACTGCTTGCTTATTGCAAGCCCGAGACCGGTTCCCCCGAATTTGCGGGTCGTACTGCTGTCTGCCTGGGTGAATTTGTTGAACAGCCGGTCGATCTGTTCGGGGTGTATGCCGATCCCTGTATCTTCCACCGAAGCCTCGATGTCGCAAAAATCGTTCGTGCAGTAACGGCACTGTATCCGCGTTGTGATGCTGCCGACAGATGTGAACTTCACGGCGTTCCCCACAAGATTGATCAGGATCTGCCTGAAACGCATCTGGTCTCCGATGACGGGTTGCGGGAAAGCGGGATCAATGCATACGTTCAAAGCAATCTTCTTTTCGTCGGCCTTGGGCCTGAACAGGTTGATGACATCGGAAACCGTGGAGGGAATATCGAACGCGACTTCCTCCAGAATGAGTTTTCCTGACTCAATCTTGGAAAGATCCAGGATATCGCTTAAGAGCGAGAGCAGAAGACGTCCCGAAGAGAGAATCGTGTTCGTATAATCCGTCTGGATCTCCGTAAGCCGTGTCCGCTGAAGCAGAGCTGCGAATCCGAGCACGGCATTCATCGGAGTCCGGATTTCATGACTTATATTGGCAAGAAATTCGCTCTTCGCCCTGTTCGCGTTCTCGGCAATCACCTTGGCCTTGAGCAGCTCACTCTCCGCATTGATCCTCTTTTCAATCTCCCGTCTGAGCGTGTCATTCATCTGCCGAAGGGTTTCCGTCCGCTCCAGGACGACCAACGCCAGACGACACGGCAGATCATCGCCCGCAACCGGGTTGAACATGGCCTGCACAAACCGCGCCGCGCCGCTTCCTTTTGAAATAGTTATGTCAATGGGATCCGAATAAGGCCGCGAGGTTATGGTTTCGACTGTCTTGCGCATCAACTCCGCTTCCTCGGGAACCGTGAGTAAGTCCCAGACTGAGCGGCCGATGATTTCCGCCTCTTTCATCCCGAGCAGCTCACATCCCGCCGGATTGACGGTGAGAACGACTCCCTGAGGATCGCAAAGGCTTATCCACGCTGGTGATGTCTCAACAATTGTCTGATACCGTCTTTCGGTTCTTGTCAGCAGGGCGGAGGATGTAGAGATACGACCGGCAAGAGTTCGTTGAAGAGCTTCTTCGGAGCGGCGAAGCTGCGTGACATTCTCAAAGTGGCCGAGAAGCAGGAAAGAACCAGGCTGAACCACTGGAAGGGGCGAAATGAGCGTCTGCAGACAAAGCATATGATTCGAGGGAAGCTCAATGTCCAGCAACCCTCCCGCCGCATTTCCCGCGTATGCCGAAGCAATCCATGTATTGAGAAGTTCTGATGCATCCGCTGCGAAAAGACTCGCGATCGATTTACCGGAACAGGGTTCCGATGTGACTTGCAGCATACCCTGCAAAGCCGTGTTGAGAGCGATGATGCGGCCATCACCGCCGAGCAGGCAGATCCCGGCAGAGAAATGGTTCGCCCAGATCTCAAAGGCTTCGGGTGTCAGGAGGATTGCAGGAAGGTTATTCATGTTTTGATCTTTCCGTCCGGCGAATCCCCTGGATTGCGGAACGTGAGCGCAGTCACAATTCTTCGTCAGGGAACCACGGGAGCGAGTTCCTTGATGCTCCCAAGGCCGCTGACTCCGGCGGTCCATTTCGTCCCCGGGCGCAATTTCCCGAATGTTGCGGCATCCAGATCTTTCGTGCCGATTTTCGTGATCTCATACAGCTTGCCGCTCTTGATGTCCTTTAACGTCGCCTTGTATTCCTCGGTCCGCGCCGCTTCTCGGCGGGCTCCAAGATGGTTGAGGACAGGCTGCGTGACGCCGGTCTGCGGCCAGGCAGGCATTTCCACCGTGCCCTTGGCGGATGCGGTATCGACTTTCACCCACTCATCGGCTTCATACGTCATCCAGGTGCCGTACACAGGCTCCTGCCGATAAACCGGCTTCACCACGCGGCGCCGTTTCTGAACATCCCTGTAGACGGGCTCGTCTGACCAGATTTCCTTGAAACGGCCATTTCCAAGATCCTGGACACCGGTCTTCACGCGCCGGGTTCCGGTCTGCTCCTGTTCGGTGTAGGTCTCTTCAACCTCTCTCTGCCCGACCAGCACGTCCCGATATGATCGAATTTTCTCCGCGCGGGCAAGGACACGCGCCCCCGAAGGCATACGGTCAGACCAATCCTCATGTCTGACGGTCTTCAACTCCTCGACTTCGACGGTCCGATGCCACGCTAATCCCGAAACTTCGACGACCTGGCTCCAGGTCATGCATTCCAGGCCCATCAGAGACAAAATCAACAACAGGAGTCCGCCGCAGCCGATCTTGAAGAACCAGGCAGCCGCCGGCGATACCGGCCGCGCGGTTGAAATATCGATATCCGGTAACCGGTCAGGAGCAGGATGGGACATTCCGACGGATTGCCCTGAACCGGCGCCGCTTCCACCCAGGTTCTTCACCTCGCGCTGCTTTCCTTCTGAACGGGGCGCCGAACACCCCTTGCAGGCTGTCGCATCAAAAGGGCTGCTGTCGCCGCAGAACGGACAGACCCAGTCGGCACCGCCAAGCGCGCGCGCTTTTTCGGCTTCGTCCGTTATCTGCTGACCGGCCTCTTCATAGATGAACGGGACATTTCCGCGAATCGCTCCACAGGCAGTGCACTTCTCGTGCGCCCCGCGATTCTTCGTACGGCAGTTCGGGCAGATCCAGCTGCCCTCACGAATAATTTCTTCAGCCATGCACTCAAAATCCTCCCGAATTCATGGGTCCGTATTATATATAACAATAATTATCTAACTTCAACCCCATCCGAGGCACGAGGTCCCGCCGGGGTATCAGATCCCGGCGCCGTGATGAAGCCGGACTCCGTAGCAACGCCCTTCGCGGGCCCGGACAGCGAAAACATGGGGTTCAGCATGCGCAGTTCCCGCGCCAGTTTTTCATCGAGCCCGGCCGTTTTCAGATACTCCTGCGCCGCCTCAGCCGGCCGAGCCGTCTTCAGATAGACGATTGCAAGCCGGTAATGCGCCTCAGCGAAGCCTGATTCAGCCTGTATTGCCCTCTTCAGCAGCGGTTCCGCAGCATCATATCGTTTCTCATCGCACAATCCGGCAGCCTGTTCTGTCAGATCACCGGCCGACACGGCTTCCCCCTTCACCCTCACGTCGCGCTGATCCGAAGGCAAGCCGTCCCGGCACACTCCAGTGCGGGGCGCCTCATCTCCGGGCATATCTGCGCCTGCGGAAGAGAAAGCCGCCGCACAAAATAGTATCGCAATTACTATTTTCCCTGTCACAGCCACATGCTCCTTCTCTTCAACCTTTTTTTCCACATCGTATCATCCGGGTTCCGTCACACGCCATCGCCCCCGGCCGTCGTGATACAATTCGAATATACACGATTTTCCCCAGGACTTCAGAACAAGGAACGAGAGATATGAAACGCGCATTTCTTGGAATCGCCGTAGCCGGACTTTTGTCTGCCTCCACTCTTTTCGCCGCCCCGATTCATACCGCCGCCGGGAAAGGCGATCTGGCCAAAGTACAGAGTCTCGTCAAGGCAAAACCGGCTCTGGTGCACCTGAAAAACCCTGATGGGGAGACGCCTCTGCACTCCGCATGCGCGGGTGGGCAGAAAGCGATCGCCGAGTTTCTTCTGGTGAACGGGGCCGACCTCAAAGCCAGAGACGGGGAAGGCATGACCCCGCTGCATCATGCCGCGACCGCCAGTGACCCGGCCGTCATTTCGCTCCTTCTGACAAAGGGCGCGGAAGTGGATGCCAGAGACGACGAGGGAGTCACCCCCCTCCTGGTGGCCATCGCCGGTGGCGACATGGCCCCGGTTCAGCTGCTTCTGGCCGCGAACGCCGACGCAAAAGCGGCCGACAAGGCCGGCCTGACAGCTCTGCATTATGCCGCAGGCGACGGGGAAACCGATGTTCCCGAGCGCGTTGAAATCTACAAACTGCTTGTCTCGAAGGGCGCCGCTGTCGGCGCAATCGATGCCGAGGGCATAACGCCGCTCCATCTGGCCGCCGCTGCCGGGGAAAAAGAAGCCGTCGTGTTTCTTCTCGGCCATGGGGCCGACCCCAAGGTGAAGGATAAAGCCGGGAAAACCCCGCTTGATTACGCGGTGGAAGCCGAAGAACCGGAAATCGCGGCTCTGCTGAAGAACGTGACGCAGTTCGAAACCCTCCACTCTCACTGAACGGTTTCGTTCACGATCGCCGGAAATTACATCGAGTCGGTAGGAATCGCCACCGGGAGAGAAGCCGGTTTTTCGATCGGGGGGGCGGCCGCCCAGGGTTCACGATAGACCTGGATGCGGCAGTTCTGGGTGTCGAGAACGAACAGATATCCGTACGGCCCGAATTTCGCTTCACGCGGAAGCGAGAATCTGCCCGGCTGGACGCCGAACCCCCCGAGAATCTGCAGTATTTCACCATCTGAACCGAGCAGCACAACCCGGTTGTTGCCGGTATCGGCAATCACGAGACGGCCGGCGGCATCGCCGTGAATACCCTGCGGATACCGCAGTTTCGCAAATGGCCACTCCTTCAGGATGCGCGTCGTTCGAAGATCTGCATCCAGCTCCAGGATCCGGTGATTCCCGGAATCAGTGATCCAGGCTCCGCCGTCAGGTTTCGCCCAGATCCGCACCAGGTC